>CAYRTQ010000019.1:0-23273 GCA_964426865.1 uncultured bacterium
GATGTCCGGAACGCGGACCGCCACTCCCTCCTGGAGGTAAAGCGGCATGACAATGATGTCCATGAAGAGAACGAAGGCGGCGATGCCGGCCAGAACCGATCCGCCGATGAAAATCCGCCTTCGGGCTTTTTCCGATTTCACCAGCTTTTTCAGGACCTCTTCATCCAGCGTTTCCGTCAGAATTTTGAGCCGCTCAAGCGCCTTTTCCCACATTTCATGCTCGCTTCAGTTTCGCGGCGAACGCCCCCGTTCCATACATCAGGTGCGGAAGGATCAGAAAGCCGCCGTCGTTTTTGAACCGGTCGAACCGCTCATCCGGCATTGCGGTGTACTCTGGATGGTTGAGTAGAAAAGTCTCAATCTGTTGCGTGTTTTCCTCGGGCTCCAGCGAGCAGGTGCTATACACCAGGGTTCCCCCGGATTTCACCAGCCGGGCGGCGTTTTCCAGCATTTCCCGCTGCAATTCCGCCAGCCTCCCGATATCCGCTTCCTCACGGCGCCATTTCATGTCCAGCCGTTTGGAAAAAACCGCGGAACCCGTGCAGGGGGCGTCGAGAAGCACCCGGTCGAACCGTTTTTCCTCTCCCGCCCCGAAGGTCTGCGCATCTCCGGTTATTGTGGCGATGGAGGATATGCCCAGCCTTTTTGCGGTTTCCGCGACCAGCGCCAGACGCCCCGGATGGGTGTCCACCGCCAGAATATGACCACGGTCCCCCATGAGTTCCGCCAGATGGGTGGTCTTCCCGCCGGGTGCGGCGCACAGGTCAAGCACCGTTTCTCCCGGTTCGGGAGCGAGGAGAAGCGAGGCCATGCCCGCGGCGGGGTCCTGAACGGTAAAGAAACCTTCCCGGAACACAGCGGTGTCGAACAGTCCCTCAGGATCTTCCACGGACAGGTATTCCGGCATTTCCGGCAGCGCCTTCACGGTATACCCCTCACGCGCCAGAATGCCGGTCAATTCCTCCCTCCCGGTACGGAGGCGGGAGGCGCGGAGGAAAACCGGATGGCGTTCGTTGCTGGCGCGCAGGATGTTCCCGGTGGTCTCCGGACCGTAACGCTCCAGCCAGCGACGAACCACCCAGAGCGGGAAGGAGTATTCCTGTGACATGCGCTCCGAGGGATCGGAGGGCCAGTTCCCCGGCTCCCCCTCGCGGGTGAACCGTCGCAGAATGGCATTGACCAGTCCACCGGCGGCTTTCCCCTGCATGTTCGTCGCCAGTTTCACACTCTCGTTGACCGCAGCCCAGGAGGGTACGGAATTGAGGAACATGAGCTGGTACAGCCCCAGACGGAGCGTCTGGCGGATTTCCGGGCTGAGCGAATTGGCCCGTTTAGTATAGTACAAATCGATCGTCCGGTCAAGCCGCAGTTTCCATCGCTCCACCCCGGATACCAGTTCCCGGATGAAAGAGCGGTCGCGCGGATCGAGTCCGGCGACCTGCGGGGCGGCCAGAATACGGTCGCTGAACGCTCCGCCGTTTTCGATGCGGAGGAGCAGGTCGAGCGCTATTTCACGGGCGGTTTTTTCCGGCATGTCAGGGTCTCCGTATCTTCAACCGTTGCGCACCCTCGGGAATATTCACGGTCACATCGCTTTCCCCCAGCCCGGTGTTGATGGTGATATTCCGTAATTCCAGGTCCAGCTTCCCGGACTCCTGCTCGGCACGTATTCTTCGGGGAAAGAAAACCCCGTTCACTTCCCGGAAATCACTTCTCCGGGCGTTCCATACCGTTTCCCCGTCCACCGTGATACTCTCCTCCACCACGAACAGGCGGGGGCCGCTGACAATGAAACGCTGTTCGGAATAACCGTCGCGAAGGAGCAGTTCCGCTTCATTCCCCTGTATTTGCAGGGAAATGCGGTACGAGCCGAGCGAATCGGCGGGCGGGAGCGCGGGCCGCAGGAGGGAAATAAGCCGTCCCGTATCGATATCCGCTTCCGGGAGAAGGACCGAGAGCGGATTCTCGTCTTTTCCGGTGCGGATATACCCGTCATAGTAGGGTATGTACGCGGTTATGGAATCACTGTCGGAACCGATTTCGGCCAGTTCGGTCCCGAGCGGCCCGTGCAGGGTCACGAACAGGCGCTCCGGCGCGAGATACCGTATGGTCGCGGTGGAGGACTGATCGCCGTTCTTTCCGCTCACCCGCACCCGCGCCCACCCGGAAAGGTCGCGGATGGACGCTGATTGTTCCCGAATGGCGGTGAGCACCCTTTCGGTGGTAACATCGGGAGGAAGCGGCTGCGGTTTGGGCCCGCACCCAGCTAGCAGCGCCGCGGCCGTCAGAATGAGCGCGAAAGCGCCTCGGCGTCCATTACCGGCCCAGAGCATCGATCTTCTTCTGGATGCGATCCTTGTCCTCACCGCACTCGATGGACTTACGGTAGGCATCGAGCGCCTTGTCCTTGTGGCCCTGACGGGCGAGAATTTCACCGTAGTGCTCGTATATCACGCCCTTGTCCGGCTTATCCGCAATCGCCAGAGCACCCTCGATATTCTCGCGTGCCGCGGACAGGTCGCCCTTTCGGAAGAATCCCCATCCCAGGGTGTCCAGATAGGCGCCGTTGCGGGGATCGATTTTAAGGGCGCGTTTCACCATGCCGATGGCCTTGGAAAGGCTTTTGCCATTTTCGATGTACATGTAGGCGAGATTGTTGAGCGCGTGGGCGTTGTCCGGTTCCAGCCGTATGACCTTGAGAAGGACTTCCTCCGCCTTGTCGAATTGCTTCATCAGGTCGTATACGATGCCAATCTGCATCAGGTACCGGGTGTTCGAGGGCTCCTTGCGGAGCAGGGCGAGCAGTTTCTCCTCGGATTTACGGTACTGGCCGGCGGCATTGTAGGCTTGGGTCAGGGAGATGATGTAACGGGGGTTTTCCGGGCTGGAATCCATGAGCCATTCGTACAGGGCGACAGCGTCGTCGTACCGCTTCATCTCCATGTACACCATTCCCTCGATATCTTTCAACGCCTCTTCGTCGCGGACGTTTTTCGACGCTTCCTCACGGATAATCCGCAACGCCTCGTCCCCGCGGTCAGAGTTTATGAGCGCCCGAACATAGCCCAGATAGGCGTTGAGGATATCTTCTTCCTCGATCTTGTCGATGGGCTTCGCGAATCCCTTGCGGTAGTACTCCACGGCGTCACCGGCGCGTTCCAGATAATTCATGGACTTTCCAAGCGAGAAATAGAAGGGGGCGCTGTCCTCTCCCATGGCAATGACGCTGTCCCGGAGAGCTTCCGCGCGGGGAGTCCGCTTGGCATTGAAATTGAGAGCCGCGAGCGTGGACATGACCCGGGCGTTATTGAATCCGGTTTCCCGGGCGCGTTCGAAGTAGGTTATGGCGCAATCCCAGTTGTTCTGCATCATGCAGTAATTCCCGATGGAAACGAACAGGGAATCATTTCCGGGATTTTTTTCCAGCGCCTGGGTGAACACCTCGATCGCTTTCTTGTCCTGGCCCATATCGCCGTAAAGGCTCCCCATGGTCACCCAGGTATCCACATCGGTTGGATTGTTTTGCACCATTCCCCGGAGAATGGCGATCGCATCGTCAGCGAACCCGTTGTCGGCGAGAAAACCGGCGATTCCCATGAGTTCATCGCGGGGAATCCCGGGATGCTTCGCCCGGGCGAGAAGCACCTCTCTGGCCCGCGAATCCTTGCCGAGCGCAAAGTAATACTGGGAGAGCCGGAACACCATCCCGATGTCCGAATCCGGTTTGATTTTCAGCAGCGATTCCAGGCAGGACGCCGCTTTTGCGATGTCCCCTTCCTGTTGATAGATGTATTGCAGGATTCGTAAACCCTCGACGTTGGCGGAATTGATACTCACCGCCTTTTCGGCGAACGACCGCGCGGATTTGATTTTTCCGCTGCCGATGAACGCCTTGGAGAGCCCGATGGCGATGTCGTCGGACTGCGGATTGTACTGGAGCGCCTCGAAATACAGGGCGATGGCGGCGTCACGGTTTCCTTTCGATTCCTCCGCCTTACCCTCCACGAACAGGGCGATGGCCTGTTTCCTCATTTCCACATCCGCGGCGGAGGGCTTGTTCCGGGGGGCGGTGGAGGCGCAACCGGCCAGGAAAAGAACGGACGTCAGGATACCCATGGCCAGAATTGCCGAGGGACGACGCATCATATCTCGTTTCATACTCCCTCCCCGGAACGAACCGGTTCGTAAACAGGAAACCGTTTCCGATCGCTTCATTGTTTTTCACTTTTCTTTCGGTATGCCATGTCGAGAAGTTGGACGGGATGAATCGTCCGCGCGGGAATGCCGTCGTGGTGCATGAGATCATCGAGCTGCATCTTGCAGGAAGGACAGGGAACCGCCACATATTCCGCGCCGGTCTCGCGGATGGAGTCGGCCTTGCGGGCCCCCACCCGCCGGGAAAGGTCGTGATGGGTGAACGAGAACGTTCCCGCGCCTCCACAGCAATGATCGGCGTCTTTCATTTCCGTATACTCCAGGCCCGGAATCATGCGCAGGAGCGCCCGGGGCTCGCGGAAGATATTCTGCCCCCGTTTGAGATGGCAGGGATCGTGATAGGTGACCTTCACCGGCAATTCCCCCATCTCCTTTTTCAAGTCGAGGGTATTGACCAGAAATTCGGTCAGGTCGTACACCGGAACATCGAACGCATCCACGCCGAGCAGTTCCCGGGCGTCGTGCTTGAGCGCCGAGGAACAGGAGGCGCAGTCGGTCACGATGCAATCCACGCCGATGTTCTTGAACACCTTGAGATTTCGCTGCGCAAGTTTGCGCGCATTCTCCATGTCTCCGGAGGAATAGACCGGGATTCCACAACAGGCCTGTCCCCGGGGAATCACCACCTCGATTCCGTTCGCGGTCAGAACCCGCACGACGGAACCGGCGACTTCCGGGAACAGGAGATTGGTGGCGCATCCCACGAAATATCCCACCCGCATCTTCCGTTCGCCTTTCGAGGGGTTCACCACCGGCCAGCGGCGGAGCGCCGAACGCCGGGCGAGCGTGGGAAACTTCTTGTCTCCCATTCCGGCGAATTTGGGAACCAGAGCTTCCAGAAGCGGATTGCCGGTGTAGAACCAGCGCTGGCCCCACGCCGCAAGGGCGGTGAGCGCTTCCAGCGCGGCGGGACTCTTCAGGACGGTGTTGAACACCAGTTTTTTGACAATATTCAGCTTTCCGCGTCGGCGAAGTCGCCATCGTCTCCTGCTCCAGCGCCGTACCAACTCCGCCCTCGCGGCAAGCACGATACGGTCGGTGCGCACACCGGATGGGCAGGTGACACTGCACCGCATGCAGTTGAGACAGTCCAGCATACGGTCCTGGAGAACCCGGTCCAGCCCGATTTTGCCGTCGAGCAGCGCCCCGGCGTACTGCACCCGGCCCCGGGGAGAGGTTGCTTCCAGTCCCGACTCCTCGAAAGAGGGACACACGCTCCGGCAGAGACCGCACCGGAAGCACTGGTTGATATTGTCTTCGTGACGCTTGAGAAAAGGGAGTTCGTTGGAATCAGCCATAACGACCTTTATGTGACGGAACCAGAGATGGACGGGACAAACGCAGAAAAAAACAAAACCCGGGTCCGGGCGAGTCTCTGAAGACGATGCGGGGTAATTATATTATCCCTGCGCCCGAAATTCCGGAATCAATTTCCGCCTTTTGTTATCCTGCGTCCCCAATGACTCTGTGCTGAAGATACTATTTCTTGGATTGTTTCCCTGTTTGTGTTCGTCTGCGTCTATCTATGGCTCCAAAACCGGGATTCGTTCCTCACGCTTGCGCAGGCGTTCCAGAACCATGGCCGCGATGAGGCCGGTCACGATTCCGGTGAGAATCCCGGTGACCATGAATATCGGAGTAAATATAAATATTTCAACGCTTTTAACAAAGAGCAAATATGCCACGGCCAACTGGGTAAGATTGTGCGCCACCGCGCCCGCGACACTGATGCCCACCGGTCCGAACACCCGTCCCCCGGTTCGACGCAGGGCGGCCATGACCAGGTTCGAAACCAGTCCGCCGCACAGGGCGAACACGAATACCGGGGTGAACAGCCTTCCCAGCACCAGCGCTCCCAGACCGACCCGCAGGACCGTGACCTTGAGGGAATCCCCGAATCCGAACAGCATCAGGGCCAGAATGGTGGCGATGTTCCCCAGCCCCGGGCGAAACCAGGGGAGCACGGGAAGGAACGATTCGAAAACGAACAGCACCAGGCCGCACGCCGACAGCATGGAAAGCATCACCAGCCGTCCTGTTCTGCGACGATCAGCGGTCATTCCGACACCCCGTCAAATGCCTTCTCCCCTCCCCCGTCGCCGATGATGGTCACGAACACGCGGTTCGGGACACAGACCAGCGCCTCGCCCACATACCGGATATGGCCCATGTGTTTGCATACTCCGCGCGGACAGGGCGATTCGGCGATTTCCACCGCACCGTCGTGCACCACGATCGTCGTGAACCCGAGCGGACCTTTCACCGTGCTTCGGGCATCCCGGTCCAGAGGGAGTTCGAGCACCCGCTTGCCGTCCACTTGCACCACCGCGTGATTCCCGGTGAAACCGGCGGTGTGGATCGCTCCCAGACTGGCCGCGGAGAGCGCCAGGAGCATGGCGATGAGGACGATGTCGCCCCGGGTGAAAAACCGTTTCATCGCTCCAACCCCACCGCTTCTACATCCATCCCGCAACGTGAGCATCGCCCTTCCCGTATGCCGGAAAGGCGCACGGAATATCCCATCCGGGCGATGAGGCGATTTCCGCAAGAGGGACAGGGAGTATCCGAACCCTCCGCCCAGGGGACATTCCCCATGTACACATACCGCAGTTTTTCCTTCGCCCTGGCGAACGCCCGGAAAAGCGTCTCTCGGGGCGTCTCCGGCGCGGTGAAGCGATACCGGGGAAAGTAGCGCGAGAAATGGAGCGGCATGGAGGGATTCACCGCGGATATCCAGTGTATGAGAAGGTCGAAATCCTCATCGGTATCATTGTAACCCGGAATGATCAGGTTGGTGATTTCCACATGACGGGTGCGCGCGGCGGTTTCCACCGTCTTCAGCACGTTCTCCAGCTTCCCGCCGCAGACACGGGAATAGAATTCCGGGCGCATGGATTTGATATCCACGTTCAGGGCATCCACCACGGGAAGAAGTTCCCGGAGCGGTTCCTCGTTCACATACCCGTTGGTGACCAGCACATTGGCCAGCCCCCGATCGTGCACCAGCGCTCCCGCGTCCCGGATAAACTCGAACCAGACAAAAGGTTCGGCATAGGTATAGGCCACTCCGATGGAGCCTTCCCGGGAAGCGATGCGGGCCAGTTCTTCCGGCGGGACGGGAATTATCGGCGCGGTCTCCTGGGAAATTCCGCTGTTCTGGCAGAATCCGCACCGGAAATTGCAGCCGTTCGGTCCGGTGGAGAGGATGCGTTTTCCGGGATGGAAATGGTAGAGCGGCTTCTTTTCCACCGGGTCCATCGCCAGGGAAACGGCTTTTCCGTAGGAATCGGCATGGAGCGTTCCGTCACGGTTGGAACGTACCCGGCACCCGCCGCTCTTTCCCTCCGCGATGACACAGCGGTTGGGGCAGAGTTCGCACTCCACCCGACCATCATCCATTTTCCGGTAATATGCCGCTTCCATACCGATCACTTTCCGTTGGGCCGCTCCGGGAGAGACGATTCACCTCACCCGGTAAAACCCGTGGTTTCCTCGATAATCCGGATCACCGCACTATCCGTTATACGCCGCATGCAGAGATGGGTTCGATCCGGACAACTCCGGTGTCCATGAATTCCGCAGGGACGGCAGGAAAGCTCCTCCTCGATGACCACGCCTTTCGGGGAGTAGGGCCAGAAGCCGAATTCCCGCACGGTCGGGCCGAAAATGGAAAAAACCCGCGCATCCATCGCGGCGGCGAGATGCTGGGGCGCGGTGTCGCCGGTTACCACGAATTCGGAGCGCCGGTATACCTCCGCCGATTGACGGAGGGTCAGCTTTCCGCAGGTGTCGATGGCGCCGGGAATTCCCGCTGCCACGCGGGCGCAGAGATCGCGGTCGCCCGGTCCGCCGCTGACCGCCACGCGCAGGCCCCGTTCGGAGAAATGCGTTCCCACTCCGATGTAGGACTCCTCGGGCCACATTTTGGTCTCCCATACCGATCCAGGCGCGAGCGTACAGAAACGGTCCACGCCTTGCAGGACGGCATCCACCGTCGCACGGTCCGCGTCGTCCGGAAAAATCGCTGGCCGCAGACCATCGGTGAACCATCCCGCCGCGCGGGCGAGCCCCAGATTCCGTTCCACCTCATGGACGCCGAGCCGCCACGGGACCCGGCGGGTGAGGAACGGAGCGCCGCCCCCACGGGAGAACCCGATACGCGTCCTCGCTCCGGAAAGGAACACCGCCAGTCCCGTACGCAGCGACCGGTGGGGTGTCAACGCCGTTTCGACTCCGAGCGCGGAAAGCCGCTTCGCCACCCGGAGGATTCCGGCAACGCCCCGGTCCGGGCCGTGCTTGTCCCAGACGACGATCTCGTCCACGTTCGGATTGTTTCCGAGGATATTTTCGCAGCCCGCGCGCACCACCGCCACCACGGTCTGGCCGGGAGCGGAGCGGCGCGCGGATTCGAGGAGCGGAAGAGCGAGCACGACATCCCCGATGAAAGCGGTCTGTACCACCGCCACCGCGCTCATGACGGAAACCCGGAAAAGGTCCCGGACTCCGGGATCATTTCTGCGGGAGATTCGCTCTGTGGGTGTTTATCGCGCGTATTCACGGCCTTTCCAGATGATTTTCTTTCCGAACAGGTTACGATATACGATAATGATCCCGTAATAAATCTGGAACAGCATCATGCCCGGGACAAGCAGGAAATCCCGCAGTGTGGCTCCCGGATTGGCGGAAAGAATGAGGCCGTATCCCCCCAGCCAGCAGACCGCCGCAATCAGCGCCGGTATCGGGCTGACCGGAATCAGGAAGAGCGCGAGAACGAAAACCAGGTTCATCACAATTTCATACCCGAGCATGAGTCTTCCGATCAGGGACATGTCCCCCACTTCATTGAGCCATCTTCGCCGTTGCTCGATAAATATGCCGAACTTCGTTTCCGGGGTGGAATCCGCCACGCCGTCCAATCCGGCGGCCCAGCCCAGACGGTATCCGGCGCCGCGGGTGATGGCGTTCATCAGGGCGAGGTCCTCCACGATCCTCGGTTTCATACGCTCGAATCCGCCGAAGGATGCATACGCTTCCCTTCGGAAAGAAATATTGTTTCCCATGATGGTGAGCGGTACTCCCAGTCCGGCGCACCCCAGGGCCACGGAAATCTTGGCGGTGAGATCGCAGGCCTGCAGTTTGGCGAACAAGCCGCCTTCCGGAGCAACCACCCGGGTGGTCCCCCCGGCGACTCCCACTCCCGCATGGTAGGCGGCAACATGCGCTTTCACCCATCCCGGGCGCACGGCGATATCGGCATCCACTCCGAGGATGATCTCCCCGGTGGACTCCCGTATCCCGAGGCTGAGCGGACGCTGTTTGCCGATAAGGGTTCGCGGTTCGCCCTCGGTGGAGAATACCCGGAACCGGGCGTCATTCGCGGCATACTGTCGATAGATTTCAAGCGTCCGGTCGGTCGATTCGTCATCCACGACATTGATTTCGAGGCGGTCCGGCGGATAATCGAGTGCGGCCAGGCTGTCCAGGCACCTCCGGATGCTCTTCTCCTCATTACGGCCGCAGAGCACGACCGAAACCCGGGGCAGTTCCTTCGGCAAAGGACGGGGCCGCACCCGGAGTTCTCCGATGGCGAGAACGAGGGTGATCAGGACATAGAGGAAAGAATAGGCGATCACCACAGCCGAAAGCAGGTCAGACATCGGTCTCCTCTTCCACCTGGATTTCGTCGGAACGGGAAAGCTCCTCCACCGCGCCGAGACGGATGTTCCGCTCTCCCGCCATTCGCACGGACTCCCGGAGAATTTCCCGCAGCATGACTCCTCCTCCTTTTACGGTATCATGGAACACCACGATGCCGCCCGGACGTATGAACGGGTTTATCCTCTTGAGGATAATTTCGGCGGAATCGTCCGAGTAATCTCCCGAGAGCACGGTCCAGAGCACCATGTCCATTTCACGTTCCCGGACCAGTCCGGCGCAGGTAAAATCGAAAATACCGTAGGGGGGGCGGAACAGCGCGGGATGAATCCCGGTGGCGTCGAAAATGGCTTTCCCCGCCTCGTCGATTTCACGTTCCGCCTCCGCGCGTTTCATGAGCAGCATCCGGGGATGGGTCAGGGAGTGGTTCCCCACCTGGTGCCCGCGTTCCGCCACGAGCCGGGCGATATCGGGATGGCGGCGAACCTGTTCGCCGACCATGAAGAAGGTCCCCCGCGCGCCGGCTTCATCGAGCACATCAAGCACCACCGGGGTGATCTCAGGATCGGGGCCGTCATCGAATGTCAGGGCCATACTCCCCGAGTCGGGCGTTCCTTCCCATACGAAGCCGCTCAAAAGTCGCCGCATGGCCAGAGGCGGGACGTGTTCGAAGGACTTCAGCCATTTTCCCGTCATGGATTCGCCCTTTCCATTTCTCCGCTGTATGCCCCGGTACGGCGTCCCCGCCATTCGAAGCCGCCGAAGAAACCTTTGAGAGTCACCCCGATGATGTAAGGCGCATGGAGCAACTCCGCCAGGGGAAACAGCCGGAGATGTCTCCGCATTCCCATATCCGCCAGACCGCGGGAGGTGAGAAGAAGGTCCCCCGCCGTCTTCAGCCCGTATCCGAACGCCAGCGGCCCGAATCCGGTGAATCCCGACGCCGCGCAGACCAGCCCGACCGGGACCGCCGCAAAAAAAATGAAAAAGAGCGCGAGGAGCGCAATGGCCGGAACCGAGGGATATCCCTTGATCTTCGAGGCCCACCGGACCCGTTTCATCAGCAGTTCGCGAAGGCTACCCGCGGCGTTCACCCGCACCGCGGTTTCCTTTCCGGTCAGGAAAACCACCCGTGAGGCGTTCCCCCGGGCGATTTTCTGCATCAGGAGATCGTCGTCGCCGGAAACCAGCTTTCCGATGCCCTGAAATCCGTCCACCCGCTCGAAGGACGAGCGCCGGTAGGCCAGATTCGCCCCGTTACAGGTGATGGGAAACCCGAGATTCATCATACCGGCGGCCATGGCCTGTATTCCGGTGAATTCCAGCGCCTCCAGTCCGGCGCGGATCCCGTGTCCCTCCACCATCACCGCCCCGGCGACCAGTTCCGTTTCCGGGGTGAAATGGCGGACGATCTCCGATACCCATTTACGGGGAACCCGGCAATCGGCGTCCACGGTCAGAATGATTTCGCTCGCGGAGGAGAGAATCCCCTCGTGGATTGCCCGTTTCTTGTGGGTATAGGGCGACCGTGAATCTTTCGTCCGGGCCGGCAGTATCCGGGGGTCCCGCTCCGCATACCGCCGAATGATTCCATCGGTCCCGTCCTCGGAGCGGTCGTCCACCGGTATAATGCGAAGGTCGTCCGCGGGATAATCCTGGACCAGGAGGTCTTCCAGCAGTTTCCCGATATTCGCTTCCTCATTTCGGGCGGCGATGATCACCGCCACTTTCGGCGAGCGTCCGTCACCTCCCGTGGGCGGGGTGCGCCTCAGTCCGGCGAACGCGCCGAAACAGGCGAGGGAGTAGATCGCCCCTCCGCCGATCAGGAAAAATGCAAGAATCGAGTCCATGGCGTTCCCGTTCCGCGCCAAAAATGACGCTACCGCATAAGTATAGTAAAAATATACTCCATCCGGTCCGTGGAGGCAAGAATTGTTGGCCGGTACGACAAAAAGGACCGCCACGGGGAATGCCCACGCCAAAAGAAAAGCGGCGCTCAGGCAGCGCCGCTTGACCGGGGGAATGCCGTTTTCGCCCTATTTATCCTTGAAGTACGTCGATCCCACTTTTTTGCGAACCTTCTGAAGAGTGCGGTTGGCGTGATACCGGGCTTTATCCGCGCCCTGGAGCAGGATCCGGCGCACCTGCGCACGGTCGGCGGCCAGTTCGGCGCGACGGTCGCGGTAGGGCGTGAAGTAATTCCAGATAAGATCGACCAGTTCCGATTTCACCTCGCCATAGCCCATGCCGCCCCTGCGGTACCGTTCCGCCATCTGCTGCACCGCATCCGGCGCGGCGAACAGTTTATAAAGGGAGAAAACATTGCAGGTGTCGGGATTCTTCGGAGCCTCGACCGGGGTGGAATCGGTGACGATGGACATCACCCGCTTTTTCAGCTCGTTCCGCTCGGAGAAGATATTGATGGTGTTACCATACGATTTGCTCATCTTCTGGCCGTCGAGACCGGGGATAATCGCCAGGTTATCCTCAATGTCCGGTTCGGGCACCACAAAGGTATCGCCGTAGGTGTTGTTGAATTTGATTGCGATGTCACGGGTGATTTCGAGATGTTGTTTCTGGTCCTTCCCCACCGGAACCCGATCGGACTGGTAGAGCAGGATGTCGGCGGCCATGAGCACCGGATAGAAGAAAAGCCCGGAGTTCGGGGCGATTCCCTTGGCCACCTTGTCCTTGTAGGAATGGCTCCGTTCGAGCAATCCCACCGGAGTGACATTGGAAAGATACCACGTCAGTTCCGTGACCTCGGGAACATCCGACTGCACCCAGAACACCGATTTTTCCGGATCGATGCCGAGCGCGAGAAAATCGATGGCCGCTTCCATGGTGCTGGCGGCAAGCGTTTTCCCCTCGTAAACGGAAGTCATGGCGTGCATGTTGGCGATGAAGACAAACAGTTCCGCGGTATCCTGATACATGACCATCCGCTTCATCATGCCGAAATAGTTGCCGAGATGGGGCGTCCCGGAGGACTGGATCCCCGAAAGCACTCTCATATATACATTCTCCCTGACGATTTCTGAATATCGTTCATGTTCACAAACGAAATAATATATGCAAACATACCGGACCATCCAAGAAGTATTCCCGAGTCGCCTGCCCGGTTGTGGGTTCCCGTATAAACGACCTGCGGAGCGTCCCTGGAACCGAACGGAAATTCCGGCGTATGAGAGGTGCGGCGGAGAGGGCGAAAAGTCGTATCTCTTTGTAAATAAATTTATTACTTGACATATTGTATAATTAGTATTACTTTAGATAGCATAGAAATGATGTTATCGATTCTATTGGAGAGGCGAGTAAAACAAGGCCGTCACCGACGGCTGTCCGGGCGGAATCTCCCCTTTCATCCGGATATGTGTTTGTAATATGACTTGAAGCGGCCCGTTTCGATGAAAGTATAGGAGGACAATATGACAACCACGAAGAAAGACCTTGCCCTTGAAGTTGCCAAGGAGACGGGCTGCAAGAAGACGTTGGCTTCCAAAATGGTGGACAGCGTTTTCTCCGCCATGCGGAAGAGCCTGATAGAGGGCGACCGTATCGAAATCCGCGGCTTTGGCGTCTTCCAGGTCAAGGATACCCGTCCGAAACCGGCAGCCCGTAATCCCCGGACCGGAGATATCATCTTCGTCCCCGCGCGTCGCAAAACCCATTTCAAACCCGGAAAACTGCTCAAGGAAGCGCTCCATCGGCCCACCCGTCGAGTCGCGCGCCCCGTTCCATGACAACACATATACCGTCACGCATCAGTACCATCCGTCCCACTGAGGAGGAAGAAGCGATTCTTCCTCCTTTTTCATATCCGTTCCTTTATAACAATTCCTGATTAATTCTATTGTACGTACGGACAATTATCTACATATTGGAGTTAGATCAGTTTTCGATGCGATGTCCCATTCTTTCATTCAAAAAGGAGAATCGCAATGAAACCCGTTCCACTCCTGATCCTCACGCTCGCCTCGCTCTTCTCGATTCCCTCCCCCGCGAGTTCTCGTTCCGCTTCAGATGACTATGCGGTGTACCCGCCCAATTCGATCCATATTTTCAGCATTTCCTTTCAGGGCGATTACACGTGGTATGCACTGGGCCAGTACGATGGCGCGGTCCGTGAGGATACCCGCGACGGATCACTCAAATATTTCGGCACCAATGACGGTATCCCCGACCGGGATATCTATACGGTGTTCACCGATTCGAAAGGATCGGTCTGGTTCGGTACAAGAAACGGTGTGAGTCGTTGGGATGGATCCACATGGATGTACTACTCGCACGATTCCCCCTTCCAGGCCGCGGATACTTACGATATCCGAGAGGATGGTAACGGAGTGCTCTGGTTTGCCACCAGTTTTGGGGTACGGTCCTTCGACGGGACGAAATGGGGAGTCTGGAAAACAGAGCTTCCCGCTGCGACCCACCATGTTGTCATCGGGCGCGACGGGATCAGATGGTTCGGCACCGACCGTGGGATCGTCCGGTACAATGGAGAGCAGTGGACCCCGGTTGGTCCTTCGGAAAAGGTGTGCGCGGTGTTCGAGGATTCGAAAGGACGGGTCTGGATTCTGTATTTCAACGATCGAGCGCCGGAGTGGAGTTCGGGAGGTCATCTCGCGGTAATCGAGGGCGAAGAAGTGAAAGATGCCCCGGTTGTGATCACGAGTGCCTCTGGAGCCATCGCGGAGGCTCCGGACGGCTCCATATGGTGCGGTGCGGGCCGCGAATTCCATGTCTTCGACGGCGTTGCCTGGTCCACCGTTCCCCTCGGCGGGGATCGTACCTATCAAACCATATCCTGCGTGGCTTCGGCTTCCGACGGCTCTCTCTGGTTCGGCGGCTATTTCAATGAGCGGTATCGGATCAAGAACGGGGTATTATCGTACATCCCCCTTGAGACCGGACCGGTCTGGTTCGACATGCTTTCGGCGGCGGTCGATTCGCGGGGAATGAAATGGTTTGGAGCGAACCGCGGGCTTTCCCGGTTCGACGGCACACACTGGAAAACCTTCTACGACCGGGACGGCCTCGCCGGAAACCGGGTGAACGCTCTCGCGGTATCCGGCGACCTTCTTTGGTGCGGGACCGAGCGGGGAATCTCGCGGTATGACGGGGCTGCCTGGAAAACGTTCGGCATCGCCGACGGACTCCCGGACAGTTCGATCACCTGCCTCGCGGCCGCTTCCGACGGGTCCGAGGTATGGGCGGGCGCCGAGAAGGGCGTTTCCCGGTACGATGGGACATCATGGAAAACATACACCTCTGCGGACGGCCTTCCCTCGGACCAGGTGACCGCGCTCTTCCTTGACGAGCGCGGCGGAAAGGTGTACGCGGGGACCGTCGCGGGCGCGGCATCGTTCGACGGGAGTTCCTGGACGGGAGTGGCCGCTTCCCCGGACAGTGTAAACGCAATCCTTGTGGATTCGTCGCGCCGTCTCTGGATCGGTACGAGCCGGGGAGTCTTTCGCCAGGACGGCTCTTCGTGGACCCGCTTTTACGGCGGCGACGGCGTGTCCAACCTGCCGGACGATACGGTCACCGCGCTCGCGGAAGACCGTTCCGGTGGAGTCTGGGTGGGAACGGAGCGCGGTTCCGTCCGCTTCGACGGCTCCGCATGGACGGTCAATCTCCGGTTGGACAAAGTGCGCGCTATCGCTCCCGATTCGGACGGTCGAATCTGGATCGCGCGGAACGGGGTGAACATGGACGGCGCGGTGGTCGGGTATACCCCATCGGAGGCGTCGTCGGGAGCGCTCAAGGGAACCTGGACCCTCTATTCGAACCAGCATGGAGCCACCAGTTTCGCATTCACCGGGAGCGATGTATGGGCGAATGGGCAAATGGTCGCCCGCATCGATCCCCTGTCCCGAGAAATCCGGGTGTTCACGAACGCCGACGGACTTCCGGTCTATGGAATCTCAAACATCGCCTCGGCGGACGGCAGTACGGTCTGGGGCGTCGCATACAGCGGAATGGATGAGACAAGCTGGATTACCCGCTGGGATGGTTCGGCTTGGACCACCTTCAAAACAAGCTACGGGAAGCTTGACCGTATTGCCGCGGACCAGAAAGGCGGGATCTGGGTTGTTCTCAATGTCCTTAAAAACCACCATGGAACCATTCTGCGCTGGGATGTAAACACGGGAACGAAAACCTTTGAGGCGTACGATTTCCAATGCAAGGCCATCCATATCTCCCCGCGGGACGTAGCGTGGTTTTCCGCGGAGGCCCTCTACTGTGCACCCGATTCCCTCTGGGCCTCTTTGTCCAGTCGTGAGAATCTTGTCCGGGTAGCAACCCCCCATGAATGGAAAATCTCCACCATGGTGGAAGACCGCAATGGGGTTCTCTGGTGCGGCGGAAAGGATCAGCCCTTCGGCGTGGCCCGGTTCGATGGTTCGACCTGGAAGACCTATACTGTAGACGACGGTCTCCCCAGTGTCACCGTAAACGCGCTCGCGGTGGACACAACCGGGGCGGTCTGGGCCGCCACCCCTTCCGGAGCGGCCCGGTTCGACGGGGAGAAGTGGCTGACGCTCACTCCCGACAACAGCGGGCTCAAGAGTGAGATTGTCACCACGGTTGGGGTCGCTCCCGACGGCACGATCTGGTTCGGAGGATGGGACTGGATCGCGAGTTTCGATTACGACAAAGGGACACCGGTGGCGGAGACGCCCGATCATCCCGCGCCGCTCCGCATTGGGAGCGTCTTCCCCAACCCGTTCAACGCTTCCACGACCATCCGTTTCTCGCTTCCTTCGACAGGAAGGGTTACACTCGCGGTCTACGATGTCACCGGGCGGAAGGTGCGCGATCTGGTCGAAGGTTCTCTCCCGGCGGGCGACCATTCCGTGGCCTGGAACGGTCGTGACGCTTTCGGACGGCAGGTATCCTCCGGGGTCTATTTTACCCGTCTCGTTTTCGGGAAGAACGCGGCAAGCCGCAAGATACTTTTCCTGAAGTAGTTTGTGCATAAAGAGTTATGAGCCGATATGAGAATTCGGCATGTGGGAGGGTGTCATGAAGGTATCGTTCCTGTATTGTTCCATTCTCGCGGTCATCATTCCGCTCTGCGCATCGGCCGACACGCAATGGTGCAAACTCGGCCTCTCCGGTGGGAACGTTTCCGATCTGGCCAGCTTCCCGGGGGACCCGAAAATTATGCTGGCCTGTGTGGCCGGGCATGGCATCTACCGGAGCATCGACCGTGGGGATTCATGGTCACCGGTAGCGAACGGTTCCTGGAACGATGTGTCCGTATCGGAAGAAGGGGTCGCGTTTCTCGCCGGGGATTCGGGAGTGATGGTTTCTTATGACCGGGGGACGATCTGGAAAACGTGTCTGGATGAGGCCGCATGGAGGGTTGTAGCTTTCCGCGACGGGATCGTGGCGGTAGGTTCAGGGGTGTATGCAGAATACATGTACAAATACCCTGCCTGGCGCTTGAGCCGCGACAATGGTGAGGTATGGGAAACGTGGACGGGCACGGAAAATACCCTCTCCCTCTTGTTTCACGAAAGCGGCGTCGTGTACCGGTCAGGCGATTATTCCATATACCGCTGTAAACCGGATAACTGGAGCCTCTGGAGTCTGGCTTTTGGCCCCAACTATTTCGGTCCGGACCTGCGATTCGGCTTTGCGGATGGAGATTCCGTTTTGTTCGGGTATTCGCGGTATGTCGATCTCCATCCGATTGGAGCCATGTGGGGCGGGGTGTTCCGGAGCGCCGATTCCGGGATGACATGGAAGCAATTTACCAATGTCTCTTCCGTGAGCGCACTGGAACGGTCGGAGGACACCATCTTCATCGGCACGCCGGAAGGCTCGCTTGTCCGCGCATCGATTGCCGCAGCGGAAACGGACACCATCGGCGCTTTCGGCGGTGAAATCACCGCCATCGACGCGAAAGGGTTCGGTTCGGGGGAACTGCTGGTCGCAACAAAAGGAGGAATATACAAAACTGACGATGGCGGCCTGCACTGGCGGAAAAGCGATTCAGGGATTATGCATCCGGAAATTGCGTCGGTACAGGTGACACCGTCCAGGTCCGGCGGCGAACGTATTGTTGCAGCGGCCAAGGACGGCGGTATCTTTTTCAGCGACGATACCGGGGGACACTGGACCTGGGCCGATCCCGACGTCCACACGCTACCCGGTTTGCTCAAGGTTTCCGAATCCGACCCGCAGAGAATCTATGCCGCGGAAGCTTCCATCCATGTATCCCGTAACGGCGGCGAAACGTGGGAACGGATCGAGCGCATCCCGTTATGGTTCTATTACGGGTGGTACGGCAGGACGACCGACATCGAGATCGACCCGCTTGACGCCGACCGGATTACGGTTAACTATTATAATCACAGCCTTGATGATATCAAGGGAATTTTTTACGGTGACGGCCGGTTTACTGAAAAGAACGACAACACATGGGGCGGGTGGGAGTGGAAAACTCCGTTCGACTCAGGGCAGCAGTTCCGGTCCCAGTTCAGCAAGGACGGTACATTGACGTGGATATCCGCGAGCGGCTATGATACCGGACCGGTCCTGGCCGCATATGACGATACTGGCGAGTGTGTCCGAAGAATCGTTCTCCCCGGCTCCTCGGGCTACCACTATTGGCTTATCGACAATCAATTCTGTTACGTGCTCAGCGAACCGGAGAAGCGTTTCTGGATATCGCCGGACTTGGGAGAGACTTGGGATTTCGTCGATCCGGGCCTTAACGATTATGCCTTGAATCATCGGGCGTATCCCAATTCCGACGAAAAGCATGGAGAATCGCTCTTTCACCGGACGGGAAGACGCTGTATCTGCTCTATCCGGGCAACGGTATACTCGCGAGCAACGATCATGGCCGGACATGGAATGCGCTAAACAAAGGGATCGGCACCTCAGTCGTCTACCAGCTTGCATTCTCCCGGGTGGATCCATCGGTGATCTATGCCGCCACCAATGCCGGACTGTATCGGTTGGATGCCTCGACCGATACCGGGCGTGCCGGGGAATCCCGTTTGGAACCCAAAGGATTCGTCCTGTTGCAGAATACCCCGAATCCGTTCAATCCCTCCACCGTGATCGGGTTCGAACTGGCCTCGCCCATGCAGGTGGGACTTGCGGTGTATTCCGTTTCCGGCCAGAAGGTCCGTCAACTTGCGTCCGGGCAAGTAATAAGCGCGGGACAGCATACGTTCACCTGGGATGGCCGGGACGACGCTGGAACGCCGGTATCCTCCGGTGTGTACCTTTACCGTCTGGAAGCGGGAGAAACGGTCCAGACGAAACGCATGCTCTTGATCAAGTAACGACACGCATCATTGCCCCTTCCATTCTCAACGCAAAAGGCGCTCGCATGAGCGCCTTTTGCGTATCCATTCTTTCCTTCCGGTCTTCCTCACCCCGCCTTTTCCACCTTTTCCCGGAGCGCCTGGTACCCGTAATGCATGACCAGGTGATCCAGCAGTACCAGCGCGGTGAAGTTTTCCGCCACGGGCCAGATACGGCCGGCGATGGTGGGATCGCGACGGGTGATGGCCGCAAGCGCGGTGTTCTCCATCGTGTATTTGTCGATGGTGTGCTGCGGCTTGGCGATGGTGGGGGTCGGCTTGACCGCGAGACGTACGACGATGTCCTGGCCGGTGGTGAGCCCGCCGGTGATGCCTCCCGCATTGTTGGAATCGAAAACGATCTTCCCGTTCTCGGAATGCATCTGGTCATTATTCTCGAAACCGGTCATATCCTTGACCCTGAATCCGGCGCCCACCTCTACTCCCTTGACCGCGCCGATGCCGAGCATGCGCCCCAGTTCGGCATCCAGCTTGGCGAACACCGGTTCGCCGAGTCCGGCGGGAACGTTACGGGCGACCACCTCGACCACGCCGCCGGAAGAGTCGCCGGTGTGGGTAATGCGGTTGACCGCCTGGAGCATCTCTTCCGCTGCGTCGTAATCGGGGCAGTTCACCACGGAGTGAACGCCGTATTTTTCGCGGATGGCGACGGCGTTGAATTCGGGCGTCGTGTCCCGGATGATGTCGATTTCCTGTTCGATCCGGGCGAGGACCGCCATTTTCTCCAGCAGGCGCATTTCACTTGTGATGCGTCCGCGCGTGTAGAGTTCCTGATAGAACGGATCATGGTCGATGCGCATGCGCTTGTAGGCATCTGACGCGGCGAGCGCCTTGGCGGAATCCACGTCGGGGCAGCTCACTCCCGCCATTTCCTTGATATAACTGAACACGTCGATGCCGCAGAGTTTGAGAACCTTCTTGGCCAGGAACCCGCCCGCGACGATGGCTGCGGTATACCTTCCCGAGAAGATTCCCGCTCCGATGGCGTCATCCGAGGGGCCGTATTTTACAAACGAGGCGTATGAGGCGTGACCGGGCCTCGGAGTGCGGTTCGTGTCCTGGTACTGCTTGATGTGGACGAAATGACGGTCCAGATTCGGGATGAGAACGGTCAGCGGGGTGCCGTTGGTAAGCCCCGCGTTATTTGCGCCCTCGATGGTGTCTGCGGCGTTGACCCCGGTGCAGATCACCGGGATATCCGGTTCCTTGCGCGGCGAGGAGAGTTCATCCGCTCCCGGTTTGCGGAGAAGCAGATCGCCGTAGATTTCCGGCTCGGTAACGGACATTCCGGGGGGAAGACCCTGCACCGTCGCGGTCAGCGTTTCCTGATAGGAACCGCCGGACACGGTAAGCTGTATACATCGTCCCAAGCTGCACCCGAACACGCGCCGCCTCCTTTGAAAAAGAGTCTATGTTATTTTACAATGATCAAAATTCGATGACAAAACAGGCGTTCCTCATTTCCCCGTCAGCTTGATTCTCGCGCCGAGGGATTGCATGATGTCCCAGAACCCGGGATAGGTCACATCGGCGGCTTCCGCGGTATCAACGGTCACCGGCCCATCGGCGGCGAACCCGGCTACGGTCAGGGCCATGACCACCCGATGGTCGCCGTGACCCTGCACTTTCCCGCCCTTCAGTCCGGTTCCCCGGATGATCAGGCCGTCGGGCAATTCCTGAATGTCCGCGCCGAGTTTGCGGAGTTCGGCGGCCATGACCGCGATACGGTCCGTTTCCTTGATGCGTGCCTGCGGAACATTGTGCAGCACGGTGGTGCCCTCGGCGAAACAGGCGCATACCGACAGCATGGGAATGGCGTCGGGAATGGCGTTCATATCCACATCCATGCCCCGCAGCGATCCGCCGCGCACCGTGATGGTATTGTGGTTCGTTTCGATGAGGGCTCCCATTTTCCGGAGAATGGTGACCACCTCGCGATCGCCCTGTGGATCGTCCATCTCCAGCCCGGTGAGCGTGACCGATCCGCCTGCCAGAACGCCGGCGCACAGCGGAAACGCCGCCGATGAGAAATCGCCGGGAATTTTGCGCACGAAAGCCTTGTATTGCTGCCCGCCCTTGATTTTCACCCTGGTCATGGCGGCGTCGAATTCCGGGACGATCCCCTGCTCCGCCAGCCATTTGAGCGTCATATGCACATAGGGCCGTTCGTTGAGCACGGTGATGATCAGGTCTGTATCGCCCCGTGCGAGCGGACAGGCCATGAGGAGACTGGAAAGGTATTGCGAGGATATTCCGGCCACACTTGATGATCCGCCGTTCATTTTTCCCCGGATGACCAGAGGCGCCATTCCGTTGCCACGGGTCGAAAACGCTTCGGCTCCCAAGGGGCGCAATGCGGTGATAAGCGGCGCGGCGGTACGCCGCCGTATCTGGTGGTCGCCGGTGAGCACGGTCCATCCGTTCGCCAATGCCGCGACGCCCATGATCATGTACAGGGTGGTGCCGGAGTTTCCCACGTCGATCACATTCTCCGGGACATCCGGTTCTCCCGCCACGCCCCGTATGGTCCAGACATCGCGCGTACACTCCGTTTTCGCGCCGAACGCGCTGATTGCGGAGATCGCGGAACGGGTATCGAGCGAATCCAACGGCTCCCGAATGATCGATTTTCCCTCCGCCAGCGCTCCAATAATGACCGCCCTTATCGTGTGCGATTTCGAGGCCGGAATCGCCGTCGTTCCATTCAGGACAGATTTCTGTGCGGTTACTTCCATAATTATGCCAGTCCCCGTGGTTTCTTTGGAATAGATGGAGTAATATAAATTTTTACCGATTTAACGGCAAATGTTTTGTGACTTTTTATAATATCATGGAGAATAATAAGTTATGCGATTATTCCTCTCCAGGTGTCCGCAAGATTGAGAATGGCGGCGTTCATGTCGTGGTGGATCATCATTATTCACGGGGATCGGGAGAATTCACTTTCAGGTATTGTCTTTATGCATCGGAGAGAGAGGCCGTGATTTTCGGAACTTCATGGATCGGATAGCTCGGGTATCGGCAAAGGTGTAATGGTGAGCGGCGCCTGTCTTGCGGGACGTCCGGTGATACACCCGGTGTGAAGGTCAGGGGAGAAATGGGCGAGGGTGATTTTCCCCCTTGATATTTCTTCTCCCACAAAAGGGATCACCTCCACCGTATTGTAAGATTGTCCATATCTTCCAGCTTCACCAGGGTTGAGACAGGCATGAAAAAGCCCATTGACGGGGAAATTGCTCCGGATATCAAACATTCGGGGGAATGCATCATGGAAAAGGCTTCCCATATGAGAAGCCTTCTCCACGCGCTCTCAATAATTTCGAAATTCGTCACTTCAGGAGCAGCATGCGATGGGTGGAAACCCTATTCCCCATGCGGAGACGGGCGAAATATATTCCGGAGGGCGACCCCTCGCCATTTTCGCCCCTGCCGTCCCAGACCACGGTATACGTTCCGGCGTTCATTCGCCCGTTGAGGAGCGTGCGGCATTTCTGCCCGGCGACATTATACAGTTCCAGTTGCGCCGCGCCGGGGGCGGGAAGGGTGAATTCAATGGATGTGGAGGGATTGAACGGGTTCGGATAGTTGCGGACCACGGCGAGCGCACGGGGGGATGCTTCTTCCCGTGACACCGAGGTGGGCGTTCCCGCAATCTGACTGCTGAAGAAGACCTTCCCGAACCGGTCCGGGGCATGGAAGCCGCGCTTGGCGTCGGTCTGGTTCCACCCGGAAAGCTCGGTATACTTGGCGCTGGTGCGTCCGTAATCGTACCGGTACAGATTTATCCGCCACATATCGCCCGATTTTGGGGGAAAGCTCATGGTCGGAGCATTGACCGTCATGTTGGAATACGGGAACGCCAGTTCGCAGACCCAACTTGTATCGGAATCAGCCTGGTTGTTGAGCGCGCCCCGAACGGAGATGCCGACCTTCAGTCCGACATTGTGCCAGGTCCAGTCGATGGATCCACCCTTGGCAAACTCTTTGTCGACCCGGAGATCCATTACCGCTCCCAAGGGGTTGATTTCCGTTTCCATGTAGTTCAGCCCGTCG
>CAYRTQ010000020.1:0-6241 GCA_964426865.1 uncultured bacterium
AAAGGTGATCTGTCCCTTGGGCAGGGTAACGGAATACGCTCCGATATGCTGGGTGATGCCTCCCGATTCGCCCGCGGCAACATTGGCGTGACGGATACGGTCCAGGAGGGTGGTCTTTCCGTGGTCAACATGGCCCATAACGGTAACCACGGGGGGACGGTAGACCTGGTTTTCCTCGCGTTCTTCCTCGGTCTCGCGGGTTTTGAATACATCCTCGGCATATTCGCCCAGTTGTTCGACCTCAAACCCGAATTCCTCAGTAAGGAGGGTAATGGTTTCCATATCGAGCCGCTGGTTGATGGAAACCATCGTTCCCATCTCCAGACATTTCGCCACCAATGCACTCGCGGGGACGCCCATCTGGTTTGCCAGTTCCGCCACGGATACGAATTCGCTCACCTTCACCACATTGCGATCATCCTCGCCCATTTCCTGGGAAGCATGCTTCGACCGTGTTTTCTTGGAGCGTTTGGAGTCCGCGCTGATGCTGGCGAGAGTCTTTTTAAAGGTATCCTGAACCGCCGCCATGTCCACTTTCTTCTTGCGCTTGTGGACCTTGGAACGGCTCTTCTTGTCCTCCGGCGAAGCCGGCTGGCCCGCGGCCACGGGCTTCCTTGCCTGCGTAACCGTCGAAGGAGCATGCTGTGGCTGGGCCTGGGTCTGCGTTTTGGCTTCCTCTGAATCCGGTTTGCGTTTTTTCTTGCGCTTGCGCCGGGAGGGGCCAGCCGGTGCGCCCTCGACAGCCGCACCCGTTTCCGAACGCACGGGAGCCGCGGAAGGCACGGAAACCGTCGTCCCTGCGGAAACACCAGCCGGAGCGGATGCTACACGCGGCGTCTCCGGCATGCGCGAAGGCGCCGGCACGGAAACGGGAGCCGGAGCGGGCGGCGCCACCACGGTCGATGCCGCGGGAACAACCACTGGCTCGGGAGCCGGAACGGATACCGTCACGGGTTTCACTGGGGGCGCGGGCACGGTCGCCGCGGCCTGCACGGGAGCGGCGGGTGCGGATATGGAAGCAGGTGCCTTGGCAAGGGTGGGTTCGGGAGCGGAAACCGGTTTGGAAACCGGCGCTGGTGCGGGAGAAGATACCGTTGGCGCCGGTTCCGGCGTTTCGGTTACCGTCGCGGCGTTCTTTTCTGGAATTTCAGGGGTCGTTGCCTGCGGTTCTTTTTCCCGGACCGGCTCCTGGCGTTTCACCTGGAATTGATGCTTGACAATGTCAAGCATCTCATCGGTAACCAGACTCATGTGATTCCGTACATCGAACTGGTCTTTGAGCATCGAGACAAGCGCTTCGGAGGAGATATGAAAATCTTTCGCCACCTGATACACACGTCTTTTCTCCAATTGTTCTCCTCCCTCTTACAGTAAATATATTAAACCATGGACAGTAACCACCATAGGATGAGAAACCCGTACCGCGCCCCGCTCACTGGGAGTCTTCCACGGTTTCGTCCTCGTTTTCCTCGGGCAGGATTTCTTCTATCGGCTCCGAAACGCTTTCCGCCTCTCCGGCGGTCCGCTTCGAACGCTCGTCCAGGTATTCCCTGGCCATGGCTATGAGCTTCTCTGCTGTTTTCGGGCCAATTCCCGGCAGTTCCATCAGGAAATTCTCATCGGCGTTGGCGAGATCGCGTATCGTACGGATCCCCTGATTGCTCAGACTGTAGACAATCTTGTCGCCGAGGCCCTTCAGGTCGATGAGCAGGCCCGCTTCCTTCGTTTTCTCCGATTCGCGCTGCATAAACTGGCCCTGGCTGATGATATCCACGCCCAGACCGGTCAATTGACTGGCCAACACGGCGTTGATGCCTCCCTTGCCGATAGCCAATGAAAGCTGATCGTCATTCACCACTGCGGTCAGTTTTCCGTTCATCCGGTCGATATCCACCCGCAACACCACCGCCGGGCTGAGCGCCCGCGCCAGATACGTGGTGATGTCCTCGCTGTACTGGATGACATCGATACGCTCGTTGCTCAGTTCCTTGACAATTCCCTGGACCCGCGATCCTTTGATCCCCACGCACGCCCCCACCGCATCGATCCGCGGATCGGAGGATGTGACCGAAATCTTGGAGCGCTCGCCCGGCTTACGGGCCACGCCCTTGATCTCCACCACGCCCTCATAAATCTCGGGAACCTCGAGTTCGAACAGCTTGGCCAGGAATTTCGGATCGGTGCGCGACAGGATGACCTGCGGCCCCTTGGTCTCGCGCTTCACATCCACGATCAGCGCGCGGACCGTGTTGCCCTGGTGGTACCGTTCACGACGAATCTGGTTCTTCTGCGGCAAAATGGCCTCCGCGCGCCCCAGACTCACATACACGTCGCCATGTAGAACCTGCTGCACGTTTCCGGTCACCATCTCGTTGATCCGCTGGCGGAAATCATCGTACACCCGATCCCGTTCCGCTTCCTTGACCTTCTGGATGAGACTCTGTTTGGCGGAGTGGATGGCATGCCTTCCAAAGTCCTCGAACCGGAGCGGCTCGCGAACCTTGTCACCGATCCGCGCGCCGGGACTGATTTCCCGGGCGTTGCGCAGGGATATCTCGTGAGAGTCATCCTCCACATCGTCCACAACGTCCCATACCGCCTCCATCATGATGGCGCCGGTATTCAAATCTATATTCACGTTAATGTTGTCAGAATTCCCGAAGCGCTTTTTCGCGGCGCTCAATAACCCAGCCTTGATGGTCTCTACTACCATTTCACGGTTCACATTCTTGTCGCGGGCTATTTGGCCGATGGCTTCCAGAATGTCATATCGCTGATTTGATTCGGCGCCACTCATGAAAGTTTCTCCACAATGATATGTATTCCTGTAAAAGTCAGCCCCGAAAACGGCAGCCCCTGCGGTATACAATCGGTATATAATCAAAAGAGTGAGCCAACCCCACAGCCCACTCTTCCAAGACCTGTAAAGTATAAAAATATATCGTAATTTGCAAGAGCTTTTTTTACAAACGACGATATTGCCCCTCGGAACAGGCTGATTCTCATCGGTTTCTCCTGCCGTGGGAACAGGGAAACACCATATCCGCCTTCACCATGCCACACAATCGTTCGGGAACGTATCGGGCCGAAACACATGCACCGGCCTCTCATTTTCTCACCATATTATACGCATTTACACATATATGGTTCCCGCTTCATCCGCATGTCTGCTATTCCACTTCCATCGCCAGTTCGCCGATAATTTCGTCCGCTATCACCATGCCCGGACCGGTGAGCCGGACATACCCGCGTTCGTCCCGCTCCATGAGCCCGTCACGGGAGTACAGCCCGATCTTGCGGCGCATCTCCTCACGGTTTTCCGGGTACTGTTCGAAAAAGGACTCCACATCCATTCCCTCGACAGTGCGCAGGGAGAGCAGGATGGTTTCCAATGCCCGGGTCCGGGTGTCGATGACCTCTTCCTCCCACGGCGGGATATTCCCGGCATTGCACCGTTCGATATAGGCGTCCATATCCGAGGTATTCCAACGCCGCACCCGGCCATCGAACGAATGCGCCGACACCCCGATTCCCAGATAGGGGGAGAAATCCCAGTATCCCCGGTTATGACTGCATTCGAAACCGTCCATGGCGAAATTGGATATTTCGTACCGCCGGAACCCGTGGCGATCCAGCATTTCCGCGAGGAGCGCATACATATCCGCGGTTTCCCCGGAATCCGGAGCCGCCAGTCCTCCCAGGCGTGAAAGCTCGTAGAAAGGGGTGTCCTCCTCCACTCCGAGGCTGTAAGCGGATATATGCCGCACTCCCATCGTGACCGCCTCTTCCAGTGTCCGCCTCCAGTCGTCGGTGGTCTGGCCGGGAATCCCGAACATGAGATCGATCGAGATGTTTCCGAATCCGGAGGCGCGGGCGGTCTCCACCGCGGCACGAGCCTGCGCGGCGGTATGCAGCCGTCCCAGACCCCGGAGGAGACGGTCATCGAGCGCCTGCACGCCGATGCTCACCCGGTTCACTCCCAGCGCGAGCATCTCCTTCAGCCAGGGCGCGTCAACCGATTCCGGATTGGCCTCCACGGTGCATTCCACTCCCCGCGCCGCCTCCACTCCCCGGAGAATCCGGGCGATGTGGGCCGCGGGAACAATGGAGGGCGTACCCCCGCCGATATAGACGGTTCGCGGATTTCCGGAGAAGACGCCATCCTTTCGAAGCTCCAGTTCACGGGAGAGCGCGAGGGCATAGCCTTCCATGCACCCTTCCGCATGCGGGAAACTGGTGAAGCTGCAATAGGGGCATTTTCTCCGGCAGAAGGGAAGATGGATATAGAGACCATAGGACATGAGGGAAACAACTCCGGAACTTCTCCCGATACGGCGGGGTCGCTTCGACAAGCTCAGCGACCGGGCTGGCTGAACCTGTCGAAGTCAGCAAAAAAGCCAAAGCGAACCATATTGGAGCTTCTCCACCGCAGCGGACGATGGGGATCGCGGGAAAATGGCGGGCGGAAATGAACAATATGGGGGATTCGTCGGCTACCGGATCAAGGAGAGCATGCGCCCCCACCGCACCCGTTCCAGCATGTTTCGGGGTATGGAACTGGAATCCCAGCTCCAGTATACCAGAACGGCTTTCCCCTGTACATTGGCAAAGGGGACATAATTCCAGAAACGGGAATCGTTGGAATTGTCGCGGTTGTCGCCCATGACGAACATGTGGCCGGGGGGAACCGTATGGGGGCTCAGGTTGTCACGGGGACCGAACTGTGCGGGTAGAATGGTAGAGTCGATAAACTTGGCTTTACGGGGAAGTTTCTGCCGTTTCCCGTCCACGAACACTTCCTTGTTCCGTATCTCAACCGTCTGCCCCCCAACCGCGATGCACCGCTTGATGAAATCCTTTGAAGGGTCCCCGGGGTATTTGAATACAATGACATCACCGGGACGGGGATCGCGGACTTTCAGGACGGGTTTTGGGAAAAACGGTACTTTGACGCCATAGAAAAATTTTACCGCGATGAGTTGATCCCCCACCAGCAGGGTATCTTCCATGGATCCCGAGGGAATCTTGAACGGCTGGAACAGAAAAGCGCGGACAATCATCGCCAGCACAAGCGCGATGAAAATCGGCTCCACCCAATCCCGAAGGAATCGGGCGAACCCCAGGTTTCTCTTCGGTTGCACACGTACATATGGTGAGTCCACACAGCCTCCACCCAGATCACTTTACTCTGTCCGCCGCGCCCTCGCGCCGTATGCCGGGTCGGGTTAAAACGCACGGCAAGCGTTTCCGCATGAACGAAGCTGGCTTCGACACCGTCCATCAGCCGGACGGAGCAGAAGCCAGAAAGCACAGTCATCCGCTTTCCTTACGTTTTTCCCCATCCCTCGCCTTACTTGATGGGATTGAGAATACGGGTCCAGCGCACCTTGTGCAGAACGTCATAGAGGGGAACGTCGTGGTTCCAGCTCCAGTAGAGGAACAGCGCTTTCCCCTTCACGTTTTTTTGCGGGAGGTAACCCCAGAATCGCGAATCATAGGAGTTGTCCCGATTGTCTCCCATGGCGAAAAGCATGCCATCAGGAATCTTGATCGGCCCCAGATTGTCCCGATATCCCATTCCGGCGGGAATCACCATGGAATCGGTGATCTTGGCGTGTTTGGGAAGCGGATATTCCACACCGTCCACAAACACCTTCGTATCCCGTATTTCCAGAGTCTGGCCCTCAATCGCGACAACACGTTTGATCAGATCCTTGTTTTCTTCCACGGACTTGAACACCACGATGTCTCCCGGCTTGGGATCCCGTAATTTCCAGATGACCTTTTCCGTAAAAGGAATCTTCGTGCCGTAGAGGAATTTTACCGCGAACAGGTAATCGCCGACCAGCAGGGTATCTTCCATGGATCCCGAGGGAATCTTGAAATTCTGGAAGAAAAACGTTTTTATGATGGTCACCAGGATAATGGCGATCAGAATGGGCTCAACCCAGTCCTTACGAAACCGGTGAATGCCGCCCGTCACTTTCTTTTTGGAGTTTTCCGGCGTGGAGTTCAAACTATCCTCCCCTGGTATCCAGGTAATATGGAGTGCGTTTATTTTTCCGATCGACAGTATAACTCGCCGGCAGGTCAAAAGTTCCCTTCCGGATTCCCCGCTCACTTCTATACCGCGTCTCTCCCCGTCCGTACACGGTCTCAGGGAAGGGACTCCATCAATCTTCGGTACGCAGCACCGCCAGGAACGCTTCCTGGGGAATCCGAACCTGACCCACCTGTTTCA
>CAYRTQ010000020.1:6251-22844 GCA_964426865.1 uncultured bacterium
TTTTTGCCTTCCTTCTGCTTTTCCAGCAGTTTCCGCTTACGGGTGATATCGCCGCCGTAACACTTGGCGGTGACATTCTTGCGGAGCGCCGAAACATTGGTCCTCGCCACGACTTTCGCCCCAATCGCGGCCTGAATGGCCACCTGGAACATCTGCTTGGGGATGAGTTCCTTGAGCTTGGATGCCAGCGCACGTCCCATGGCTTCGGCCTTGATGCGATGGGTGATGGTGGAAAGCGCGTCCACCGGGTCTCCATTGATGAGGATGTCGAGTTTCACCACATCCGCTTCACGGTACTCCTGAAATTCGTAGTCAAAGGAGGCGTACCCCCGGGTCACTCCCTTGAGACGATCATAGAATTCATAGACTATTTCCGCCAGGGGGAGTTCATAGATCATGTTGACACGAGTGGGATCGATATATTCCGTTTTTTTGAAGATGCCGCGACGATCCTGGCACAATTTCATGATGGCGCCGATATACTCGTTGGGAGCGACAATCTGGGTTTTCAGAATGGGCTCCTCGATATGGTCCACGGTCGCCATGTCGGGGAAATGGGCGGGATTGTTGATGAATTCCTCGCGCCCGTCACGGTACGCCACCCGGTATACCACCGAGGGCACGGTATTGATGATATCCAGCCCGTATTCGCGATCCAGCCGTTCCTGGACAATCTCCATATGCAGCATGCCGAGAAAGCCGCAACGGAACCCGAAGCCAAGCGACACCGAGGTGTCCGGCTCGTAGGTGAACGCCGAATCGTTGAGCGAAAGACGGTCGAGCGAGTCCTTCAATTCGTTGAACTGGTCGGGGTCTTCCGGATACATGCCGCTGAAGACCATCGGCTTCGGTTCCTTGTATCCGGAAAGCGGGGTGTCCGCACGACGCGCGGCATGGGTGATGGTGTCGCCCACCTTGATGTCGTGCACATTTTTGATTCCGCAAATGAGATAGCCCGCCTCACCGGCGAACAATTCGTCCGCCGAGGTTCTGGCGGGACGGAAATGCCCGAGTTCAAGGACCTCCCATTCTCGATCGGTCCCGAACATGTAGACCTTGTCGCCTTTTTTTACCGAACCATCGAACACCCGCACATACGCAACCGCGCCACGGTAGGTGTCATAATCGGAATTGAATATGAGCGCCTTGAGCGGAGTCCTGGATACGCCGGTCGGGGCCGGAATTTTGGTGATGACGGCCTCGAAGATTTCGTCTATCCCGACGCCGCTCTTTGCGGAGGCGAGGATGATATCCTTTTCCTCCACATCCATGAGATCCATGATCTGTCGTACCGCGGATTCCACCTGAGACGAGGGGAGATCTATCTTGTTGATCACCGGAATGATGGTGAGATCGGCATCCAGCGCGAGCCAGAAATTGGAAATGGTCTGCGCCTCTATCCCCTGGCTGGCGTCTACCAGCAGGAGCGCTCCCTCGCACGCCGCGAGGCTTCGCGACACCTCATAGGAGAAGTCCACGTGGCCCGGAGTATCGATGAGGTTAAGGACATATCGCTGTCCATCCGCGCGGATATACTCCATCCGTACGGCATGGCTGCGGATGGTAATCCCGCGCTCCCGCTCCAGGTCCATGTCATCGAGCACCTGCTCTTTCATATCCTTTGTGGAGAGAGTCTGGGTATGTTCGAGCAAACGGTCGGCCAGAGTGGACTTGCCGTGGTCGATGTGGGCGATAATACAGAAGTTGCGAATGTTTTCCGGTTGTATTTCCATGGGCATCCCTGGGGAACGTCGTATTTTTTTATCATGTAAAGATACTGAAAAGTGTGAAGAAAGTCAATGAAGGGAATGGATTGGCCTCAGAACCGGCGGTCAGAAGAAAAGAGAGATACCGATGAGCCGCGGAGAGTACAGCGGGTTACAAAAAACGGGATGAAAAAGTTTGCATCGTTCAGTGCAGCCTCTCATCCCACGGAATCGCCGTTCAGGCCGGGGATCATGGGATACAGCGATGAACCGGTCTTCCCCCGGGATTTTGGCTTCCGGCTCCTGTCTTCTGTTTTTGAACGCATGGAGACTGTTTTCGTTCCGGACAAAAAAAGCCGGCCACTGCGAAGCGGCCGGCTTTTTTTCATTGATGTCACCGATTACTTCTGGGCGACTTTCGGAAGAACCAGACCTTTCATGTTGGTCTTGACGGAATAAATCTTATCCCAGCCAAACATGTACAGGGTCGTGTTGTCCTCTCCACCGAAGCAGATATTGACCGGGAAGAAAGGAGTATGAATGGTTCCGATATACTCACCCTTCGGGTTGAAAATCTGGCATCCGATAGCGGTCGCCTGATAGAGGTTCCCCTGCTCGTCGATCGCGCAGCCATCGGAGCTGGTGTGACGGGTTTCGCCGTCATACTCGGTGGGATTGCAGAACATCATGCAGAATATCCGCTTGTTCGCCAAGGTGCCGTCGTCCTGCACATCGTAGACCGCCACGTGGTTCGACACGTCGCTCATACGGTCCTTGTCGTGATACGTGTTGTTGACATAGAGAAGCTTGCCGTCGGGGCTGAGCTCGATACCATTCGCCATGCCGAACTCACCCGGTTTCACCACTTCGATGACTTCGCCGGTGGGCTTGATGTAGTTGACCGTCTTGCCCGGACGCTTCTTCTCGTCGAAGATGAACTGCGGATCGGTGAAATACATGCCGCCCTTGGAGTCGACGACGATATCGTTGGGGCCGTCGATACGGGTGCCGTCGGCGAGCTTGTCGGCGAGCACTTTCACGATTTTGCCCGCGGGAGTGACTTCGATCACCTGATGACCAGCCATGTTACAAACCGCGATGTTGCCGTTGGGCATAAGCGACATGCCGTTGGTCTGCATGCCCTTGATGATCGGGGTGACCTTGCCGGTGGCCAGATCGAGGGAAAGCAGGTTGCTCTTCTTCGCGTCGCTCTTCCAGGTTCCGGAGGGAATATCGAAGAACATGCCGGAGAAGATCAGTTTGCCGCTGACATACACGCCGCCTTCGAGGAAGGGATGGCCGACGGGGTTGTTCTTGAGGTCGGCAACGAGTTTCGGCTCTTCGCCTGCGGGAATGATGGCATTGTAGGCATCATAGCGTTCCTGCTCACGCTTCTGATAATCCGCCTCGCGGACCGGCCAGAAAACGTCGAGCACATCGCAACCCTGCGGGCTGTTCTCTCCACCGTGCACCATGTATGCGGGCAGATAGAGGGCGTCACCGGTTTTCATCGGGACTTTCTGGTCCAGAATGAGTTCCTGGGTGGAGCCGCGGAGCACGATCATGAGCTGCTCTTCGGGATGATTGTGAAGCGCGAACTTGCTGTCCGGCTCCATGAAGAGGAAGCTGCACTGGGCGTCTTTGTTGCTCAGGAGCTGAGACCAGCAGCCATCGACCAGCTTGGAACGCTGGACATCATAGAAATTGAAGACTTTGCCGGACGGATAGCGGGTCGAAGCGGCATAGTTCCCGAAATTCGGTTTTTCGGGGGCCTTGACTCCGGCCTTTTCCAGGTAGTCGAGACGCATCGGAGCATAGATCTCCACGAACTGCGCGCCCTGGGGACCGGCTTTCACCGCGCTCTCGGCGCCCTTGTCGAGAATGAGCGCATGCTTGTATCCCACAAAACCGGTGGAGAAGAAGTAACCGGGTTTCATTTCGGTGGCTTCCATCTTCTCCATGTTGCCATTGACCAACTGCTCCAGAGATCCCTGGACCATGACCATCATGCGCGAGGTAGTAAGGGTTTCCTTGGGAATTTCCGAATTGGGTTCCATGGTCACCCAGTTCACCATCGCCGCCTTGCCCCAGTACAGCTTGCCCTTCACGCCCGGAGCGAGTTCGATAACTTTCAGCGAGTCGTTCGAGTAGACTTTTCCCGGCTCCATACTGGGAGTGATGCCCGTATCGACGAGATCGGTGCGCTCGCGAACAGTGATGTTGTTTTCCTTGACAAGCTTCTTGTTGACTTTCATCCAGGCCGGCTCGTTCTTGGCCGAACAGCCGATAAACGCGAACAGCATCGCCGCGACGATCGAAAAAGTGACCATCGAGGCAGTGTTCCAGCGTCTCAAACCTTTCATACAGCCCTCCTGCTGGTTCAGTGAGTGTGGTACAGCTATTTTGAAAAGACGGTGAACAATAAGAACATCTTCCAAAATTTAAACCTAAATATGAACTTTGGAAAAGCGTTTGGCAAGTATTATTATATGGAAACCCCGCGGGATTCTTCCTTTAATTGCCTTATGCGGCAAACATCTGAAATACCCGCATCACATCTTTTACCCCGGTTTCGAAATTTTATATGGGGAGATGGGATTCCCGCATGGGAGAAGGAACGGATACGTCGGCGAGCCATAACCAATACAATATGACGAGTCAGAGCGGAAAAACCGTGGAAAACCGTCCATCGATTTCCACGGTCGCGGATAACGGACTTGTCATGCTCCCCGGCAAACCATTATATTCAGCATATGCAAACACCGACCTCACATCTTCCCGACCGTATCGTGTTCGTCGCCGACATTCATCTCGGCCTTCCCGGAGACAACCCCCGAAGGGCGGAGCGGTTCGCCGCTTTCCTGCGGGAACTGCGGGGAAATGCCTCCCACCTCTATATTGTTGGCGACCTCTTCGATTTCTGGTTCGAATACCGCACCGTCATTCCCCGCATCGCCCCCCCGGTGGTTTTCGAGATGTACAACCTCGTCCGCTCCGGCACGAAAGTCATTCTTCTGGCGGGAAACCACGATTACTGGTTCGGGGATTATCTTCGGAAGGATGTCGGGCTGGAACTGTACACCGATGAGGTCGTCGCAGAGCATCAGGGAAAACGGATATTCATTCATCACGGCGATGGTTTTTATCCGGGCGACCACGGGTACCGTCTTCTCAAACGGGTGCTCCGCAACCGGGCGTCCATTTTCCTTTTTCGGTTGATTCACCCGGACTTCGCCCGACGCATCGCGGAGCTGACCTCGGTCACCTCCCGTAAATATCTCGCTCCCCCGCCGAACCGTGACGAATACTACGCGCGCCTTTTCCGGGACATCGCGGATAAGCGGCTTTCCGAAGGATACGATGCGGTCGTCTACGGCCATTCCCATGTCGCGCTCCTGGAACAGCGGAAACAGGGCACGCTCATCCTCCTGGGCGACTGGCTGCACCGCTCCACCTGCGTGGTTCTGGAGAACGGGCAATTCACCATGCATGACTGGAAGCCCGAAGCGGAGGGGGACAATGGCCCGGAGGCGCAAAGATAGGAAAAGAAAGGCTCTTCGCAGTTTTGTATGGGTAAACGGTGACGCTGCGGTTTTCGCCTGTCCTGGAAAAGCCCCCGGGGTATGACATGGATTCCGGGGTAGTGGACCGCCGCTGTTTGAGCGACAGCGAGTTCAGCGGTCCCCGGAAGCCATGCCGTACACGGGGAGTCCTTGGCTTTTCCCGGACCGCCCTCTTTTGGCGCTTTTCTGGGCGCACCAGAAAAGTACAGAGGAAGTGGAAGGGGTGAAGGATTCCTTACCCCGCGAAAGAGCTTTTGTAACCGTCACATGCAGGCCATGTCAGGTCATCGCATCTACCTATAGGAAACTGCGAAGCGCCACAAGAGAGTCGTTCTTTCCGATAAATCATGAGAATATGTATTCAGGCGAATTCCGGTTCAGACATTTTTCGCGCGGAACCGGTAGTTCACGTTTCATAACCGTCGCGAGCGGATACAGGAGCAATTGTCGCATATGGCATTGAAGCGAAACATGCTCGGCAAAACCGGCATAGAGGTTACCGAACTCTGCTGCGGGACCCTCATCCTCGGCCAACTTCAGGCAAATCTCCCGCCGGAGGAAGGGGCGAAAGCGGTACGCCGCGCGCTCGAACTCGGGGTGAATTTCATCGATACCGCCAAGAGCTACCGTACATACGAACATACCCGTCTCGGGATGGAAGGATTCAGGGATGTGGTCATCGCCTCCAAGTCGCTGGTCACCACCGGTCAAGAGATGCGCGAGGATGTGGAAGCCTGCCTGCGCGCGCTTCGCCGCGATACCGTCGACATCTTCCACCTGCATCTCGTGAAATCCCCGGCGGATTTGCACGAGCGGGAGGGGGCGCTCGAAGCTCTCATCCGCTGCCGTGAGGAAGGCAAAATACGGGCCATCGGGATTTCCGCCCACGGCCCGGAAGGAGTGCTCGCTGGGTTGGAATGTGAGGAAATCGAAGTGGTGTTTCCCGTTCTCAACCGCAAGGGCCTGGGGATTATCGGGGGGACGTATGAAGAGATGGTCGCGGCGATCGGACGGGTCCATGAGCGGAATCTGGGATTGTATGTCATGAAACCACTCGGCGGCGGCCACCTGATCCAAGACATTCCGGGAGCAATCGCCCATGTACGGGATACGGGCCTGTTCGACTCCGTTGCGGTGGGTCTCAAGAACCCCGAGGAAGTGGAAATCATGGCCGGACTGTTCGCGGGGGAACCGGGAGCCGCCGAACGCGCGCTCGTCATGGGCGGAAACATGGCCGGAAAAAAACGGCTCCACATATACGACGCGTGCAAAAAGTGCGGCAGATGTGTGGACGCCTGCGCCCAGGGCGCGCTCACTCTGGGAGAAAAGAAAGCACAGGTAGACCCGGACCGCTGCATTCTCTGCGGATACTGCGCGGCCTCCTGCCCAAATTTCATGATCCGGGTGATGTGAGAAGACAGGGGCAAAGGATCAAAGGAACAAAGGGTAAGAAGAAAGGGACATTACTTGCTGGTGTATATATAGCGTTTGCACGCCACACTGTCTTTCCCCTTTTCCCCTTTGATCCTTTGATCCCATCATTGACTAGAAGAACCGGAGCGGCTTGTCGTAACCGTATACGTTCACCCCCATTTTCGCCCGGGGAATGGAACGGTAATCGATTTTCCCGATGCCCTTTTCCGAAATTTCGTAGACCGCGAGCTTGTCCGGATTGTTCTCCCCCATTCCCCGCTCATTGGCGATGCGGAGGAAGGGCAGTTCCCGGGGATCCTGTCCCATGAGCCAGGCGGCCATGGCGTCGCAGGAGACCATGGAGCGGGAAATGGTGACAAAGTTGTTCAGGTGCAGGGTATTGCCGCCGTCGATCCCCACGATTCCCTCCACCAGGGTCACAAAGGGATGGACGTTGCTGCAGATGTCCATCATGCGCTGGCCCCACTGCTCGCTCCAAAAGAGCTTGTAATCCGCGTTGTTCGCACCCTTTTTGAACGCCTCGTACCCGCCGCCTTCATAGTAGGCCTTGACGAAGCCGCCCTCGTCCCAGTACTTGTAATTCATCTGCGCGTGTTTCTGGTAGAGTTTCTCGATGACCGTCTGGTAGTCGGGATTGAACACTTCCTCATTCGGCAGCAGGCTTATGGGCTTTTTCAGATCGTTCCAGGGCTGGCAGATATGCATATAGCCCACCGGCATCGTGCCCTGGTTGTTCTTCAGGCTGAGCGTGGTGAACCCGAGTTGGTGGATACGGTCCTTGGCCATGTTGATGTGGGTGGTGTCCTTTTCCCGGAAAAGCTTGAAGAAGGGAATTTTGCGCATCACCACACCGTCCGGGTAATCCACCCAGGCCACCTCGGAGGGAATGTAATCGGACCACTGCTCGTACTTCCCCTCATACAGGAAAAGCCCGTGCTTGTGCATCATTTCCGCCACGCCCGACTGCACGAAATGCGCATGTTTCGCGGCGCCGTTCGCTCCCACGACAATATTCGTATTCCCCAAATCCCGGAGTACATCGCCGAAACCCGCCACGAACGCCGGATGGGTGGAAACGCCGTTGTTCACGCTCCGACGGTCCTCGCCGAACCCTCCCACGAAGTTGGGCTGGATGAGCGTGGAACCGCCCTTGCTGTTTCCTTTCCGGAAGATCAGGCCGGCGACTCTCCGCCCCTCGCGCTGGAACTGCTCATTTTCCGCCGGGAACAGTCCATCGGGGCCCTTTTGCGAGACAACCCCGGTCCGCACGACGAACACCGCGTTCGGATTCTCCATGATCTCCTCGCGGAGGACCGGAGGAGTATTCTCCTTCTTGTGTTCCCGCGCCCACGTGATGGCGTCCCGCACCAGATGCATGCCCGGATCCAGCCGCTCTCCGGCCAGCACCCGATCCGCCTCTCCGGCGTGTGCGTGCAGGTGGGGAAGCTGCATCCCGACAAGGGCGGTCGCGCCCGCGGTGAGAAACTTACGGCGATCGATCATTTCTCTTCCTCCGTATTCTATGGATACATACCAGCGTCACATCATCTTTAACCGTCATTCTGATGTAATGTAATATTATTCCCCCGGCGGGGAAAGAGAGAACATCAGGAAAAGCCGGGGGTCAGAATCAAGAATACAGGAAGCAGGTATACGGGCCATAAACGGCCTTTCGCCCACCCCTTGAACTCCATCTCCCGTCTTCTCCGGCATTCCGCCGTTATTCCAGGTAAACGACCGTGTCGCCGTCCCGGAATGAGGCATTGAATCCTTTTGAAATCGATTTCACCCGTTCGGCAATCCGCACCGAGACGGCGCAGTCTGGGAAAACCGGGCGGAAGGTCCAGTACGGAAGTTCCGCCGGATAGATGTAGGGGAATTGAACTTTGCCGTCGCGAAAAGTACACCCGAAAATGAGGCTCTCCCGCTGCACCGGCTTGTGCTGGTCGAACACGAAATTTCCGAGACTGTAGAGGATGAATTTCCCCCGATATTTCTCTATGCTCTGGATGACATGCGGATGGTGGCCGATGATGAGATCGGCGCCGCGATCGATACAGAAGCGGGCGAGACGCACCTGTTCCATGGATGGACGCGGCGTATACTCCACGCCCCAGTGGAACGACACCAGGACGAAATCGGCTTCCTTGCGGACCCGGTCGATCTCCGCGCCGATGAGCGAACTGTCCCCCATCGCCGTGCAGGGCATTTCCGTACGGTAGGCGATGCCGACCTGGGGCACGGTCACGAAGGCGAGGAAAGCGAAGGTGATCCCGTTTCGTCGCACAATGCGGGCGCGGACCGCCTCGGAACGGTTCGCTCCCGCTCCGACTGTCGCCAGCCCGTTTGCTTCGAGAATGGATTTGGTATCGGAGAGCGCCTGGGGGCCGTAATCGAGCATATGGTTGTTCGCCAGGCTGAAGATATCGAAACCGGAGCGCTTCAATACCTCGACATGTGAGGAATCCGCCCGGAAATCGATGTCCTTGGCCGCCGGTTTCCCGCGGGAGGACATCGGACACTCCAGATTGCAGAACGCCAGGTCCTGAGCGCGGATGAAATCGCCAACCCCGCCGAAAAGATAATCCGGGCCGTGGCGCCGGATCATGGTGCGGCAGCCACGGTCCAGCAGGACATCTCCCGCCGCGCAGAAGGTAACCGGCCCCTGGGCGTACGCGGATTCCGCCCCGAAAAGCAGGAGCAGCGGGAGAATTCGGGTGAGAAACGGGAACATGGGATGACCCCGGGGTGAGAAATCGCTTACCGCCCCATCAATTCCAGGGCGACCGACGCGGCGCGGTCCGAAGCGCCGGACTGTCCCAGACGCGACCGGGCTTCAGAGAGCGACTGCACCACGGTCTCGCGCAGCCGCGCATCCCGCAGGATCCGTGAAACATGGGACGATATGTTCGCGGGGGTAACCTCGTGCTGCCAGAGTTCCGGAACCACCCGTGAACCGGCCACGATGTTGATGAGTCCGATATCGGGCACCTGCACCAGCAGTTTTCCGATGGTGTAGGTGAGCGGAGAAGTACGGTAGACGATCACCATGGGTGTGCCGCTGATGCCCGCTTCCAGAGTCGCTGTCCCGGAGGTGACAACCAGCGCATCGGAATGGGCCATGATATCGTAGGTCACGCCCCGCAGGGGAATGATGCTGGTCCCATCGAGAAAGGGACGGTATACCTCGTCATCGATATCCGGAGCGCAACCCAGCACCGCGCGTACCGGACCGGATTCCCGTTCGATGTGCGCGACACTCTCCGCCATGGGAGGGAGTATCCGGTGAATTTCCTGGATACGGGAACCGGGCAGCAGTCCAACCACCGGCAGTTCTCCCGCCCCGATGGACGCGAGAAATTCCTTCCGCCCCCGGGCGGGACGGACGGTATCGAGGAGGGGATGCCCCACGAAATCCGCCTCGATCCCGTGGCGTTGGTAGAAATCGCGCTCGAAATCGAACAGCACCACCATGCGGTCCACATACTTCGCGACCAGTTTCACCCGGCTGCGATGCCAGGCCCAGAGCTGGGGGCTGATGTAGTACATGACCGGAATGCCGCGGCGTTTTACCCGCTCGGCCAGCTTGAGATTGAATCCGGGGTAATCGATGAGGATGACCAGTTGGGGTTTCCAGGAATCGAGGAGTTCTTCGGTTTCCCGCATGGTGCGCCGTATGAGCGGGAGATGCCGGATAACTTCCGCCAGTCCCATGAAATTCATTTCCCGCACATGACGGATGGCCTGAAGTCCCTCCTCCGCCATGCGGGTTCCCCCGATGCCCCGGAATTCAAGGCCGGGAACCCGGGCTTTCATGCTGCGCATGAGCGCGGCGCCGTGGAGATCGCCGGAGGTTTCCCCCGCCACGATGAGTACCCGGTTCATTCCATGCGCCGCAGGGCCTGCGCCATGCTCTCCATGATACGGCAGGCAACATCCAGCGCCTGTGCGCCATCGCGCCCGGAGACACGGGGAGGCGCGCCGGTTTCCACCGCACGGATGAAATCGGCCAGTTCCAGCGACAGCGCATTTCCGCCGTCATTGGGGAATTTACGGTAGGAGATGCCCGGCATGCTCTGCGGAACCGCCCCGGCTCGGGCTTCCGGGCGGGAATGTTCGGGAAGGGCGAACAGTTCGCTCTCTCCGGTGAGGAAATCCATGGAGACATAGGAATTCTTCTGGAAAAGGCGGACCTTGCGCATCTTCTTCTGGGAGATACGGCTTGCGGTGAGATTCGCCACACACCCGCCCTCGAATTCCAGACGGGCGTTGGCGATATCCACCTCGTTGGTCACCACGGACACCCCCACGGCATGCACCGAGGAAAGGGGCTGTTTCACCAGGTTGAGGATGATATCGAGGTCATGAATCATGAGATCCAGCACCACCGCCACATCGGTTCCCCGGGGGTTGAACACCGAGAGCCGGTGCGACTCGATGAACTTCGGCTGCATCGATTCGCCGTCCAGCGCCCGGTACGCCGGATTGAAGCGTTCCAGGTGCCCGACCGCGAGCACCAGTCCCCGGCGCTCCGCCTCGGCGTTCATCTCTTCCGCCTCGGCGGTTGTCACCGCGATGGGTTTTTCCACCAGAACGGATTTGCCGCGCGCAAGGCACTCCATCACCACATCCCGGTGCATCGAGGTGGGGACCGCCACGGTTACGCAGTCCACCGCCTTGAGCAGCGCCTCGATACTATGAAACGGGGTTACCTTGAATTCCGCCGCCACCGATGCGCATTTGCCCGGATTCGTGTCATGCAATCCAACAAACCGAACTCCCTCCAGAGCGGAAAGATTCCGCACATGATGGAGGCCGTGGACACCGACGCCGATCACACCCACCTGTAAAGCCATCTGAACAAACCTCGTAATTATGGAATACTTGCCGGATACCGAAACCCCCTTCCGTCTGGAACGGAAGGGGGAGCTTTTTCTACATGATCACCCCGCGTTCGCTCGAAAGAACGAACTCCCGGAGATGGGTCACTTCCGGTCCCATGTCCCCCATCGATTCGAGTTCCGCCAGCGCGGATTTCATATCTTTGTGAGAGCGGAACAGAATACGGTAAGCCTTTTTGAGACAAGAGATCGTCTCTTCCGTGAATCCCCGCCTCGACAGGCCGATCTTGTTGATATCTATGGGTTTGAGCGGATCTCCCGCCGCCGTGGTGTAGGGGGGGACATCTTTCGGAACCCGCCAGCCCCCGCCGATCATGGCATGACACCCGATCCGAACGAACTGGTGGATGGGAACCAGCCCGCCCACGTTCACCCAGTCCTCCAGGGTGACATGTCCGGCCAGAGTGGCGCTGTTGGCGAGAATGCAGTGATTCCCGACCGTGCAGTCGTGCGCGACGTGGCTGTAGGCCATGAGCAGGCAGTCGGAACCCACCACCGTGCGACGATGCGCCGAGGTTCCCCGGTTCATGGTGACAAACTCGCGGATCACGGTGCGGTCCCCGATTTCCAGGGTGGTTTCCTCTCCGCCGAACTTGAGATCCTGCGGAACCGATCCGACCACCGCATGGGAAAACACCTTGACTTCCTCTCCCAGGCGGCAGCCCCAGGCGATGTGGGCGCCGTGTCCGATGGAGGAACCCCTTCCGATAACGACATTCCCCTCGATCACCGCGAACGGCCCGATGGTCACATCCGGCCCGATTTCCGCATGGGGATCCACAACCGCGGTGGGATGAATGTTCGAACTCATGCTTTCACGTCCCCTTCGTCGATGACCACGGCGCTCAATTCGGCTTCCACCACCTTGTCATCCCGTACAAATCCCTTGCCCGCCATCATGTAGAGATTGCCGCGCTTTTTGATGACTTCCAGTTCGAACCGCACCTGATCGCCCGGCTCCACCGGTTTACGGAACTTGGCTTTGTCGATGCTGGTGAAGAAAATCAGTTTGCCTTCGGTGCTGGCGGTATCGGCTTTGAGCATGAGAATTCCGCCGACCTGCGCCATGGCCTCGATGAGCAGCACTCCCGGCATGATGGGACGCTGCGGGAAGTGCCCCTGGAAGAACGGCTCGTTTACGGTCACATTCTTGATCCCCACCACCTTTTTACCGGGGATAAGGTCGATAATGCGGTCCACCAGGAGGAACGGATACCGGTGCGGCATGATCTTCTTGATGGCGTTGACATCCATGAAATATCCGTCGGTCTTGCGGCCCTGGAAACGCATCTTGATCTGGTGCTTCTCCCAGTAGGAACGGAGTTTGCGAACCAGTTCGATATTGGCCTTGTGTCCGGAGCGGGCCGCCATGATATGCCCCTTGATGGGGTGGCCGAGAAGATACAGGTCCCCGACCAGATCGAGCGCTTTGTGACGGACGAATTCGTTCGGATAGCGGAGCGGAGTGCCGTTGAGAACGCCGTTCGCTCCCCGGGTGACATCGATGCCGTTGTTGAACAGGGTCTGGAGGTAGTTTACCTCTTTCTCGTCCCATTCCTTGTCGATGACCACCAGAGAGTTCTCGGGCGTACCGCCCTTGGCCAGGCCCGCTTCCTTCAGCATCTCCACCTCGCTCAGGAAGCAGAAGGTGCGCGCGGAGGCGTATTCCTTCTCGAATTCGCTGATGGAATACATGCCGGTATACTGGGTGCCGATGGCGGGATTGTGATAATCGATCATGAACGTGATACGGAAGTCGTCGGAGGGCAGCACCACCAGTTCCACACCCTCGCGCTTCACCGTGTCATACACGATGGTTTCGTCCACCACCACATAATCCCGAAGCGCGTCCTGCTCGACAACGCCCGCCTGTTTCAGCGCATGTATGAATTCACGGGAAGAGCCGTCGCACACCGGGGGCTCGATCCCGCGTATGTCCACATAGATATTGTCGATTCCCAGACCGGCCAGGGCGGCGAGTAGATGCTCGACCGTATGGACCCGGGCTTCGCCCTTTCCGATGGTGGTTCCCCTGCTGATGTCCACCACATAATCGATGAGCGCCGGAATCTCCGGCTTCCCCGGCTGATCGATACACCGGAAAATCACGCCGGTGTTGATGGGAGCGGGCCGGAAAGTGACCTCGCTCTGGGTGCCCGTGTGAAGGCCAATCCCCTTCACCGTTGCCTCGCCGGCAACTGTCGACTGCTTTTCGAACATCGTCAACTCCGTTCCTTTTCCCTTTGTTCAAGTTCGGAAATGCGTTTCTCCTGCAGTTTCACTTTTTTTATCAGTTCCGGAAGGCTTCGCAGCGAGGCTTCGAGCCGCATGGCCTGCATGTGATTCTTGGCGGGATATCCCGAGACGGTTTCTCCGGGGGGAACATCCTTGGTGACCCCGGCCTGTCCGCCCGCGGAAGCGCCGTCTCCGACCGTGATATGCCCGGCGAGACCGGCCTGACCTCCAAGCCTGACCCAGCTTCCGATGGCAGTCGATCCGGAGATGCCAACCTGCGAGGCGATAACCGTATTCGAACCGATGCGCACATTGTGAGCCACCTGCACCAGATTGTCTATTTTCGTGCCCTTCCCCACCACGGTCTCGCCGAATGCGGCGCGATCCACGCAGGAATTTGCCCCGATCTCCACATCGTCCTCGATGCGGACGATGCCGATCTGGGGAATCTTGTGATACCGGCCGTTGTGCGGGGCGAACCCGAACCCGTCGGCGCCGATCACCACACCGGCGTGGAGAATCACCCGGTTCCCGATTACGCACCCGTCCATGACAGTCACATTGGGATAGAGAACGCACCCGCTCCCCACCCGGCTGCCGGTCATGACCACCGTGCCGGGCCCGATAACCGTATCGTCCCCGATGGACGCTCCCGCGCCGATGACCGCTCCGGGCCCCAGGGACACATTCTTCCCCAGAACCGCTGCGGGATCCACGAACGCGGCGGGATGGATACCGTGGGCAATGTTTTCCGGTGTGCGCCGATTGAACAGTTCCAGCACCTGCAGGAACGCGAAGTAGGGGTCCCGTACGGTGAGCGCGATGAATGGAGGGGGTAAAACCGTGGCGGCGGAGACGATAATCGCTCTCGCGCCGGTGGTGGCGAGATGCTTTTCATACTTGGGGTTGGTGAGAAAGCTGATGTCATCGGGACCGGCGTCTTCCAGAGACGCCACACCCCGGATTTCGAGATTCGCGGAATCCGGGGGAATATCGGCGCCGATCACCTGACAAATGGAATCAAGTCGGATCGTCATTTTTTGGGGGCTTCCTTGTCGAGCTCCTTCAAAACATAATCGGATATGTCGAATTTGGGATTGGCATAGAGAACCGGCCCCTCGGCATCGAGAATGAAATCGTAGTTTTCGTTCTTCCCGATTCGCATGAGCGTGCTGTTGATACGGTCGAGGATGGGATTCAGGAGTTCCTTCTGCTTGAGTTCCAGTTTCCCGCCGGTTTTGTACAGTTCGTTGTAGGAGGCGTCGATCTGCTCACGCTGTTTTTGCATCTCCTCGCGCTTGACCTTGAGAATTTCCTCGGTCATGAGCAGGGACTTGGCGTCCATGTCCTTGACTTTTTTCTGGAAATCGTCGCTCATCTTCTGGAGCTTGTCCAACTCGGTCTTGCGGTAGGTGTCGATCTGTTTCTGGGCTTCCTTATACGGTTCGTACTTGCTGAAAATGTACTGGGGACGGATATACGCGACCTTCAATTCCGCCGCGGAAGCGGAAACGGCGTAAAACGCGGCCAGCGCCAAAGCCACGGTCACAAGCGATATGATGAAACGTTTCCCGTGAATAATCATGACGATACTCCTTGAGATGGCTCGTAAAAAAACCCGGTCCGGGGCGGCGAACCGGATAAACCGCAACGGAGCCGCCGGGCCGAACCCTTTCCGGTCCTCACCGGAAAAACCGGAGGTTACCGGCCCTTTTCGGAAGACCGGCGGAAAACCCTCTCCGCCGGTCGTGTTGTTAGAACATGTTCCCGAACTGGAAGTGGGTTCTCCACCCGCTGGGCTTGTCATAGCCTTCTAACCGGTCGAACCCGTACCCGATATCGAAACCGATCATGCCGATCTGCGGAATGCTCATGCGTATTCCCACTCCGGCGGACCGTTTCACGTCGAACGGGTTTGTCTGGGCCATATTACGCCAGGCATTTCCGAAATCGAAGAATCCGATGCCGTAGATCATTCCCCGGATGATGGGGACCTGGAGTTCAAGATTGTTGACCATCATGGTCTCGCCGCCGACCTCCTCACCGCTGAGAAGGGGGCCGACCATACGATCGGAATATCCGCGCAGGAATCCGTCATAGCTGGTGCCGCCGGGCATGAACCGTTCCGAATACGGCACTCCGTACTCGGTATTGTCCTCATAGCCGTTCAGGAACCCGATCTTCGACCGGGCGCACAGCGAGAGATTCCAGAAGAGCGGAGTGTAGAATTCGTTGTTCAGAAGATATTTGTAATAGGAGATATCCCCGCCCAGAGGCCCACCGGCGAGTTCCACGGTGGCCGAGGTACGCGACCCGCTGGTGGCGAATTCGAACTGGTTGCGGGTGTCCCGCAGGAACATGAGACTCAGCGACGATGTTTTCCCCGAGGTCAGGTAATAGGAGTACAGCGCCGAGGGATTGGTATATTTCGTATCCTCAAGCCGATAGGAAAGATACAGCCGGGAATCGTCGGGCCATCTCAGCTTGCGCCCGAACCGGACATACCCTCCGCGGCGTTCCTCCTCGTCGAACGCGGTGGTATAGTCGCTGCTCTGGATGTTATACAGGTCCGCCGAGAAACTCGTGCGGGTGTCGAACAGCCAGGGTTCGGAGAAACCGAGCTGGAACGCCTTGCGCCGAGTCCCCATGTCCCAGTTGAAATTCACTCCCTGTCCACGGCCAAAAAGATTGGCGTTGGAGAAAGAGAGCGTTCCGACCAGCTTATCGCGTTCCGAGTATCCGGCGCCCACCGAG
>CAYRTQ010000021.1:0-22654 GCA_964426865.1 uncultured bacterium
CGCAGTAGATGTTGTCAAGCAAATAATGTTGAACGGCTGAAATATTTTGCATGGGCTTCCAACTTCTGCCGGTTGCAGTACCTTCCATATGCATTGCAAATATCGCGCCATTATACGTATCAACTGGTGGTCGAATGGAATACGAAATACGGCCCTCTGCGGCACGCGCTCTGACTGTCCGGAAACGGACACCCGACTGTCCGATTTCGGACAGTTTCCGCACGGATTTGGATTGTCAGATGATGGAACGGTGTATCGGGAGTGAACAACAGAAAAGGGGAGTCCACATGTATAGAATGGGAACTCCCCTTTTACTGAGGGAAGGACGGAGCGGAGTCCGGCGCGGATGGATTTGGCTCCCGCACGGAAGGCGGCGAAGAGCCGGAAGTGCAAACCGTATCGCTGCATCTTGGAGCGGAAACCTACATGACCGTGACACTCTTCGGGATGATAATTCCTTTCAGTTCCATGTGTTTGTAGGCGTCGCCGTACTTCGAGTCGCGGTATCCGCGGATGGGTTTGGCCGACCGGGTGCGCATGGTGATTTCCACATGGCGTATTTCGTTCAGGGTGATTTCGTTGGCCTCGATGGTATCCTTCCACTGGCCGCTCTTCATCTTGAACCGGACCTGGAAGTCCTCCACGTCTCCGGCCAGTATCTGTTCCGGCCAGGCTTGGGATTTGACCATGAGATTCGAGTGCCCCGTGGAGTCCACCCGGACATAGAAGCTGTAATTGGTGATCGCGGTGAGCGTGCTGCCGATGGCATACCGGTGGTCCAGCTTGTTATCGTCGTTCCAGGGGGGGGAAGCCTCGTGATAGAGATGGTCCGCCAGAATTTTCGTGATCTGGAATACTTCCGAATACGTGCCGTCGGAGATGAAGGCGAGGTCATAGTCGGTGAGAATGTCGACCAGGGCTTCCGGAGGGAAGTTGGCCTTGTCCGAGCATTTGATCTGGGCGCCCACATTACCCATGGTCTGGTCCAGGGTGATCACCACGGACCGGAAGCTTCCCAGAATGCTGAGCGAATCCGGGGCGCCTCCGGGACCGTTGATATTGTCGATCACCTTGTACCCGGTATCGGCGATGAGCATCTGGGGGACGATATTCCCGGCGAGGCGGACATGGGACGAGACAAATTGCATGGCCCAGCGGAGTTCCTGCTGCATTTCGGAATTGTTCCTCCCCTGGAGGAAGTTCTCCGATTCGACATTCAGGAACTGAAAGGTCAGGCCGACCAGGATTCCGCCGATAGCCAGGGCGATCAGCAGTTCCACAAGGGTTACCCCCTTCTGGCCTTTGAGTCCGCGACGAATGGTATTCCGAATGGTGTTCATGGATGCTCCGTGCAAAGGAACGCGTGGGACGGATGCCTCACCGGCGTCAATATGGCTCCCAGGTCCGGATGTGCCCGATCAGGGGCGTGAACGGCGGTTGTCCCGAGGGCGTGGCCAGGTCCGGATCGTAGAGGTATACCCGGTTGGGCGGGACATATCCGGTTTTACGCACCCAGGCGATCTGGTCGGCGGTGATGCCGGAATTGTCCAGATTGGCGGCCATCGTTCCCCCGGTGAGATGGACCACCGAGCCCAGTTTGGTGAGTGTCTTCCCGGACCAGTTCTCCAGAAGATCGTCGCAGTTCGCCCAGGGATCGTTCGGGTTGGCGGGATCGTTATATCCCGTAGCGGTTTTGTGATCCCAGTCATCGTAGATCGAGCCGTTGTTGAAATCGTATTTGTGATCGCCGTCTCGGTCCACCCAGTTGTACTCGTCCACCGTGGGCGCGCCGTCCACCAGTGCCGCGTTGATCGTGGTGGCCGATGCGGGCTGGTCCTTTGAGGTGGCGGAATACGCATCGTTCCAGATCCCGCTGAGGTGGTATATGCGGTGTTTGGCCACGATGGACACGCCCTTCTTGGCTCTGGTATTGAAATTGCCTTTGGTGTAAATGGTCTTGTTGCAGGTTATGGTAAGTTTTGTCTTCAGGGAGTCCGCGTTGGAGAGCCGCAGGGACACGCTGCTGTAGATGAGGCCGTTGGAGGGCCAGTCCGGGCTGGCCATCAGCGCCTTGACATCGATGTCCTCGACCACGATCACCCGTTGTTCGTTGTAATTCCAGAATGTCTTCTGTGACGCCCATGTTTTGGAAGCATGGGTGATGGAGGTGATTTTCAAACCGGCGTTGGTCTCGTAATATCCCCCCGCGTCGAGATTCTGGATGGGGGGAGGGGACTTGAACGGAACCCGGTCGCGAACCACTCCTCCCCAGAGAGTCTTGGCACCGAGCGAGGGACTGTTCCAGTTGGCATTGAAAGAGTCGAACGCCACTCCCTCCGAGCCGCGCGGGGCGCCCGGGGCCATTTCCACCCAAATGCCCGAATCCTGGCCGTTCTTGGTGATCAGGCATCGTCCGCTCACATCGGGGCGTCCCCAGGCGTCACGGCTCCGGACAATGAATCCGGAGGCGGTGAAAGCGTCGGTATTGACCTTGAGGTCCGCGTCGGTCGGGCGGACGTACAGGTTGCCGTTGGCATGCACCTTCCCCTTGATTTCCTGGGAAGCGCCGCGGACGAATTCCCCCAGATTGCCTCCGTCGAAATACCCGTACTGGTACATGTTCTCCACTTCGCCCTTGGCCCGGATGCGACGGTGAATGGGGCCGTACCAACCCTCGGACTCGATGACGAACGAGAAGGTGCTGCTGTAGAAAACCCGGAACTTGAATCCGTGGGGGATGCTCGTATCCCAGAGACCGGAGTGCCCTGATTTCGTATCCCAGCTCCAGTTGAACCAGCCGTTGGAATCGACCGTGAAATTGGAGAGCATGGAGGTGAGCAGGGAGTCGGAAGACTGTTTGGCCGTGCCGTTGAGTTTGTGCGTGGTTTTGAGAAATCCGGCGTTGATGAACTCACGGTAGGCGACCTTGGCGCCGATCTCGGCCATGTTCGCGGCCTGGGTGCTGATCTCGTAGTTCCTGCTCAGCGCGGAATTGGTGCTGACCGAGGTAATCACTCCGACCCCGAGCACGGTGAGCACCATGAGGACGACGAGGACGAGCAGAAGGGCGAACCCGCGCTCGCCGGACTTCCCCGGAATATCGAACCTGCCTGTCATTCTGCTCATACAGTGCGCCCCTGATTGACGGATATCCCCCGCGCGGCGTTTCAATTGCTCTGATCGATGCACACCGCGGTCAGACTGACCGTATGCTGCTGATTTGACTGGTCGGTCCATTGTACGGTCGAGGTGATGTATTTGGAACGGGGGATCGGTTTGACATCCTCGATTTTCCAGGACTGGTAGAAGATGCCGCTGGAGTCCGCGGTGGCGTTGATGGGATTGTCCGTGTTCTCGAAGGAACCCGCGGTGAGATTGGAACTGCTGTATCCATCGGCCAGGAGTTCCTCGATCTTGTTCTGGGCCAGAATCACCGCCTGGGTGTGGAACTGGCTGTGGAAGTTCTTGCGGACGATGCCGGAGGTGATGGCGCTCATCATGCCGATTCCGATCACCAGGATCAGGGTGGCCATGATCACCTCGATGAGGGTGAACCCTTTCTCGTTTGACCGTATCATATGTTGGTCTCCCGGATTCTGCCCGATATGAAAATGACCTCGACCCTGGTGGTATCCGCGGCGGTGGCGAGCGTGACGGTTCCGGACATGACCCCGGAGGGAAGGCACACCCGGTCGAGTTGGCCGTACTCGTTGAAAATGGCCAGATTGTTCACGAACGTATTGGACAGGAAGGTCACACCATCTTCCAGATGATGGACCGTGCCGTGGACCACAGGAGTGCCCCGGGGATCTTTCACCACGTAGAAGCTGCCGTCGGGATTGTACTGTACACCGTATCTGGCTCCGTCGTTCACCGCCTTGGTGCGGGCGAGGTACAGCGTGGAAGTGACCGATGTCGTGCTGGACAAAAGACGGTCGCGGGTGAAGAAAGATTGAAAGTTGGGGAGCGCCAGGGTGACCATGATTCCGATCAGGACCAGGACAATCATGAGCTCCACCATGGTGAATCCACGTTCGCGGAGTCGTTCCATATGGTGTATATTCCCCTTTCCGTACAGTCCCCGTAACAGATGTAACAAAACGTCGCAAAAAAAAGTGATATATGTAACAAAATGGAAAAAAAACCCCATATTCTGACACGAAAACATCCCGTCACGCTTCCCGGCGGTTTATCCGGGGGAAAAGCAATTGGAGCGCGCGGGATATTCAAGTATATTCCCCTCAAGCGGTTAAAGGGAATTATTTCTCCCCTCGACCGTGGTGGAACGGACGGTGTATCGCCGATGCACCACCACTGCAAGAGTGCAAAAAGCGTGCCCGGGGTTTACAGGGGCATCGGCGCGGAAAAATGGAAGGGGATTGCAACGGATATGCAACGGGGGAGGGAACCGCAGATATGATTGCCGCGGTGGGAATATCGGTGGTGGACATCCTGCTGGTCATGGATGGTTTCCGGACCGGAGAGGGATCGTTTCACGGCGAGCGCATGTACACCGAGGGCGGGGGAATGGCGGCCACCGCGCTCTGCGCCGCCGCGCGGCTCGGATCGCGCACCCGCCTGTTCTCACGGGTCGGCGGGGATATCCACGGGAGATTTGTCATCGAGGGACTGGAACGCTTCGGGGTGGACGCTTCCGGCGTGCGGATGATCGAGGGGCGGAACACCACGGTGAGTATCGTCCTGGTGGACCGCGCCACCGGGGAGAAACAGTTCTACTCGGAATACGAGAAGTCGGCTTTCATCGATCCGCTGGAAATGGACCTCTCCCTCCTGGAAGGGACGGATGTGCTTCTCCTCGACGGCCACTGGACTGACCAGGCGCTCCGTGCGGCGCAATGGGCGCGAACACGGGGAATTCCGGTGGTATCGGACTTCAAGCGCATGTATGCCGGGCTGGAAGATGTGTTCCCCCTGGTGGACTACCATCTCCTGCCCCGCTTTTTCGCCGCCGAACTGACCGGAGAACGCGACCCGGAATCCATCCTCCGGGCGCTGGCCTCCCGATATCCCGGAACGCCGGTCATTACCGGCGGAAGCGAGGGCGGGATGTATTTTCTGGACGGCGCGGTGCGGACGTACCGTTCCTTTCCGGTCGAATGCATGGATTCCACCGGCGCGGGCGATGCCTTTCACGGTGCGTTCTGCCATTTTCTCGCGCGGGGCGCGGATATGGCGAGATGTCTCGAACTGGCCTCGGCGGTCGGCGCGCTCAACTGCCGGGCGCTCGGGGGCCGTGCCGCGCTTCCCGCGCCATCGGAACTCTCCGCGTTTCTCGAAACTCACGGTGTAAATCCGGAATTACCCTGAGCGGGAACCGAACGCCCACGGCTCCGGGCCGAAGCGCGCGACTCGCGGTTGACTTTTGCGAACCGGGGCATTATACTATAGTTCTGTGGGGAAGAAGAGAACAGCGCATACACATACATTACTTTTCGGAGGGAAGTATTCATGGCCAATCGGAAGCTCAGAAGAAGCGAATTGAGACTGCGGCGTCATCGTCGGGAACAGCGGCTCAAAGACCGCAAGCGTGAAGCTATTGCCGCCAAGAAGTGAAGGAACCTCGCGGGAACCATTTCCGCTTTCGGAAATATAAAGATACAGGCCGGTGAACGAAACATCGCCGGCTGTTACAACCTCTCTTTCGATAACCCCGGGTCCGGCATGCCCGGGGTTGTTTTTTGCGGCTCCAAGGGTCCTCCTGGACTGTCAAATCAATATCATTGGGTGGCCTGCGCTTCGACAAGCTCAGCGCCCGCCGCTGGCTGAGCGCTCACTGCTGGCTGAGCGCTCACTGCTGGCTGAGCTTGTCGAAGCCAGCTAACCGAAGCACCCTGCATTTTCCGGTTGAATTGTCCCCTGCTATTCCGCCATTTTAATTGCCAGCCCGCCTTTCTGCAAAAGACTCATCACCAGAATGTTTATCCCCATTTTCCCCATATTGTCGATCGGAATATCCTTCGGCGGATTCGGATTCCCGAATTCCTTCCATATCATGCCGTACTGCTTCTCGGAAATAACCGCCACCAGACGGCCATGTATGGTGATCCCCTCCAGAATGCCCACGGGCTGTTTCCCGAACGTTTGAAACCGGTTGTCCATGGCCGGCGGACTGTCGAAATCATAAAAACAGTGATAGAGCGCGTGATCCCGGGGAATGGGGGCCAGTTTCCCCTGCGCGCCCAGCGCGTCCCGTAACATCTGCCGCATGGATGCCACCGCGATTAGGGGTGCGCTGAATTTGGCGTTCAATCTTTCGGTGAGCACTCGGTCCGCCAGCCAGTCAGGTAAACCTATATTCGAATACATTCCACGGTCATAAAGCGACTTTTTTTCACCCTCGTCCCGTACCATTTCACCATACGCCTCGATGAACGCGAACCCGCCGTTCCGCAGGTAGTCACCAAGATTCCTCTTCTCCAGCGGGGTCAGGTCGAAACTCTGCTCCGCGGTGATATAGATGAACGGGTACTCCAGGAGACGGGGGGAGTCGAGGTAAACCGGGGGATCGATCACCGGTTTGATCAGGGAGTTCCCCTTGAGGAATCCGGTGAACCCATCGATCGCTCTGCGGGCTTCTACTGCGGGTTTGAGATTGGTTCCCCATACTGCCAGGGGAAGGTGAATGATCCCCCGGATGGCTTGCAGGTTGCCGGGACTTGAAACGACGATTCCCATGAACTGGGAATTGTCGAGGTCCTCCAGTGTGAGCATTTCTTCTTTCAGGGAGGATATTCCGAACCCGCGCTCGACACCATCCGGAATGTGTACTTCCGGGAAGCCGGGGTCTTCCGGACGAATTGCGCGGTCCGTTCCGGGTGTATCAAGGGACGAGGGAGAGGGAAACGGCAAAAAGTCCCGTTTGCCGAATGTCCGCATACCGTCCGGGAGGCCCGGAACGGAAATCCCGCCGGAAGGCATGACCGGCCCGGTTCTATGGCGGATCATTTCGGAATACGTCCGGTTCATACGGCGCGAGGGGAGGTCCCTTTTCCAGGTGTCGTACGGATTGACAGCGGGGGGAGGAAGCACAATGATTTCCCCGACCACGGTCCAGGGAGGCGTTTCCTTCTTTTCATGGAAAATGGTGAGCCGCTGTACGGGGATAAAAACCAACCCGAGGAGATGAACGAACGCCGACAGGAGAAGACAGTAAAGGAAAAGCTTGCGGCTGTCGCGTCGGAACTTGTCGAAGTCGATGAACTCGGAAAAGCGCAGCCCTGTGAATGTGCCTGATGAATCCGCCATACGACGCCTCACTTCCGGGGTGGACATTCGCTGGTTCAGAAAGCATCTATACACAGGAATTTACAGTGGTAAAGATTGTGTGTCAAGGAAAATATGCGTGCGGAACATTTTGGGCGCGTTTCAGTCCAAAAATTAAAGCGCGCGATATGCAATCGCGCGCTTTTCATTAGAAACGGGTCTTCCGATCAGACGAACCGCAGGCTTCCCGCCACGGAGAGCCGACGGATGCGGCAGAAGTTCCGCGGAGAAGTGACACCCTCGCCGGTGGGAGTGGCGATGGTGAAAGCCATGTACGCTTCGCCGTCGTCCGGGCCGTCACCCTGGTTGCTGTAGCCATTGGCCACGCATACCGTGGTGTTCATGGCGCGGGCGAACTCGGTGATACGGTCCATGTCCTTGGAGTGGATGAGGGCGGTGTGGTGGAAATTATGCTCGGCCTTGACGGAGCACTCCAGACCTTCCTTGAAATCCTTCACCTTGACAATGGGCATGACCGGCATCATCTGCTCTTCCTGGACGAAGATGTTGTCGAAGTCGGTAACCGCGAAGAGCATTTTGGTGCCTTCCGGAACGTTCACCTTCACCAGGTCGGCGAGATGGGAGGCGCTGCGTCCCACCAGATCGCGGTTCACCATGTGACCGCCCTTGCCGTTGGGAACGAACGCTTTTTCAGCCAGGAGTTTGAAATTGACATCATCGAGCTGCACCGCTCCGGCGCGGATCATGGCGTTGACGAACCGGTCGAAGACCGATTCCACCACGAAGACTTCCTTCTCCGCGATGCAGAGGATGTTGTTGTCGAAAGCGCCGCCCTTGATGATACATTCCGCGGCACGTTCCACATCGGCGGTCTCGTCCACCAGAACCGGCGGGTTGCCCGGTCCGGCAGCGACAACCTTCTTGTTGGACGCCATGGCCGCTTTCACCACGCCGGGCCCGCCGGTGATGGAGAGGAGCGCAACGTCCGGATGGGTGAACATGACATTCGCGGTTTCAAGCGTGGGACTCTTCACGCAGGCGAAAATATTCGCCGGGAAGCCGCCCGCGACCACTGCCTTGTGATAAATCTGCAGGGCGGTGACGGTGCATTTCTTCGCTCCGGGATGCGGATTGAACACCACGGCGTTTCCACCGGCGGTCATGATCATGATGTTGTTCGCCATGGTCTCGATCGGATGGGTGGAAGGCGTGATGGCTCCGATGACTCCGAAGGGAGCGTATTCCTCAAGGCAGACGCCCTTTTCACCGGACCAGGACCGGGAGGGAAGATCCTCGGTGCCCGGGGTGTTCTTGGCGCAGTTGCGGTGTTTGAGAATCTTGTCCTTGTACACGCCCATGCCGGTCTCGTCATAGATCAGCTTGCTGAATTCCTCGGCGTGGTCCCGGGTGACCCGGCGGATGATGGAGATGAAGCGTTCCCGCTCCCGAATGCTGTACTTCTTGAACTCATCGAAAGCCGTTTTTGCCGCGGCGATTGCATCTTCCATACGGTCGAATACGCCGTCCTGACCGCGAATCCCCGCGGAGGGGGAGGGAGCGGCGGACGGTTTGACGGCCATGGAAGGGGCGGATCCGGCGGACGCGGCCGGCTTTGCGTCGGCATTGGCAACCACCGAAGCGATAACCGATTCCACGATTTTCCTGATTTGCTGTTCGTCAATCATGACTCAAATCCTCACCTGGTTTCCTTCCATTGCGCGAATTATAACATCTGATCCATATCAACGTGGGGGCTGGCGATAACCGAGGTGGAAATGATCTCTCCCACCCGTGTGGCGGCGGCTTTTCCGGCGTCGACAGCGGCTTTGACCGCTCCCACATCTCCGCGTACCATCACCGCAATGAGTCCGCTGCCGGTCTTACGATAACCGATCAGACTGACTGAAGCGGCTTTCAGCATGGAATCGGCGGCCTCGACCGCCCCGATGAATCCGCGGGTCTCTATGAATCCAACTGCTTTTCCCGAACCTGCCATGGTAATTCTCCTTCCGAAAGTGTATGTTCAGCCTACTTGCTCATTTCTTTCATGATTTTTTCGGTGATCTCGGTGATGAGTTCATCGTATTCGGATTTCGTGCTCTGTTCCATGCTGCATGTTCCGGTGCAGGAGCCGCAGTTCAGGCAGGCGCTGCCGCCGATATGGATGCCGAACTGGGTGCGGACCTCTTCGAGTTTCTTCATTTCCGGGACGCTGAACTGCTTCGCGCCGCCGAGCTGGTGCGCGGTGAGCGCGATGGAAGCGTAAAGTTCCACCGTTTCCATCTTGAAATAGGCGTCCATGGCGTCCTTGCCCATGGTCATGGCGCCGTGATTGGCAAGCAGAACAGCGTTGTGACACTTCACCAGTTCCGCGATGGAATCGGAAAGCTCCGCGGTGGAGGGGGTGCCATACTTCGCCAGGGGAACCGCGCCCAGTGAAATGACCACTTCCGGCAAAATGGGCGCGTCCAGCGGAATATGCGCCACGGCGTATCCGGTGCTTACCGGCGGATGGGCGTGAAGCACCGCCCGGATGTCGTCGCGGCGACGATAGGCCTCCAGATGAATCTTGATCTCGGAGGAGGGCTTGAGATATCCGCCCCGCACGTTGCCGTCCATATCCACTTTCACCAGCATGTCCGGCGACATGAACCCTTTCGAAACGCCGGTCGGGGTGGTGATGACGAAGTCGTCACCCATCCGCATGCTGATATTCCCGTCGTTGGAGGCCACCCAGCATTTGAGCCAGAGGCGCTTGCCCACTTCGCAGATTTGCTCGCGTATTTCCTTTTCCTGATTTTCCATGATTCCCTCTATGTAGAAGCACGATCGGATTGATTACTTTTTTCCCTTCAAAACCCTCACGACACCCGTTTCGCGGACTGTACGGCCCTCGGTCAGGCGTTGCCCCGGACCACTTTCACCGTTTCGCGCGCCACGATCAGTTCCTCGTTGGTCTCCAGCACCAGCGCCGCGATATGCGAATCGGTGGCGTCGATACGTCCGGCATTGACCGCGTTTGCCTCGGGATTCAGATTGAAGCCAAGGAACCTGAGGGAGTTGAGCACCTCCTCGCGGAGTTCCGGATCTTTCTGGCCCATGCCGCCGGTGAAGCAGACCGCATCCACTCCGCCCATGAGGAGAATGTAGGCTCCCATGTAGAACTTGATATCGTAAATATATTTGTCACGGGCCAGTTTCGCGGCGTGGCTGCCCTTTTCGATGGCTTCGATGATGTCACGCATGTCTCCGGAGGTTCCGGAAAGTCCCTTCAATCCGCCGTTGGAACTCAGTTCCTTGTAGGCCTGCTCCAGCGTGATCCCCTTCTTCTTCATGATGTAGGGAATGACGAAGGAATCCAGGTCTCCCACGCGGGTGGACTGGATCAGCCCGGACTGGGCGCTGAATCCCATGGAAGCATCGATGGAGACGCCGTCCTTGTACGCGCACACCGAGGAGGAGCCGCCCAGGTGGCAGGCGATGACCTTGTGGTGTTTCGGGTCCAGACCCAGCAGACGCACCGTCTCGCCGGTCACATACCGGAGCGAGGCGCCGTGATACCCGTATTTGCGGACGCCGTATTTCTCGTACCATTCCAAAGGAACACCGTACACGCTGGCGTATTCGGGCCTCTGCGTGTGGAATCCGGGCTCGAACACCCCCACGAGATCCTTGCAGGGCATGAGCTCGCGGAACATGCGAATCGCCTGGAGATAGGACGGGTTGTGCGCCGGGGCCACGTCGATATAATCCTCCATGGCGCGGAGCACCTTGTCGGTGAGCATTACGGAGCCGTTCTCTTCCCCGGCCTGCACCGTCTTGAACCCGACCGCGTCGATCTCGTCGAACGTGTGGATGATTTCCGAGGTGAGGAAGGCAAGACCGGCCTGCACCGCGGCGCCCTGGTCGGGGATGGCGCGGTCTTCGTTCACCAGAACCTCTTCCGAACCGCGGTAGAATTTCAGACGGGCCTTTTCAGAGCCGACCCGTTCGATACCGCCGCGCGCCAGCACGCTCTCGTCATCCATGTTGAGCAGTTGGAATTTGAACGATGTGGAGCCGATATTGCAAACCATGATTTTCATGTATGAGTCCTCGGGGATAGTATGAAGGAAGAACGTTGAAGCCTGAATACATGATGAAACATCGTATTTATTCGGTCTTCAGTTCCCTTCATCATTCATGCTTTACATCACGATTTCATCCACGATCGCCAGAATATTGGCATCCGCTCCGGTAAGCGTCGGGAGGAACGCCATGGACGATTCCGGGCCGCCCTCATAGAGAACAAGCTGGCCCTCGCCCGCTCCGATATAGTCGAAAGAAATGAACAGTTCGCCGGGTTTGGTGACATCACGGGGATCGACTTCCTCGATCACCCGAAGCTTTTTTCCCGCCAGCGCCGGCAGGGTCACGTTCAAAACCAGCGTTCCCCTTACTCTCCCCATGTCCATCAGCGGGCCTCCGTGAAGGGAACGTCAAGAATGTGCCGACACTGCATAATGATGAAAGACTCCTGATGAAAAGACCGTTTCCGGAAAACAGAAGCCGGAAGAAGGGGCAAACAAAGAATCAATCGTTTGAAGGATAATATGACCATGTGATGGAAAAATCATCCCGCTATTCCGTCTTCCGAATCCCGTATTCCCTATTTCTCACTCCATTCCGGTGAACCCGGAAATGACCGCTTCCGGATTGCTGTGGGCGTCGAGGACAATGACATTCGCGCCGATGTCCACCCGCGCAGCGCGCGCTTCGTACTGGTCACGGCAGTGGACCGCGCGGATAGCCTGATTACGGTTGGCGTGAACCGGACCCAGCATGCCGGAATTCTCCAGGCAGATGCCGAAATGGACCGCGCCGGAGGAAACCCCGGTGCACAGGGACTGCATGGCGGCTTCGTAGGACTGTCCGGTGAATTCACGGATCTGGATGCCCCGTGCGGTGAGGAAATTCCGGATCAGGGCGCTGTTGCCCTGGAAATCGGATTTAACCGCCAGCCCGACCAACGTTGTCGGAATGGAGGGCTGATTCGAGGTCTTTTGCGCCGCTTCCACCCGCACCAGGGTGATGCCCTTCTCACGGGCGTAATCGAGAGCCATCGGAGTGATCACCACTCCGCGCGCAACCTGCACCGAAACGCCGGAGAAACTCTGGATGTCCTTGAGGACAATCACCTGCTTGCCGGTCAGATCGGTTCCGGACGCCGTTGCCGCGCCCTGTCCCGTGGTGACGTTTCCGTATGACGGCGCCGATGCGGGCGCCGCGGGGACCGTTTCAGAGAGGGGGCCGATTTCCACGCCGCGCAGGGCGAGAACCCGCCGCACTTCCCTGATGACCGCTTCAACCATTTCCTGCTGATTCATACTGGACCCGTTCCGTATCTATGAGATGTCTGTCGTTGAGATATCAGTCATTGCCCGATTCATCGATGATACCGCACAACCAGGCCCGCTGGGGAACCGAAGGATCGTTGTGGTATTCCTGCGAACCGATGCCGTCCCAGCTCAGGAGGACCCGGTCCCCCTTGCCCGCGCCGGTGAAATCCACCACGATCTGCGGCTTTCCCTCTGGTTCTCCCTGGGCGTTCAGCACCTGAACGAGGAGGAGCTTCTTCCCGTTGAGACAGGGATGCTTGATCGTGGATGTGACGCTTCCAATTACTCGTCCGTCGCGCATGATACAACCTGTTCAAAAAAACAAAGAGATGAATGGAACCATACATGAACACGGATAGAGAAACATCGGAGAACAAGAGAAAAGCTTTATGATTTATCTGTCGTTTTTCGACCTGTCATCCGTGTTAATCTGTGGTCCCAATGGTAATTCCATCACACCAAATGCTTTATCAAGTCCGGATTGATCGACGGTATCACGACCGCCGAAATCAGCACCCCGCGGTCCGTCACGCTTTCCAGCCCCGCGTCTATCGCGTTGCGGACATTCTGGACCGAACCGGTGATGATGACATACGATTTGCCCGCCAGTCCCTTGCCGAGCCGCAACTCGATGATGGAGACATCGGAGGCTTTCACCATGGTATCCGTGGCAACGATGACCGCGGTCATGGTCATGGTCTCGAAAATGCCCACCGCATCCCCGATATCGGTGGAGTCGGGAGCGTACAGGGCGCGGATGACGCTTTCATCCACGCGAGGGCAGACCAGGGAGTCAAGGAAGCTGAAATCCGCGGTGTCGCGGGCCAGTTGCACCGCCTCTTCCACCGCGCCCACATCCCCGGTAAAGAGGATCTGGTAGCGTCCCGGACAATTCGGCGAGGCCAGGATGATATCGATATCGGTATTCTTGGAGATGAGATCGGCCGCCTCGATGCCCTTGCCCACGCTGATGTATTCAAGAAACCCTACACACAATCCCATTATACCGCTCCCTCGATAACAATATATGAATCCGTCACCTCCCCGATACGGCCCTCGATGGAAGCGTGCACCCTTGCGGAAAGCTTCCCTTCCGGAATTTCACCGATCAGGTCGCCCGCCCGCACCCGGTCGCCCGGTTTCACCACCGGAACCGCCGGTGCGCCCAGATGCTGGCAGAGTGCGAGACGCACCCGTTTCGGCATCAGGGACCCCAAGGGTTTGAATTCGGTGTGCACGAGATAGCGGGAGAGACCCAGCTTACGGGAGAAGGTGAGCGCCGGAATCTTGCGGTATCCGAACATCGGCCCGCCATAGAGACGGCGCTTGGAGAAATCGGGTTTCAGCCCCGCCTTGCGCACCGCGTCCCGCAACAGGGCGTACACCCGGTTGGGCGAAAGCCCGAATATGCAGGCGTACTGCTCGCAGATGCCGCACTGGCAGCAAAGGAGCGCTTCCGTCACCATCTCCTCCGTGGCGGCGTCCAGATCGTGATTCTCGATACGGCGGAGAATCTCGTCCAGTTGCCAGGCCTTGGACATCATTTTCGCGGGATTGATGGGATGGCCCAGAGCGTTGCGGGGACAGAGGATCGTGCATTCCTGGCAGGTGCAGCACATCTTCGCCCGGAGCTTGGTGACCCGGGGCTGACGCTGCTTGAGCTGCACCACGGTATGATCGACGGGGAAGAGGAGCACCCCGCCCATGGTCTTGGTGGTATAGGCGTCGAGATTGCCGAGAGGACCCATCACGGGTCCGCCGAACACCACCTCGAACTCCGAAAGGGATGGCCCGCCCGCGAAATCGACGAGATCGCGGACCGGGGTCCCGAGGGGAACCTCCACGGTGACCGGCTCACGCACCTCGCCGCCGACCGTGACCAGCCGCGAAGTAACCGGTTTTCCGTCCAGGGCGTCGGAAATCTGTTTCAGGGTGGCGACATTGCTGACACTCACCCCCGCCATGAACGGCAGTCCGCCGGGGGGAACGATACGGTCGGTCACCTGACGGATCAGGACCATTTCATCCCCGGCGGGATATGAGTTGGGCAGGACGGCGATCGAGAGTTGCTGCTTCCCGGCGATCGCCTGTTCCATCGCGGCGATGGCTTCGCGATTCTTGTCCTTGATCGCGATGAATCCCCGCGACGCGCCCGCTTTTTCCATGGCCGCCTCCAGCCCGCGCACGATATCCGCGGCGCCGGCAAGCATGAGATGCTTGTCGGTTTCGAGGATCGGCTCGCACTCCGCGCCGTTGGCGATATAGGTATCCACCCGGTTGTTCAGCTTGACATGGGTGGGGAAGCCCGCGCCTCCCGCACCCACAATTCCGGCGTCACGAACGAGGGCGGTTATGTCTGTACCGGTCAGGGCCAATTTACATATCCTTACGGTAAATCATGCCATTATCCACGGTTATCGAGTCCACGATCCCGATGACGATGCCGTCGGTGGGAATCGTGGCGGTGATGTCGGTCATACGGGCGGAAGATCCCTGCACGATCATCACCACCTCGCCCCTTCCGGCGCCGATGGGATCGTTGACCACCAGCGTGCCGCCGGTCGGGGTGATCTTCGTCCCGGAGTCGTCACGCGAGACCCGTTGGATTTCGACGAGGAGAAACTTCTGCCCCACCAGACGGTCAACCTTGACCGAGGACACGATTTCTCCGATGACCTTGGCGACTACCACGTTTCCATCCTCTCGGGATTATACCCCGGGGTTCTTCTTCTTGTTGGTCGATTCCTCGGAAGCCTTGGGCGCGATAACCGGCTTGGCTTCAGCCTTGGGGGCCTCCTCGAAGAGAATGCCGGCCATGTCCGCGTGGGGGCTGGCGATCACCTGCGCGGCGACCACTTTCCCGATGGCGGAGGCCGATTCGGTCCCGGCTTCGATGGCGGCTTTCACCGCGGCCACGTCACCGGTCAGAATGACCGCGACCAGACCGCTTCCCACCCGCTTCTGACCGATGAGGGAAACGTTCGCGGCCTTGAGCGCGGAATCCGCCGCCTCGACCGCCGCCACGTACCCTTTGGTCTCTATGAATCCTAAAGCCTGCATTCGAATATCCTCCTTCGGTACGACGGTTTACTTGAACATGCTGTCCAGTTCGTCATGCGGCCGGGCTATGATGTGGGAGGAAACAAACTCGCCCACGTTCTTGGCCACATCCGTTCCCGCCTCGACCGCCGCCTTCACCGAGCCGACATCGCCGGTAATGACCGTGGTGACAAATCCGCCGCCGATGGCGACCTGCTTCAGCAGTTCAACGCTGGCGCTCTTGAGCATGGCGTCAGTGGCGACCGCCAGTCCGGTGAATCCCCGTGTTTCCAGAAGGCCGATTGCTTTCCGCATTGCTAAAACCTCCGAATTGGTATTTGTGTTAGGGTGTGTTTGTTGTCGATATGTTAAATGGAAAGTACAGAATACAGAACTCAGAATCAGGAGCCGGAAGAAAGGATGAAACAGGATATCCCCTGGACCGTCCTTGCTCCATTACGCTCAATCCTTGATAATCTCCACTTCCTGGTTGCAGTGTATATCGGCCACGTTTCCCTCATCGGTGTCCAGATGCACCTGGAGGCGCACCTTGTCGGAGAGACGGACGACCACGTTGTCGAAAGTCACGCCCGAGGGACCGCCCACCCGCAGTTTCACCACATCGCCGTTCTTGAGACCGAACGTGGCGGCCTCACCGGGATTCATGTGGATGTGCCGCATGGCGCGGATGCAGCCTTCCTTCAACTCGACCACGCCCTTGGGCCCGATGAGGGTGATGGGCGCGGAACCCTTCAGGTCTCCCGACATCCGCACCGGCGCATCGATCCCGAGAAAGATGGCGTCCGTGCGGGCCAGTTCCACCTGGCTGCGGTCACGGGCGGGTCCGAGTATGCGCACTTTCTCCAGCACCCGCATGCGGGGTCCTGCCAGCGATACCGTCTCCTTCGCGGCGTACTCGCCCGGCTGGTACAACTCGCGGAACGGGTGCAGTTCGGCGCCCGGACCGAAGAGGGTTTCCAGGTCACGGGGGGAGATATGGACATGACGAACGGAAACACCGACCGGTATCTTGTTCGAATTCGCCGCCACGCCGTGGTCGTGCGATGGTTTGGGGACGGGAGACGACGCGCTTCCGCCGGTGTTCCCCAGGCGCGAGAAGACCTCCTGAACGATACGGTTCAGGACCTCCTGATCTATGGAAGCAGTCGCCGGATTCGCCTCTTGATTACTCATGCTGTTTTCCCTTCACGCTCGACTCTTCGTTTATGAATGGGTATGCTTTTCAACCGTACAGCGCCAGACCGTCCTTCTTTCCCGTCGCACCCCGGGTGGAAATCCCCCGCGCGAATCAGGAAGGAATGACAGCGGAAACCAATATAATAGATACGCGTTCAATTAACAAGGCCGAGTACCCCAAAGAATTGAAAAAGTCCCGCGATTTCCCCGAAAACGCGTTTTTTATGAGCGGGGTCGAGTTGTAAACCATGCGAAAAAGTGTAAAATACTGGACACGTCGCGAGGAAACGGCTATATTCCAGCAACTGTCTGGTGATTGATATGGATAATATTCCACAATAAAATATTCCATGATAATATAAGGTGCGACGGCGTATGATCAAATCCTGCCTCATGCTCGTATCCATCCTCCTGATCCTTCCCCTCCATTCTTTCGCGGCGGCCCCCGATACCCTCCTGGTGACCGACATCTCCCGCGATACCGTGGACCAGGCGCCCAAGGGCTGGACCCAGGATATGCCGAAAAAACAGCGGGTGTTCACCAGCTACATGGTGGAGTATACAGACAAGGGTCCCTACATCCGCGCCGTGTCCAACTCCGCGGGATCCTGGCTGGAAAAGGACATGGGCGATCTCGATGTGAGCGAATATCCCGTAATGGAATGGGACTGGATGGTCGATGTTTTCCCGGAAGTGGAGTGGGAGAAGAAACGGACGAACGACGATTTCGCCATACGGGTGGAACTGATATACGACTATCCGGGCGGCTCGCGGAGCATTTGGAACATTATCCGGAAGGGGCTTATCGCCTCCCTGTTCCGCGGAAATCCCCCCATGCTGACGGTCAGCTATGTCTGGGCGGTGGGCGTTCCGGCGGGTGAGGAATATCGGAGCCCCGAGTCGGAGAAACTCGTGGTGGCCACGGTCGAATCGGGAACGAGCCCGGTGCGGCGCTGGCTGCACGAAAGTCGTAACATCCGGGACGATCTGAAAAAAATGGCCCCGGAGGAAAAAAGCCTGGTCCTGAAAAAGATTCGCATACGGTGCGATACCGAGGACTCCCGCACCAAGGCGGAGAGCGGAGTACGGGATATCGTGCTGATCAGGGCGGCGGCAGCCGGGAAATAATATTCGGAACGTGGTCGTTCAAGGATATGGAAAAGGCAGGGGGAGACCCTGCCTTTTCCATATCCATACGGTAAGAAAGATTATGAAACCTGTCTGAACCAGTGATGCGCGTGATGAAAATGATGAAATGCTGATAGAAACGTTTTCATCAGCTTTTCATCATTCAAATCATTCGCATCACCAGAACAAGCGTTCAGACCATCGCCTTTTCCCCTTCACAACCGGTACGACAGGGTCACGAACAGCTTGTCCCGGGTCGCCTCGTCCGTGCGGGGCGCTTCCTCGCTGCTCCAGAAGCCGTGCATGAGGGATATGTCGAGCATCATGTTGGGATCGAGGAGCATGCCCGCGCCCAGGGTGAGGAAGTCCCTGCGGTTGCGGTCGATGTTCCGCACTGTCTCACGGAGCTGGATATAGCCGGTGTAGGGATCGGGCGTCGAGGAGTATCCGGCCCGCAGGAAGACGTTGGCTTTGGGGATGACCGTTTCGGCCCCGATGCGCCAGTTCATGGTGTTGCGATAGGTGTATTCCGGTTCCGCGAGATCGGTTTCGGACTGGGACCAGTCCAGCCATGTGGCGTCTCCGGACAGGGTGAGCCCCCGGTACACCCAGGAGATTCCCATGTTCATCTGCATCGGCGCCTTGACATAATAGGAAAAACCGCCGGTGTAGGAATCGGAGCTGTCCGCAGTGGAGGATGAGGCATGCTCGCTCAGGGTGAAGGGGACATCGGTCCGGGCATACCAGTCGTCGTAGTACGTGCTCTTGATTTTGTATTTGACCGGGAGCCGCAGGGTGGCGCCCAGACGGATGTTATGGGCGGTGCGGACCAGCATGCCGCCCTGGAGGCTCCACGCCTTGATATGGTCGGTGTATCCCGAGGAGAACAGTTCGGCCCACCGGTCGGCGGAACTGTAATAAGCCCGTTTTTCGGCCAGGGTGTGGTCGCCCTTGAGATAGTCGAGGGAGGCCCCCAGCGAAATGGTGGGGGAGACGTCCACCGCTCCGGCGAGGGACCACATGTTCAATCCCCCGGCGTCCTCGGATTGCCCCTGGAGGTCGCCGATCCAGATGTCGCTCCATCCGCTGACCTTGAGCTTGGAGTCGAAGTCTTTCACCCGGTTGTACGCGGCGGCGAATACCAGGCTGCCCCGGTAGGTGGGGAGGGGAAACACTCCTCCGAACGAGTTGACGTCGCTCGTGGTGGTGGTCGCGGAGGCCGAGCCGAGCGTGGGAAATCCGGTCGTGCCGCGGAGGAAGGAGGTTTCCTTCGCCCGGGCGACGCTCATTCCCAGGTTCCACTCGATACGGCGCATCTGGGCCAGCCCGGCGGGGTTGTAATAGATTGCCGAGGCGTCATCGGAAATCGCGGTGTAGGCTCCGCCCATGCCCATGGCACGCGCACCGACCCCCGCGTCATTGCCGACCACCATCTCCTGCGCGCCGGAAACCACGGGGAAAGCAAAAAATGTGACAGCCAGGAAAAAAGGGAGCGCGAGGCGGTTCCGCAACTTCATCGTATCCCTCCCCGGCGCGCCGGTTTCTCCTTGCCGGAGTCCGAATCGCTCCCGGAACCGCTCTGTGTCGACGATGACGCGGCGGGCTTTTCCGTGCTCCGGCTTCCGGAGCCGCGCGAAGCCGAGGGCAGGGGGGTGTAGCCGCCGCTGTCGTCCGTTCCCATATTCCCTCTCCGCGTGGGTTTTGCCTTCGCGGAAGGGGCGCTCACCCGTTCTCCGTCCGAATCGCCGTTATCTTCGACCACGGAGGGATACACCCACCAGGGGAGGTTACGGTAACTGTAATAACTGTCCGAGAAATAGGGTGAGGAGAGCGGCGAACTCCAGAAGGGGGAATAATAATTCCCGTATCCCCAGAATGGATCGTAATCGCTCCACCCCTCGTACGCGCCGGAATGGTTTTCCGGCATCCGGGCTCCGCTGCCGTGTACATTGCCGGTATGGCAGTCGGTGCAGCGTTCGGCGTGGGTCACCTCGGCGGTCGTTTCCGCCCCGGTGATGTCGTCCGTGGTCTGCACCCCGGGGTGCACGAGCATGGTGTAGCACCCGTTCAATCCCGCGGTCGCAAACACCGCCGCGGCGGCAAGGAGCGCGAGGGTTGTCTTTTGCATTGGAACACGTCTCCAGAAAAAACGGAAATCGAAAGAGTAACGCCGGTATGAACCGAAATTGCCGGGATTTCGGAACGGGAGAGCCGCAATCGAGGGTCACCGGCAGTCGCGTACCGGAATCGGTGCGGTGCCCGGCGTCCTCGGATTACAGCACGGCATCTTCCTTAATTATACTATCCGGTTTGTTCCCGGTTTCAAAAGCCGCCCGTATAGGCGAACCGCACTTCCCGCGAGGGTTCCGGATGATCCACCGTAGCGCCGTCGAAGTCTTTCCGTGGATTGCGAAGGATATTGCGGATGTCGAGTTCCACGGTGAACGCCTTCCCGAAACGCCATTTCACCGCGGCGTTGAGATATCCCCGGTTGGCGGTCATGGAACGGCGCTCGTTGTCATTGGTGGCGAAATCATATTCCCCGGTCCTTGTCGAAACCCGCCCAGAAGGAGGGATCGTTGTCGCCATCCCCGGTCTCCAGCGAGTAATTCGCCCCGCCGTGGAAACCCAGGTTGCCCAGGAGCCGGTAATTGCGGGAAAGGACGAGATACACTCCCCGGGACTTGTTGCGGAATCGGTCACGGTTTTCCCCTCCCAACCAGGGTCCCTCGCCCTGGGAGTCGAAGCCGAACGCCAGCGCGGGAGTGTGCATGGTTTCCTCCGCCAGCCGGATGCGCGCCTGGATTCCCACATGGGGTTGCCAGACCACCCGCTCGGCGCCGATGATGTTCGAGCCGCCCCATGAAAATCCGGCGGAGACATACCGGTTCAGCCCCACCGAAACCCGTTGGACCAGTCCGCCGCCATCGAAAAGCTGACTTTCCAGGGAATATTGCCGGTAGAGGAGCACGCCCGCGGTCGGAGTGTCGACCAGACGGCAGGGAGCGTCCCCGTCAGCCGAGACGCGGGCCGGGAGGACGAGCAGAGCGAGTATGAGCGCCGGGATGAAAGGCAAATGGGCCATATGCGTTTCGTGGAGAAAAGGGGAACGGTTTACCGTAAAAAAATACCGAAAGCGGAGCGCTCCTGTCAAGGAATAAAGAGAAAAGACCTGAAGGTGCACAGGGAAGGGAGGTCTGAACCGGGATTTGCATGCTTCCGGAATAACAGGCATGCAGAATCAACCGACCCCGTGTTCGTGCGTTCTCTCGGGAAGGATTCCCAGGACGGTGAGGCTGTCGGGAATGCCTCGGGGCTTCCCACTTTCCCCTTTGTCTCTTCCGGGCCTTTCCTTCTCTACCCGCAGAACTCCGACCGTTTCATCTTCGCCAGCTCGGCGTCCGAGCGTCGCAGGTAAACCGGTTGCAGTTCGGCCGGGCCGGAGCCTCCGCCCGACTCGAACACGAGAATGCCGAGTTCCGCCACGGCGACCGCGGATGGTTTCGATGTATCCGGATCGGTGAACGCGAGCGGGGGAGCGTCCGCGGTTTCAAGCAGCGGACGGAACTTGTGCGCGGCGGGGCCGGTGACGGTTACCGGCTCGCGAAGTCCGGTGAGCAGGGCGGCGAGACGGGCCACCGGAACGGCGGCGGGCTCGATCACTGTTTCGGGACGGCCTGACCCCATGCGGAACACGGCGGCGTAGGCTTCCGCGCGACGGGCGTCGATGAGCGGGCAGACGAGTCCCTCCCGCTTTCCTGTGTTCCAGGCCAGCGCATCGAGCGTGCCGATGCCGCAGGTTTCCACTCCCAGGCCATACGCCAGCCCCATGGCGGTGGCGATACCGATCCGTAGACCGGTGAAACTTCCCGGACCCACCGACACCGCGACTCCATCCACGCCATCCAGGGTAATCCCGGCCTCTCCGGTCAGCTCGGTGATGAATTTCGCGAGGAGTTCGCAGTGCGCGGAGCGGGTGTCCTCGCGGCGCTCGAATATCCTTCGATCTTCGGTGATCAGCGCGGCGCTGAGCCGCTCGGTCGCTGTTTCTATGCCCAGCACGGTCATGGTTATGCCCCGTTGTAAAGAGATGTCTGCACCTGATACCGGAAATATAGCTCCCGGAAGCATCCCCCGTCCACGACTTTCCCGCTATCTCCGCATATCCGCCCGCGATGGGGCCGGGAGGCCCGGGTTTCAGCGGATTATCGCATGGTCGCCGTAACGCGCCCGGTGGAGAGCCATGTGGAGATATGCCGTGAAATCCACAAGGATTTTCCCCGGTCCACCGGTTTTACCCCCCAGTTGAACTTCTACCGTGAAAAGTTCTATCACGGGCTGCTCCATACCTATACCGTGTTCGCCATCCAGCGCCGTCTCAACCGGGAAGGCATCGCCGCCGTGATCCTGCCCATGCAGGTGGCGTAAGGATGGCCGAAGGGCAAAGAAAAGAGCAAAGGCATAGAGGGCAAAGGCGCAGAGGGGTACGAATAATACCTCCGCGACGGACCACGGAGAGCCGCATGGGATGCGCCCGGCGGCCAATATCGGTTTGAATCATTTCCCCTTGCGCCTCTGTGTTTTGCCCCACAGCTCCGTTCTTTTCCCTGTTGATTCTCCCCTCCGGCGCTATGTATATTGGCTCCTGAGGAGGAAACACCATGAAA
>CAYRTQ010000022.1:0-15695 GCA_964426865.1 uncultured bacterium
GCGTTGATGCAAAATGCCGGGTAATCGTCATCCGGATCATAGGAACTCGGGCCGTGGTTCACCATCTCGTATCCCTTGGCCGACAGGTGCTTAACCAGGTGATCGCTCAGTTCCAGACCGGCGTGGTCGGAACCCATGACAATTTTCATGAAGTCCCCATTTCATTGACGACCGGAGTGACGGACCATCCAGAGCATTGCCCCGGACAACCCGCGCACCGGCCATTCCAGAGTCCAGACCTCTCCACCTCGATCATTGACCGGCGTGAGAGATTTCCCTATATTAATCATAAACATCTATGATACAATATACAGACACAAAGGTCAAGTTTGAAACGCCGGGGGGAACAAATCGATTCATTTATGCCCATCGTCGAAATATTCGCCAGCATCCAGGGGGAATCCACCCTGCAGGGACTTCCCTGCGTCTTCATACGGCTGGCCGGATGCAATCTCCACTGCCGCTATTGCGACACCAAGTATGCCCGCGAGGGGGGAACGGAGCGCACGATTGACGATATCGTCGGCGAGGCGGACTGGTACGGCCTCTCCTTCGCCTGCATAACCGGCGGTGAACCGCTCATCCATGAGAACACGCCCCGGCTCGCGCGCGAACTCCTCCGTCGCGGATACCGGGTGAGCGTCGAAACCAACGGCAGCCTGGACGCCTCGGTCCTCCCGGAGGGAACCGTGCGGATCATCGATATCAAAACCCCCGGGAGCGGCGAGAGAAATACGATCCACCCCGCGAATCTCCTCCATGCCCGCCCCGGCGACGAATTCAAGTTCGTGCTCACCGGACGTCCCGATTTCGATTTCGCCCGGGAATTCTCACGGGAACATCGTCTCGCGGAAAAGGGGGCCGTCCTCCTCTCGCCGGTCTGGCACTCGCTCCACCCGGCGCTGCTGGTGGAATGGATCCTCGCCGAAATGCCGGAAGCCCGTCTCAACCTGCAACTCCACAAATGCATCTGGCCCGCCGATGCACGGGGAAGGTAACCACCGCTCCGAACCGGCAAGAATCCATAGGGCCAAAGCTCATCTCTCCCCATTCCTCTCCAGGGGCGGCGCCCGTCGGCCATCTTCGCCTTCGGCTCCGCGATCCCCGGCAAAAAGACACGGGAGAATAATCACTTGCTTTTTACCCGTTTGTATTCGATATTTCGTATCTTCCGAAAGAATATGCCCGGCTTCCCCGCGATGTCCGGAGTATGGATTCATTATGAACTGGAGGACTGAACTTGCCGGATAGATACCTGCTCGATTTCGATCCGTCAGATTGAGGATTGGCCGGAACGCGACCCGGAAAGCTCCCGCGCCGAGATACTTCGCCTGGAGGAACAGGAAGCCCGTCTCAGCAGCGACATCTACGGGAAACTCAGCAGTTGGCAGCGCGTGCAGATCGCCCGCCATCCCAACCGTCCCTACACCCTGGACTACATCTCCATGATGCTCACCGATTTCACCGAGCTTCACGGCGACCGGTTCACCGGGGAGGATCCCGCCATGATCACCGGATTCGGTAAGCTTGACGGCGTTCCGGTGGCGGTCATCGGGCAGCAGAAAGGCCGTGACAACGAAGAGCGCATCAGCCGTAATTTCGGCATGGCCAATCCGGAGGGATATCGCAAGGCGCTCCGTATCATGAAACTCGCCGAGAAATTCTCCCGCCCCATCCTGACGTTCGTGGACACTCCCGGCGCATTCCCCGGGGTGGCCGCGGAGAAGCATGGCCAGGGAGAAGCCATCGCCCGTAACCTCATGGAGATGAGCCGTCTCCGGGTTCCCGTCGTTGTCACCATCATCGGCGAGGGCGGTTCCGGCGGCGCGCTCGGCATCGGTATCGGCGACCGTATCGTCATGTTGGAGAATTCCTGGTATTCGGTCATCGCTCCCGAATCCTGCGCCATGATCCTCATGCGGAGCACGGACAAGAAGGACAAGCTCTCCGAGGAACTGAAACTCACCGCCCCGGAACTTCAAAAGATAGGCATTGTCGATCTCATCATCAAGGAACCGCTCGGCGGCGCACAGAACGATCCCCAGATGGTCGCCGATCAGTTGCGCGTGGAGATCGGCAAGTACCTCATCCAGCTCCGCAAGCTGTCCTCGACCGAACTGGTGGAAGCGCGCATCGGTAAATTCCGCGCCATGGGACAGTGGGCGGACAAGTGAGAAAATGAAAGAAGACGGAAGTCAGGGAAAACGATGAACGCCGGAAGATGAATCAACCGCCGCTCCATCATTCGCGGCGTCGGGCCGGATCGTCTTTCCCTTCGATCCTCACTTTTCCATGCTTCTTGTTTTCTGACTTCCTTCCCCGGAGCTTTCATGCCGTTTACAGACGGGAAACACCATACCGAGATACGGGTGCGGTATGCGGAGACAGACAGGATGGGAGTGGCATACAACAGCCACTACCTCACATGGTTCGAGGTCGGAAGAACGGAACTGCTCCGCGACCTGGGTCTCACCTACGAAGCCATGGAACGCGCCGGGTTCATGCTCCCGGTGATCGAGGCGGGTGTAAAATACCGGAAACCCGCCCGCTACGATGACGTCTTAATTGTATATACCTCGGTGGGCAGGAAACCCGGCGCGCGGGTTTTCCTGGAATATGAAGTTGTACGGAGCGGAGAGACGCTCGCCACCGGTTTCACCGAACATGCCTTCACCCGCCCCACGCTGGAGCCGGTGAAACCGCCGAGAGAAATTCTCCATCAATTGGGATCGGCGTGGGAACGTACGGAACACACCCGCAGGAGCGCACCATGATCAGCAAGGAACTGCTCGACATTCTCGTCTGCCCGGTTTCCAAGGGCAAACTGGAATACGACGAAAAGGAAAACGTACTCATCTGCCATGAATCGGGGCTGAAGTACCCGATCGAGGACGACATTCCCATCATGCTCCCCGAACGGGCGGAAAAAATTTAGTTTTTTCTCTTGACCATATCCTTTTCGCAATGGTATATTGGAAAAAATTATCCGGTGACTGATGAAATTGGCAGCGGTATACGCATAGAATCAGGGAGGCGTCTATTAGTCAATCGTTAAAGGGGCTGCTTTAAAAAATATTCAAAAGTTGTGTTAAAGTATATCCCTTGCGATTGACTGGTGAGCCTGTCCTTTATTGTCCTGTCGGGCGTGAGGGTAGCGATGCTCTCCGCCCTTTTTTTGTAGAGAGTACCCTCTATGAGAAGAATGTTGGACACGTTTCAGAAGTTGCTCCCGATCCTGTGCGCAGGCGTTCTGTGCATGCCGGGAAGCGCCCGCGCCGACGTGCGGATGCTTTCCAGCGCTTCCTCCGGAATCACGATCTCCTATCGTCCGGACCATTTCCGCGCGGATACCCTGCATGTGGACAACAAGGTCTACATACGGTATAGCGCCGATGAACACATTGCCTCAGGCGCTCCGGGGACTCCCGCGCTCCCCGCCAGGACCGTCCTGTTTGCCGCTCCGGAATCCGGCGTTCCCACCCTGACCGTGTCCGCGCCCTCCCGCTCGAACCGGACGGGGGTAACCGTGGCGCCGAACCCTTCCCATTACACAGACAAGAGCGGGATCGCCACCGAAGTGTTCTCCGAGGATCCCGTACGGTACGCTCTGAGCGGGTTCCAGCCCGGAGATTACGCGCAGCTCGGAAAACGGTGGACCGTGGATGGCATATCCGTCTGGGAACTCACCCTCCGTCCGGTTCTCTTCGACGCTCACGCCGCAACCGCGGCGGTAACGGACAGTTTCACCGTAACCGTTTCCTGGAGCGGCGCGCTCGCTCCGGTTGCCCGACCCGCCCGTATTCCGGAGGAGGTGGTCAACCGTGAGAACTGCATCGTTCCGGAATCGCTACGGGCGCTCAAACCGGGCGCGGAGATCACGAGTCCCTTCGCCACCGGCGACTGGTATCGTATCGCGGTTTCCGACAGCGGAATGTACAGCATCACCGGTTCCGAACTGGCCGCGAAGGGATTTCCGGTTGGCTCCACCCCGGTCAATTCCGTACGCATGTACTACGGCGGCGGACTCGTTCTCGATATGAACCCGCATGAAGCCACCGCCGACAGTTTCCGCGAAATCGCCGTACGGGTGCGGGATGTCAACGGCGACGGGTATTTCAGCGCGGACGATTCCATTGTATTCTATGGAGAAGCGCTGTCACGGTTCATCATGAGCAATGAAGCGCCGACCCGGACATTCCAGAACCATCCCTACGCCACCCAGAACATTTACTGGGTCACCATCTCCAGCGCCGGAACTCCGAAGCGGATGGCGTCCCTGAGCGAGATGCCCTCGGACACCCTTCCCCTGCGCACGACTTTCCCGGAAATCCTGCATATCGAGAGCGATGTGGCCCAGGAATACGCCGAATCGGGAATTCTCTGGTACTGGTACATGCTCAAGGGTACCGCCAGCCGGGCGTTCTCTTTCCATGCGCCGAATATGGCGTCCGGCGACACTGCCCTGGTTCGCGTATCTTTCCTGAATCCCGAAATTATCCTGAACAACTCTCAGGATGAGAAGCGCATCGCCCATGACATTGAGATCTACATAAACAAAGACGGCCCGTTCAAGCACCACATTCCCTTCACCGAGTTCAGCAGCGCCGAAATCGGGATTGCCGGCCTGCTCAAGGAAAAGGGAAACCTCATTGAAATGCGCCGCGCTTCGGGAGGCGCCGACGAGACGGTTCAACTCGACTGGGTGGAGTTGGAGTATGAGCGCAAGCTCGAAATGCCCGGTTCGGAACTGGAATTTTTCTACAAAGGCGACGGGTCCCCCGTGCGGTTCGCCGTCTCCGGTGTCGGACGGGAAACGGTGGAGGTGTTCGATACCTCCGATCCGTATACGGTTACGGAAATCTCCGGGAAGAAGTACGATGCCGGCGGACGTACGCTCACCTTCCGCGCCCTGCCCCCCCAAGGGAAACTCGGGCGGTTCCTGCTGTTCGATCCCGGGGCGTATCTCAAGGTTTCCTCCATCACGAAAAAAGCCAACACCAACCTGCGAAGCTCCCGCAACGGCGCGGACTATATCGTCATTACCCACAGCCTGTTCCTGGATGAGGCCCGTAAGCTCGCCGATTGGCGGGCGCGTGATTCCACCGTGGATCCGCTCAAGACCATGACGGTGAATGTGGCCGATATATACGACGAATTCGGATGGGGCGTGCTGGATCCGACCTCCATACGGGACTTCCTGCGGTTCTCGCGCGACAACTATACTCCCGGCGTGCGCTACTGCTGCCTTGTCGGCGACGCCACCAACCGGTTCAAGAACATCAGCGCTTCCCAGACCGCCCACAATTATGTTCCGACCTTTTCCCAGGGGGATGTCACCACCGACGACTTCTACACCTGGGACGACATCACATGGAGCCCGCGCCTGGCGATCGGACGGCTCTGCGTGAATACGGTCGAGGACGCCAAAACCACGGTGGGGAAAATCATCGATTACGAGCGCAGCCCGGAAAAAGGGATCTGGCGCGACCGGGTTCTCCTCATCGCCGACGATGAGACCTCCTACGGCGGATCGGGGGAAGAGCGGGATTTCTCGGAGGACACCGAATACATCGACCGCAGCACCTTCATTCCGCAGTACATCGAGCGGATGAAGCTCATGATGATCGAGTATCCCATGGAGAACCTGCAGAAACCGAAGGCCACGGAGGCCCTGATCGACTTGTTCGACCAGGGAAGCCTGATCGCCACGTTCATCGGCCACGGCAACCGCGATCTCCTGGCTCACGAGCATATCCTGGTCGGCGCGCGCGATATCGAACGGTTCAACAACGGAGGTCGTCTGCCCCTGTTCATCGCCGCCTCGTGCGAGGTGGGTGAATTCGACCGGGTTGGGTATACCTCCCTGGCCGAGATGCTGCAACTCCGCAAGGGAGGCGGATGTATCGCCGCCATCGCCGCAAGTCGTAAAACCTGGAACTACAGCAATGTGGAAATGGTAAAATCCTTTTACGTGAATACGTTCGATACGGCGGGCAATCCGGAAGCCCGTATCGGGGACGCGCTGAGAAAGGCAAAGCGTTCCTATTCCAATGACACCATCAAGGAACACAACGTGAACCGGTACCACATATTCGGCGACCCGGCCACCCGTCTCGCCATCCCCCGCAACCGGTTCCAGGTCGCCCCGCTGGATACGCTTCACCAGCTCGAGAAGGTGAATATCACGGGGAATGTCACGAGCGGGGGCAAACCGGTGTCCTATACCGGCACGCTCCATATCCGGGCGGAAGGACCGCTTGTCCATAAACGGTACAAGCTCCCCAGAGGAGGCCTGTACATCGATTATACCATGCCCGGCAAAGTGTTTTTCCGCGGGGAGATTCCCATCGGCGGATCGGGATTCGCATCACCGCTGGTTGTGCCAAAGGATCTCACTTCCGATACGAAGGAATCCCGGATTTACCTGTTCGCGGAAGGTGACGCCCATGATGCCACCGGAATCATCGACAAGCTCGCCGTGGGGGGAATCGATCCATCCGCACCGGAGGATACCGCGGGGCCGGAGATCAAGTTCGCCTTTGACGGCAAAACTTTCGAAAGCGGAGACTATGTCCGCCGTCAGCCCACGCTCACCGCGTCCCTGCATGATCCTTCCGGTCTGAACATCTATGGCAACCGCGGGCACAATGTCACCCTCACGCTCGACAAATCGGAGGTCACCGTGCTGACCGGCGAGGTGCGGAACGTGGGTGGATTCACCACCGGGCTGGCCGAGTACACCCTTCCCATGCTCTCGCCGGGAGAGCACCAGCTTGAAATGAACGTTTACGATTCCTACAACAATGTCTCGAAGAAAACGGTCGCCATGCATGTGGTGGGTTCCGAAACGGGGGATATCGCCATTCGCGATCTGTTGAACTACCCCAATCCCATGCGCACGGACGGCACGACATTCACCTTCAATCTCACCGACGACGCCGGATCCGCCGAGATCAGGATTTATTCCCAGTCCGGAAGACTGGTGGACAAATTCAAATTCAGCGCGGAATACGGATTCAACCGGATACCGTGGAAACCCGCCACGGAAATCGCCAACGGGGTATATTTCTATAAGCTGACCGTTCACAGCCAGAACGGCAGAAAAGCGTCCAGGACGGAAAAAATGATTGTCATGCGTTAACCATAAACAACGGAGGAATCATCATGAAACATCTCACCCTTTTCATGCTGCCGCTGGCAATCCTGCTCGGCTGCGCCGGTCAGGCGTCCGCCACCAATGAAAGCCAGGCAGCCGCCCTCTATCTGCTTATCGAACCGGGAGCGAAACAGGCGGGCATGGGCGAAGCCTACACAGCCATCGCGGACGATGCTTCCGCCGGGTACTACAATCCGGCCGGTCTCGCGTTCCAGGGCAAGGAAAAGAAAAACCTGACGTTCATGCACACCAACTGGCTCCCGAAACTGGCCCCCGACATGTATTATGAATACCTCGGGTACTCCCAGCATGCGGAGGGATGGGGCAATTTCGCGTTCAACCTCGTGTATTTCAACATGGGCGAGCAGGCCATCACCAATTCCACCTCCGCGGATATCATCGGCAAGTTCAGCTCCTTCGAGCTCATGGCCTCCGGCTCGTACGGCGCGAATATGACCGACAACCTCGCCCTGGGACTCACGCTCAAGGCCATCTACTCCAAACTGGCGGATTCCGGCCAGGAAGCGGAAAAGGGCAAGGGAATCGGAACATCCTTCGCCCTCGATATCGGTTCCATGTACAAGACCCCGGTCCGGGGACTCACACTGGCCGCGGCGATCCACAACATCGGTCCGAAGATATCCTACATCGACGTTTCCCAGGCCGATCCCCTGCCCCTGAATTTCGTGTTCGGCGCGGCATACACCCCCATCGAAAGCGAATTCAACCGTCTGCGTTTCAGCATGGATATTTTCAAACCGTTGGTGAGACGCGATTCCTCCCCTCTGACCGCCCTGGTGAAAGCCTGGGGTGACGAGGGCGCCAAGGAAGAATTCGACCAGATCGACTTCAAGGGCGGCGCCGAGTATGTGTACAACAATTTCATGGCGCTCCGGGCCGGATACACCTTCGACAAGGACGGCGAATTGAAAAGCCCCACCTTCGGCGTCGGTATCATCTATGAGAAGCTGAATGTGGACATTGCCTACTATGCCGCCCGCGACAATCCCATGCAGGATTCCATGCGTTTCAGCTTCGCTTATAACTTTTAGGAGTTGAAACCTTGAGACATGCCTTCTTCGCCGTATTGTTCGTTCTGGCCATGGGCCTGACAGTCTCCGCCCAGGCACGGGAGTATCGCGTGCTCGCCATACGGGTCGATTTCCCCTACGAAGAGCCCGATCACGACACCACCTCGGGCCGAGGAACATTCGACCTGGGCGATTACTATTCCGATCCCGCGATCCGGGAGCGGTATTTCCATCCCTGGGATGTCCCGCCCCACGACCGGCGGTACTTCTCCAATCACCTGCAGGCGCTGGACCGGTACTGGCGCACGGTCTCGGAAAACCGGACGTCCCTGACATTCAGGATCTGGCCCGAGGATCCGCGCGGCGCGTACCGCATGGCCAACAAGTTCTACAAGTACGGAAACGGACGAACGAAGGAACAGACCTACCGCAAGCTGGCGGAGCTTTTCCGCGAGGCGGTGGAGACCTGCAAACGGCAGGAAGGCGCGGCAATCAATTTCGCCGATTACGACACGTTCATGATAATCCATGCCGGGATCGGCCAGGAAACGTCCGGAATCCTGAACGACATTCCCTCGGCGTACCTGAGCATGGAAGATTTCCGTAAATACCTGGGCGGGCCGCTCGTCATCGACGGCGTTACACTCGACAACGGCATCATTGTCCCGGAGATGACCACCGACAACGGGCTGGCGGGGTTGAACGGCATCCTCGCCCCGATGTTCGGACACCGACTGGGCCTCCCCTCCCTTTCCAACAACAAGGACGGAATGCCCGCGGCGGGGGGATGGTCGCTCATGGACACCGGCGGAATGGCCTATGGGTATTCCACCCGCGGATTCGTGCCGACATATCCCGACATCTGGTCCCGGATAAAAATGGGCTGGATCGAGCCGGCGGTGGTGACATCCGATACCACGCTCGATCTCGCCGCGGCCCACAAGAATGCGGGCCTTCCCCGCGCCATCAAGATTCCCGTCACCGGCGACGAGTATCTTCTCCTGGAGAACCGTGAGCGCTATGCGTCCCGTGATTCGCTCCCCGCGGTGACTTTCTCGGATACAGACACCTCCGGCGTCTGGATGGGCGTGGATCATTACGACGCGTTCATTCCCGGCTCCGGCGTGCTCATCTGGCGCATCAACGAACGGATCATCCGGGAAAAAACCCCGGACGACGCCATCAACAACGATCCCCATCGCCGCGGAGTCGATCTTCTGGAAGCGGACGGGCGTCAGGACATCGGCGCGGCTTTCGGATTCGGCGATCCCCGCAGCGAGTACAGCGAGGGATACGACGGCGACACCTACAAGAAGAATGGGACCGGAACCCTCTCCCCCTCCACCGAACCCCATTCCGGAAGCATGTGGGGCGGAAACTCGGGGATTACGGTGAAGGTGAACTCCGAACCCGGGGATGTCATGCGGGTAAACATCACCTTCGCGTCGAGAACCGCGCGGATTCCCGGAACGGCGTATACCGGCCCCCTGACCGCCGCGGACCTGGATGGCGACGGCGTGGATGAACTGCTCGCCTCGACCGCCGACTCGCTCACCATCGCCGACGGGCGCGGCGGCCCCGGACTTTCCCTGCCCTCGGATTCCCACCCCGTGGTGATACCGGCCACGGATGGCGGGGGAAACATGATCGCGCTCACCCGGGACAACCGGATACGATTCTACCGGGTGCGGGAAGGCGCCTCCGGGCAACTCGCCGAGACCGTCATTCCCGATCTGAACGGAGCGGCCCCCGCCAGTACCGGGACTCCGCTGTACACCCGTTCCGCCTCGGGAGGCCATCTCCTCATCCCGGTGCAGTATGCGAAGAACGGGCGAACCGCCGCTTCGGCCATTCTCGATGTTGCGCTGAAGGATTTTCCCACTCTCGAAGTCACCTCCATTTCGCTTCCGGACACCGTCCGCATCGCACGGATGGCCGCGGCGGGAGATTTCGTGGCCGCCGTTGACGAAAACGGCACGATTTCCACCGGAAACCTGTCTTCGGGGAGCTTTTCCTCTCTCACGCTCCCCGAAGGCGTCCCCTCCGGTCTGGTCATCACCGATATGGACCGCAATGACGCGTACGAGACGGTGGTTGCCGCCGGACGTCATCTGTATTTCGTGAAAAGCGGCGGAGCCATGAAACCATCCAACGGCGTGGCGATTCCTTCCCTTTTTGCGGATGTGGTTCTTCCCGACGATCCGGTCGGCGAGCCGGTGGTGGCGGACATCGACCGTGACGGCTATCCGGAGGTGCTCCAGAGCGCCGCATCGGGGATCCATGCCTATCGCGCAAACGGCGTTCGGGTTTCCGGATATCCGCTTGCGCTTCCCCCCGGCGATTCCGGCGAGCGCATCGTATCCTCCCCCATCGTCTGCGATTTCGACGGCAACGGAAGTCCGGATATCGCGTTCGCCACCTCCGACATGCGTCTCGTGGTCGTGGACGGTTCCGGACAGAGGGTTCCGGGATACCCGATGACCCTTCCGGGGAGCGTGAAGGAATCGCCGCTTGTGTTCAGCCGTCCCGGCGATGCGGCCTCGCTGGCCCTGGTGACCACCGGGGGCGCTCTTTTCACCCGCGAATTGACGGGTCCGCTTCCCGCGGGCCGCCGTATCTGGCCCATGTGGCGCGGCGGACCAGCTCTCGCTTCCGCGTTGCCGGATAGCGCCATTTCCGATCCGGTGACAAGAACCGCGCCGTTCACCGCGTTCTGCTATCCCAATCCCATCTCCGGCGGGTCGGGAACGTTCCGCATCACCCCCGACGGCCCGACTGACTGCCGGGTCACGGTATTCTCTGCGGACGGCGTCAAGGTATTCGAATCCTATCTCCCGGAAGGCAGCGTCATACCCGGCGCGGCAAACGAAATCAGGATGGACGCCTCTCGCCTCGCGAGCGGTTTGTATATCGCCCGAATCAAGACCCGGACGCATTCGGAAACAATAAAGGTGGGAGTACTCAAGTGATACGTTCGGCATTGACGGCGCTCGCGCTGTTTCTCATGTACCTGTCTCCTTCCCCCGCATCGGCCCAGAACCAGTCGCACCTGCAATGGCGGGAGTACCAGACGAAGCATTTCGTTGTCTATTACCCCGCCGGGCAGGAATTCACCGCCTTCCGGGCCGCCGGAATCGCGGAGGAGGTGCGGGGGCCGCTCGTGGAGATGTACGGCGAGGTGAATTCCAGGATCAGCATTGTCATCAAGGATGACGAGGATTACTCCAACGGCGGCGCATACTACTTCGACAACAAGGTGGAAATCTACGCCACCGGACTGGATTACGAGTTCCGGAGCTACACCAACTGGCTCTGGAACGTGATCACCCACGAGTTGACTCATGTTTATTCCATGCGCAATTCCATCAAGGGATCCCGCCGCGTCCCGATGCTCTATTACCAGCAGATCGGCTACCAGGACGAGAAACGCGAGGATGTGCTCGTGGGATATCCCAATATCCTCGCCTCCTATGCGGTGCCCCTGTTCAATGTCCCGGCGTGGCTGGCGGAAGGTGTCGCCCAGTACCAGACCCGCACGGCGCATTTCGACAGCCTGGACGCCCACCGTGACATGATCCTCCGTCAGGCCGCCCTCCATGACAAGCTCCTCGATGCGGACCAGATGGGCGTCTTCGCCTGGGACGGCAGGGGAAGCGAGATGGTGTATAACCACGGATACAGCCTGGTTTCCTGGATCGCCGAGACCTATGGTCCGGGAAAACTGCGGGAAATGATGAACACGCTGGGCAAAGCTTCGTCCATCACGTTCGATACGGTCTGCCGTCAGGTGCTGGACAAGCCGCAGGAGCAGATATACCGGGAATGGGCGGCGTCGCTCAAAACCCGGTACGCCGCCCAGCGGGATTCCCTCGGTCCTCTGGTGGAAGGAAAGCCCTTCCGGAAGGGGGGATACATCAACGGTTTCCCGGTGTGGTCGCCCGACGGCTCCAAACTGGCCTACGTTTCCAACCGGGGAACGGATTTCGGCCCCCGGTTGTGCTACATCGCCAATCTCGCCCCCGGCGGCTGGAAATGGAAAGGCAAGGAAAAAGCGGAACGCGAGGCCTTGGCCGGACTGGAAAAGGAACTGAAAAAGCTGAAATCCCCGGATGAGGCTTCGGATCTGGCAACGAAAGCGGCGGGAGGATTCGATATCGCGGTCGGCGGCGGCATCCAGGCCGCACCGGTGTGGCTCGACGAGTGGAACGTTCTGTACAACCGGCGCATGCCCTCCGACCGTCACGGCTCACACTGGTGGGACATGTACCGCGATGTCATCAACACAAAGGACCCGCGCAAGAGCGATCACAAACGGATCACCCACGATTTACGGGGCACCTATCCCGATCTCTCCCCGGACCATCGGTGGCTGGCTTATGTGAAGAACGGCGCCGGTCTCAACAACATCTGGATGATGGACCGTAACGACAAGTCCACACGCCAGCTCACGTCCTACACCGACGGAACCCAGTTGTACCGTCCCCGGTGGTCGCCCGACGGAACAACCATCGCATTCACCATCCAGCGCCAGGGACGGGTGGATATCGCCCTCATGGACCATGACGGCGGAAACGTGCGGATTCTGGTATCCTCCGCGGGACAGGACCGCGATCCGGCATGGACATCGGACGGGAAAAGCCTGCTCTTCTCCTCCGATGTGTCCGGCATTCCCAACCTGTACCGTATGCGTCTGGAGGACGGCGCTGTGTCGCGGCTGACCAATGTCGTCGGAGGAGCGTTCTCCCCCTCGGTTTCGCCAGCGGACACCACCGTGGCGTTCTCCTACTATGGCCCGGACGGCTACGAAATCCGGCTGCTTCCCCTCGACGGGGGAACGCCGGTGAATTCCGGAATGTTTCACCGGGAATACGGGAACGAGCCGGACCGGAAGTACGTCGATTTCAATGTGAAGGAATCAAAGGGGTACCGGATGAAGACGCTCGACTTCTCCCTGATGCCCCGGGTCATCAATGATCGCGGAAAGCTCAAACTGGGACTCTATGCCCTGAAGAGCGAGGTCATCAACCAGGGTGATTTCATGTTCGGCGGGGATATCGCTCCGGGAAACCACGACACCGACCTCTTCGCGCTTTTCGAATACAAGCGCCTCGTTCCGACCCTCTTCGTGGAGATGTACCGTCAGACCCGCAGTGTGGACACCCGCGAAGATTACATGGAGGAATACGGCACGATCATCAACAAGCGGACGTTCGATCTCAACGAGATCGACTTCGGCATCCGGTACACCCTCCATGACCGTCACAAATTCGAGGGCAGGCTCATCTATAGCCAGTACAACGCCAAGCTGGAATACACCGATTTCCAGACCGGGCCGATTGTGAACAAGCCCTCGTACACCTATTCCCGGGGATTCGATCTCGCCCTGTTCTACAGCCAGGACAACTTCATTCCGTCGCGCGATTCCGACATCAATCCACGGGGGGGAAGGAAAATCGAGGCGCGGTACGACCGGTATCAGAATTATTTCCTCGATGATTTCGAGTATGTCGGATTCCTGCGGGAGAGATACAAGAAATATCCCTACGACAACTTCTACCTCAACTGGGTGGAACGTATTCCGGTACCCCGCACGGAGCGGCATACCCTGCTGATCCGGGGGCAGGCGAACATCATCGACCGCATGGTGGACAGTTTTTACGAGAACCAGCTCGGCGGGCCGACCCAGATGCGGGGATACACGTTCTACAGCATGAGCGGGCGCAAGAATGTCATGGGACAGGTAACGTATCGTTTTCCCCTGGTATACGATATGAAAAAGCGGGCGTACGCCTGGTATTTCAATCATGTCTACATGGGAGTGTTCGCGGATATGGGGAGAGCGTGGAACAAGAAGAGCCTCAACTGGTCCACAAAGGGTTTCAAGCGCGACGCCGGACTGGAACTGCGCCTGGACGCCCTTTCCTTTTACAATTTCCCGACCATGGTGGAATTCTCCGCGGCCTATGGCCCGGATGACACCTGGATACGGAAGCTGGATACGGAGACCTCAACCTTCAGTGTGGTCAAGGACAAGCAGAATCCCTGGAAATTTTATTTCACCGTCCTCTTCGGCTTCACTCATTGAAAAAGGAGAACCATCATGAAGCACCATTCTGTCGCCGTGCTCGCACTCCTCCTGGCCGGGGCGCTTCCCGTTTTCGCTTCCGGCATGGAATCGGATGCGGGGATGTCTTCGCGCAACTCCCGCGATTTCGTCCCTTCCGCCCCGGCGCTGGCCGCGGTCGGGACGCCGGCTCCGGAAAAAGCCGCACCCGCGTCGAATCCAGAGGTCGCCGCGATATGGCCCTTCGGCGGAAACGACAAGCCGGAAGCAAGCGCGAAGCCAACCACGCCCAAGAGCCCCCGGAAAGCTTTTTTCCTCTCCATGCTGCTTCCCGGTCTCGGGGAATACTATACCGGAGCCAAGCGGGGCATCGCGTTCCTGGGGGTGGAGGCGCTCGGATGGTGGATGTACGCCCACTACACCGGCAAGGGAAACGATCAGGAAGAGACGTTCGAACGGTTCGCGAACGAAAACTGGCGGTACAGCGGAGCGGAAGGTGAATACAGCTATGTGGAATGGTTCGCCAATCGCCTGGTGAAGAATTCCCTCTCCACGACGGACCTGCCCAAGAACTATGCCGACCTTTCGATGAATCCGACGTACATGGACTCGGTCACCAACATTCTGAAAGACAAGGATACCCTGGTCAACCATACCCTGCCCTCCACGAAAACCCAGCAGTATTATGAGATGATCGGGAAATACCCGCAGTTCGTCTACGGCTGGAAGGATATCGTCCAGTACACCGAATCTGTCGATACCAATGGAAACAAGGTCCGGCATTACATCAACCCGGGGCTCGTGGACGCCGAGGGCAAGGCTACGGGAAATTACGACGCGGATATCCGCAATGTCAAATCGTCCATGCGCGACCAGTACATGAACATGCGGAAGGATTCCAACGACAACCTGAAGATGGGGCAGAACGGAGTGAGCCTGCTTCTCCTCAACCGGGTGGTCTCCGCCATCGACGCGGCCCGTCTTGCCTATCACCGCAACAAGAGCATGGAATCCGAGCTGAGCATGGTGCGGGTTAACCTGGTGCAGAAACACATCCTTGACCACGAAGTGCCCATACTCATGGTCAGCAAAAAATTCTGAGGAGTACGGTGAAAAGAACGGTAACCATTTTCGTCATTGCCGCGTCCTTCTTATTGATGGGGGTCGGACGACCGGGATACGCCGGAGACATTCCCGATCAGAAGAAGGCATTCCTGATGTCGCTCGCCATCCCCGGGCTCGGGCAGTATTATACCGGGTCGCACGGGTATGCGAAGCTCTTTTTTGCGGCGGAGATTGCGCTCTGGGGAACTTACTATTATAATAGTATTATGAAGAGTTCGACACGGGACGACTATCTCTCCTTTGCCGTGGCGCACGCCGGGATGAATTCCGGAATCCGGGGCGAATCCTATCTCAATGCCGTGGGGGGATATCATTCCTC
>CAYRTQ010000022.1:15705-17390 GCA_964426865.1 uncultured bacterium
TCGATTACAACAGCATGCAATTGACCCGGGAATCGCCCATCCAGTACTCCGGAAGCAACGGATGGGAATGGGACAGCGAAGCCAACCGCGCAGATTTCAAGAAATTCCGGGAACGGGAGCTGAATTACGAAAACGCGGTGAAATACTGCGTGGCGGGAGTGGTGCTCAATCATTTGCTCTCCGCTCTTCAGGCTTCGAAGAACGCTCAGCGGCCCGAAACTTCCGCATCGGTGACGGTCGTTCCGATGCGGGAGGGGCTGTCAGCATTTTATTCAAGGAGTTATTAGTACGGTGAGATCGCTACTGAAATGCCTGCTGCTGCTTCTCCCGGTGTGGCTTACGGGAACCGTGGACGCCCAGTCCTTCGGCCAGAACAAGGTCAACTACACGGCGTTCAAATGGCAGTATATTCCCACAAAGAATTTCGACATCTATTATACTGCCGGCGGGTATGAAACCGCGCTCATCGCCTCCCGTATCGCGGAAAAGTCTTTCGAGAGCCTTTCCGCACACTGGAACTATACCCCACGCAAGCGGATCCCCATTCTCGTGTTCAACTCCCACAACGATTTCGCGCAGACCAATGTGCTGACCGAGATCATCGAGGAGGGAACAGGAGGATTCACCGAGCTTTTCAAAAACCGTGTGGTCATCCCCTGGGAGGGATCGCTCGACAAGTTCGAGCATGTCATCCACCACGAACTCACCCATGCCCTGATGTTCGACATGCTCTATGGCGGGGTGATCGAGTCCATTGTCAGCCGTGAATACGCCTTCCAGCTCCCCCTGTGGTTCGCTGAGGGCCTGGCGGAGCACGAGAGCCAGTACTGGAGCACCGAAGGGGACATGATTGTCCGGGACGGCGTCATCAGCGGATACATTCCGCCGCTCCAGTACCTCTATGGCGGGTATCTCGTGTACAAGGGCGGCGAGTCTTTCTTCAAGTTCCTCCAGGAGCAGTACGGCGGCCAGAAAAAATGGATCGCCGGAGAACTGCTTCAGTCGCTCACCCATACCAAGAGCGTGGAGAAGACGTTCAAGGCGGTGCTGGGCAAGGGAACAGAGGAACTCTCCAAGGAATGGCATCGCAAGCTCCGTACCGAGTATTGGCCGGAAGTCGCGGGCCGCGAGCTGCCCGAGGATTTCGCGGTCAAGCTCACCGACCACGAGAAGGAACGCAACTACCTGAATGTCAGCCCCGCGTATAACCCCACCGGCGACAAGATCGCCTATCTGAACGACCGCAACGGATACAAGGAAATCCAGCTCATGCGGGCGTCGGACGGCAAGTTTCTGGAAACGCTGCTGAAAGGCGAGAAGGCGGGCGAATACGAGGAAATGCACTGGCTTCGGGGAGGACTTACATGGTCCCCCGACGGCAGGATGATCGCTTTCGCCTCGAAAGCCGGGGCCAGGGACGCCATTCATATCAAGAAGGTGGAAGAAGGCGGTTTCGACCAGGAAATCAAACCGGCGATGGACGCCATCTATTCCCCGAAATGGTCGCCCGACGGAACAAGAATCCTCTTCTGCGGCATCAGCGAAGCCAAGCTCGACCTGTTCACCGTTGACATCAAAACCGGACAGATCGTACGGCTGACCAACGACTTCTTCGACGAGGCCGATCCTGCCTGGAGTCCGGACGGCAAAATGATCGCTTTTGCCTCTGATCGCCGTGACGCGCC
>CAYRTQ010000022.1:17400-22298 GCA_964426865.1 uncultured bacterium
CCTATGAGCACACCATCGACGACATGAAGGACGCCTACGATATATTCGTCATGAATGCCGATGGAACCGGGGTGCGGCGTATTTCCGCCAGCCAGTTCAGCGACCGCAGCCCTTCGTGGTCGCCCGACGGCAAGAATATCGTGTTCATCTCCGACCGTAACGGGATAAACAATCTCTACTCGGTCAATCTCGAACAGATGACGGTCATGGCGCTGACCAACCTTCTCACCGGAGCATCCTCCCCCTGCTGGTCACCCGACGGGAACAACATCGCCTTCACCTGTTTCAAGGACGGCGGCTGGGATATTCACGTTCTGAAACGCCCGCTCAGCCGTGACCTGAAAATGGAGAGCATCTCCCCCACCTTGTACCGGAGCCAATCGCTCAAGATATCCGCCGCCGACTCGCTCAAGCCGGAAGTCATCCTGCGCGATACCGGATCCGGCCAGCAACTGGCCGCGGAACGGGTGGACGGAAAGCCTTACGGACTCAAGTTTTCCCCGGACATGGTGAACGCTTTCGCCAGCTATAACACCTTCTACGGAGTCGGCGGCATGGGACAGGTCTCGTTCTCCGACATCCTGGGCAACCATCGTATCAATGTGGGCGCCCGTCTGGTCTATTCCCTGGAGGAAAGCGATCTCGCCCTCTCCTATATTTTCCTGAAAAAACGTACCAATTACGGGATCAGCCTGTTCCACTACAAGACGTACTACTACTCCTCGGACTGGAGTATTTTCGGGGATCGCATCCTGGGCGGCTCACTGGTCGCATCGAGGCCGTTCAGCCGGTTCGAGCGTCTCGACCTGTCCCTGAACCTGGTCCGTCTCGAACGGGACATGTATCAGACGTTCGGCTACGATCCGTACTACGGGTATCCCTATACCTCGGAGAAAATCCACCTCGACGGGATCAAGTCGGGATCCATCGGGGTGGACCTGGTGCATGACAACGCGCTCTGGGAGAACACCGGACCGGTCAACGGCTCCCGTTCCCAGTTGAGCGTCCAGTACAGTCCGCCCACCGCCCTGTCCGATCTCTCCTATACCACGGTCAGCGCCGATTACCGCAAGTATCACCGTTTCCTGAACCGGTACAATTTCTTCACCCGTTTCAGCGGCGGCGCCAGTTTCGGGAGAGATCCCCGCATGTTCTTCATGGGAGGCGATGAAGGCTGGCTGAACGCCCGGGTGAAATGGATCGACCCGGGAGTCGAACAGAGCAAGGACATCTATTTTGCGCAAACCGTTTTCCCCTTGCGTGGGTACCGGTGGGACAATTTCTTCGGTCCCTATTATTTCCTGAACAACTTCGAGTTCCGGTTCCCGTTCATCGATTACCTGGTGCTCGGCTGGCCCTTGCAGTTCGGCATCGGGAACATCGGTGGAGTGTTGTTCGCCGATGTCGGTTCCGCCTGGGGCAAATACAAGTGGAAAACAGTTCCGATGCTGAACGAGGATGGTTCGGCGGTCACCGACACCGACGGCAATGTGGTATATGAGCAGCGAACGGTGCTCGACAAGAGCTTCCACGGCGGCGGACAGGGAGCGAACGGGAATTTCAGGCTCGATGACATCAAGATGAGCGTGGGGTTCGGCATGCGCATGAATCTGGGATTTGTGGTGCTTCGTCTCGATGCGGCCTGGCCGACCAATCTGGATACCACGGACAAGCCCATGTATACAATCTCCATCGGTCCGGATTATTGATGTTTTTTCCATCATTCGCTGCTTTTTGGATTGACATCGGGCGCTCAATCTTGTATCTTATAGTCATTGAAATCAGCACGGGGTAGTAGCTCAGTTGGTTAGAGTGACGGCCTGTCACGCCGTAGGTCGCGAGTTCGAGCCTCGTCTACCCCGCCAAAAAATCAAGGACTTGATCGGTAATGATCAAGTCCTTTTTTGTTTACCGGAAGAGGGAATCCCCACGCTCCAACCATGAGAAACAATGAAGAGCGCTCGCTCTCCCCAAGAGTTTCATTGAAGTCCAAACCCGGACCGTATCAAAATACTCACGTTTCCCCGGAATAATCCCCGCTTTTTGTTTTATTTCCCAGCCGCCTCATACCTGTTATCGGACTCCGGCTTCACACAGCCGATTGTCAAGCCCTATAAAATCAGGCGTTTCACAGTTTTCTACGGGTAAGGCGGCCCTTTGCGGTTTGCGACCATACAGGAGCCTGTTCCAGAGAAGCCCTCATACTCTTGGCGCTTTTCTGGCACTCAAGAAACGTACGAACGGGGTCTGAAGGACGCAGCCGTTCCTTGCCGCGTCAACGCACAGTTGAAACAGTCATTGAAGCCGATTCCCGGTCATGATCCGCCGTATATGAGATCTCTGCCGCGGCTGAATCGAAACCGGCATGATACCCGCACTGTGTTTCCGGTCAATTTCTCCGGAACAAAAACCGGCTGACGGGAGTGAAACTAATAAGAGGTATAATAATATACTGATTAGCATAATGTATGCCGAATGATAACCCGCCCGACAGAACAGGGCGTCTGACGAGGATATAAGATCATGAAATACCGTAATGTATTGTATAAGACGATGTGTTGCACCCTGGCGCTGGGAGCGTCGTACCTGATCTCCGCGGGAGGAGCCTGGGGCAACACCAATTACGACACCGCTCAGAAATGCCAGGAGCGGAATGAAGCGAAATCCGATGTTTCCGTCGTCAAGGCTCAGACGACAAAGGCGTCTGGAGTATGGAAACTCAAGGAAGGACAAGACGGGACCAACTGTGCCATTCACATTTATCAGCCCAATCCGAAAGTAAACTGCAAACATCTTTCGATAAAGCCAAACCCTTCCATCGATTGCAGGATCCTCACATTCGGCAAGAACAGCAGAGATGCAATCGACGGCCCGTCTGTTTCACGCGAGGCGAACCTTCCGGCGGCAAAAGCCTGGAATTCCGGGCCTTCTGATAAAACGCCCAATTCTTCCAGCGCCAAAAATGTACATTCCGACCGGAACGAATCGAGAAGCAAATAACAAAGTCCCGCTCCAGACACCACCGTAAAATTAAACCCCGTCGTGATCCCAACCACTCCGGGGTTTAATTTTGCGGTGGACGGATTCGCTCACGCAATTGATGTAAGGGCCGAGCGGGGAAGCGGGATTGTCATGACGCCATGCACACCTTCCTCGACCTTGCCATCATGAGTATGGTCAATTAGCGAACTGCAACGCCAACCCAGCCACTCGGTACTTTCGCCGCTGATATATACACCCGCGATACCACAAGCCTTCGCGCTCCTAATCTCGGCGTATAAAAAAAACTGTGTACAAAAATAAGGTATTTATGACCTATTCTGTACACAGTCTTAAATTTTTATAAATTCGCAACTCATTGTCTAACATGGCGCGCCAAGAGGGACTCGAACCCCCAACCTACTGCTTAGAAGATAGAGTTTTCGTAAATTTCTATTTATGTCAATTCTTATGTATCGCTACCGTTCATGTTATACCGGAACCGTTTACGGTTAAGAGCGTAATACTCATCATTGCCGATAAATTCCTGTTTATGCCGTTCTCGGGTATACCCAAAGTAGACCCGACAGGTCCGGGAAACTCAAAAGGAGTTTTTAGAATGCCGAAAAGATTTTCTTTTACGAAAACCGCCATTGAAGGGTTGCCCCTCCCCGAAGCGGGAAAGCGTTCGTCTTACTATGACAGCAAGATTCCGGGTCTGGAACTCAGAGTCACCAGCAACGGGACAAAGACGTTCAATCTTTACCGAAAAATCAACGGCAAACCGGACAGGGTACAGATCGGGCGCTTTCCCGCCGTCACTGTCGAGCTTGCTCGCAAAAGAGCGGAAGAAATCAACGGCAATATCGCGCAAGGCAAGAACCCCGCCGAAGAAAAGCGCACCCTGAAAGCTGAGTTGACCTTGCAAGAGGTCTTTGATGAATTCTATGAGAAAGAAGTGAAGCCGAATCACCGGGCTTGGAAAGAGGAAAAGCGCAAGTATGATGGATACCTTTCCATGTGGGGAAACAGACGGCTTTCCACGATCACTCAGGATGACGTAAAAGAGTTAAAGAGAACCCTGAAAGAACAGAAGAAAAGGAATGATTCGGGCAACGGAGAGGTCCAAGCAAACCGGGTCCTTTCGTTCCTGAAAACCATCATCAATTACGCAAGGCGAGAAATGAAGTACAAGGGCGAAAACCCCTGTGTCGGCGTGGACAAGTACACAGAGCAAAGCCGAGCGCGGTTTATCCAAGAGCCGGAGTTACCCAAATTTTTCAAGGCGATACAGGAAGAACCAAACACCGCTTTCCGGAATTTTGTACTGGTTGCCCTTTTCACCGGGCAACGAAGGGAAAACGTCCTGACTATGCGGTGGGACGAAATCAGCATGGAGCGGGAAGAATGGATCATACCTGCCGAGAAATTCAAGGGCAAGCGGCCTCATGTTGTTCCCCTCGTCGGTCCTGTGATGCAAGTTCTTAAAGAGGCGAAAGAGTCCGCCGCAAACGGCTTGACCGAATGGGTTTTCCAGAGTGACCGCACAAAAACCCATTGGGTCGAACCTAAAACGGCATGGGCACGGCTTTTAACGAGGGCGGAATTGTCAGACCTGAAAATCCACGATCTACGGCGCACTCTCGCCTCATACATGGGGATAACCGGATCACCGGATGCTATCATTGCCGGAATGTTGGGACACAAGGCCGGGGTTGGAGACTCCCTGTTCAAAGTTACCGGCATTTACAACAGGTACAATCTTTCAGCGATCCGCGAAGCCATGACTGCGGCGGCGGAATACATCCTGGATGAGGCGTTTAAAACGCCGGAAGAAGATACGCCGAAACCCGACAACGTGATCGCGTTCCGCAAACAGGGGTAAGAGAAAGGCCCGGTTGAATGCCGGGCCTTTTCAT
>CAYRTQ010000023.1:0-3875 GCA_964426865.1 uncultured bacterium
CTATCGCAAGCTCCTTGAGAACAAGGATATCGACGCCGTGCTCATCGCCACGCCCGACCACTGGCATGCCAAGATCGCCATCGAGGCCATGGAGGCGGGCAAGCACGTCTATGTGGAGAAGCCCATCACGCTTACCATCGAGCAGGCCCTGGCGGTTCGCGAGGCGGTGAAACGGTACAACAAGAAGCTCCAGGTCGGTCCGCAGCGCACCTCCGAGTCCCGGTACTGGAAAGCCCAGCAGGAAATCCGCGAGGGCAAGGTGGGCAAGGTAACCATGGCCCAGGGAAGCTTCAACCGCAACGTCCGGGAATGCGCGTTCAACCGGTGGTTCAAGATCGACGAGACCGCCGGGCCGCAGCAAACCGGCGACGACTACATCAACTGGGATCTGTGGCTGGGCCACGAATGGGGGCTTGCACCCAAAATCCCCTACAATCCCGAACACATGTTCCGCTTCCGCAAGTACTTCCAGTACAACGGCGGAGTGGCGACCGATCTTCTCTATCACTATCTCGCGCCGTTGCTTCTCGCCATCGTGGGCGAAAACGGCGCATTCCCCAAACGGGTGAGCGCCGGCGGCGGTCTCTATGTGTACAAGGACGGCCGTGATATCCCGGATGTGTTCGCCATGGTCATCGATTATCCCCAGGAATTTTCCGTCTATCTGGCGAGCTGGCTCACCAACGACACCCAGGTCCCGACCCGTGTCTATGGTCAGAGCGGCACCATCGATTTCCCGGAGGACCGTCCGGAAGCCACCTACACCGGCAATGGAGATTTCCGTCAGGAGTTCCGGGACAGCCACAACGGCTATGACGAGGTCATCGTTCCCTCCCAGAACCAGCGCGACATGGAAGGAAACCTCATCGACGCCATTCGGAAGGACACCAAGCTCTTCTGCAACGTGGAACTGGGTGTCGCCACCATGGTGGCCATCAAGATGGGAGTGGAAGCCTACCGTCAGAACAAGACCCTGCTCTGGGACGACAAGAAGATGAAAATCGTGTAAGGGCAAAGGCCTTGCACGTACCGGGGACCGTCGGAACCGCCGAAGACGTTCGGGGAAAAGGCGCTTCCGGCGCGGGGTTCCACCGGCTCGAGCCTTCGGAACCGAACCGGGCGGCAATCCTTTTTGCCTCGGGCGGGCCGATCAATACATGAAAAGAAAAGGCGCTCCTTTTGCGGGGAGCGCCTTTTTCTGTTTCCAGGCCGCCGATTGCATCGTCAGCCGACGGTGCTTCTCTTGATTCCCTTACTTCCGGTTCCAGACGGGCAGAATGAGCCGTGAGGCGTGCGCGCGGTCGTGGAAAATCTTCTGGTTCGCCGTGACGAACGCGGTTTCGGTCCCGATGGGGCCGCCGGTGTTCATGTTGCGGTCGAAACGGGGGAAGTTGGAGGAGGAGACCTCCAGACGGATGCAGTGGCCCTTCCTGAACGTCATGGCGGTATGCCCGAGAGAGAAGCGGTACCGCACTGTCGCGCCGGGGGTGACAAACCGCGGAGCGCCCATGCCCTCGCGGAACCGGGCCCGCACGATGCTCTCGGTGATGTTCAGCGCCGTGCCGTCGGGGGCGACATCCACGAGCTTGCCGGTGAAGTCGGTATCACGGGCGCTGGTGGAGGCGAACAGTTCCAGTTCCACCGGTCCGGCCACGGTGATGTCGCGGTCCAGGACGCCGGTGGTGTAGACGAGGACGTCGTTCCGCTCCTCGATAGTGCGCTGGTCCATGGACCCGGCATGGGTCATTTCACGGAGACAGCAGATGCTTCCGCCGCGGGTGGGCGCGGGATTGCCGGGATCATAGGTGAAGGCGTCGAACGGCTCCTTTGCGGGAACCCTGCTCTCCAGTTTGCCGTTGCCTTTGAGCGTGTTGGCTTTCCCCGCGCTGTGGAGATAGAAGGACCGCGAGGCCGTCCCGGCGGGCGGCCAGGTGTCCGCGGATTCCCAACGGTTCTCGCCCATGACGAAGAACCGGACTGCGGGCGCCTTGTCCGCGCCGTTGGGGGTGTTCAGCAGCCAGCGGTCGAGCCACTGGGTTTCGAATCCGGCCACATCAAGGCTCTTCCAGTCCCCGAATTCCATTTCGCTCGTGGGGGGCGGGGTGATGCCGTGATCGAACGGCCCGATGATCATTTTCACTTTCTCTTTCGCGCCGTTCGCGCGCAGTTTATGGAACAGGTCCACCACTTCCGGGCAGAACAGGTCGAACCATCCACCGATCAGGAGGACCGCGGAATTACCGCACTTGAGCTGGGAGGTTTCCGGCAGCGATCCCTTTCCGAAGGAGCCGCTTGCCCAGTCCACCCATTTCTTGTAGTGCGGGAGATCGCGGTTCACACCCCGTCCGGCGTCACGGAGCGGGAGGAGCGGGAAAATGCGCTCCCAGTCCAGCGCGACCGTTCCCTTGACATCCGTGATCTTGCCATCGACCAGGATGGCCCAGTAGTAATCGAAATGGTGATTCATCGCGCCGCCGGTGAAAAGGCCGTCGCGCGGAGAAGCCACGGGATCGCCGGCCACGATGGCGGCGGGTCCGGCTTCCTTTCCCGCGGAAAGGTAGAGCGAGGTGAATCCGATATACGAGAATCCGCTGCTTCCCACCACGCCATTGGACCAGGGCTGCGAGCGTATCCACCGCAGGGTGGCGTCGCCGTCCGGGATTTCATTCACGAAGGGATCGAATATGCCCTCGGAGCCGTGACGGCCCCGGACATCCTGCAACACGCAGGCATATCCTTTCGGCACGTACTGGTCGAAAATCGACTGTTTCCAGTCCGAGCCATAGGGGGAGCGGATGATGACGGTCGGGAATTTCCCCTGACGGTCCGGGCGGGCGATGTAGGTGGCCATCTTGATCCCGTCCGGAGCGGTGATGGAAACCTGTTCTGTCGTGTACGAGGCTTTCTTTTCCTGACCGGACGAGGGAATCGCGGGTATGAGAAAAACCGCGAGCGACAGGACGAAGAGGGTTATGCGGAAACTGCGCCATGCTGCTTTCACTGCAATTTCTCCTCTGTTTGCGAAACGATGCGCGTTGAATATTTCGAGACTCCCTATTGTACGATGAACGGGGAGAGAAATCAAGGAGAGAATTGGGATCCCGCGCTCCGGCGGGCTGTCTTCCGGGCGGGACTTCTCCGGTTCATTCGGGAGGAATGGGAACGTGTCTGAACCGGCGATGCGCGTGATGGAAATGATGAACGGCTGACAAAGAAAACGTTTATCAGCAGTTCAATCATTCGAATCACCGGTTCAGACAGGGTTCAAATCCCTTCTTGCCGGTCTGATCGTTCATGCGTATACAGCGCCATGTTCAGTATGAATGAACAGTATTTATGAAGGGGAAACCATGACTCAAGTCAAAGCAGAGAAAAAAAAGAAGGACTCACGATTTCTCGCAAGTCCTTGAATTTCTTTATGGTGGTGGGGGATGGATTCGAACCATCGAAAGCTGAGCTGACAGATTTACAGTCTGTTCCCTTTGGCCGCTCGGGAACCCCACCGCCCATCGAAGCTTAAATATACTATTCGTCTTTCTTGGACGCAAGTCTCATTTTTCTTTCCTGGAATTTCTTGTCGCTCAGTCCGAAGATCATGTACATGCTCGGCACCACCAACAGGGTGAGAATCGTGGCGAATGTCAGGCCATAGATGATGACGATCGCCATGGGCGCCCACCACTGGGAGGAGGAACCTCCCGCGACGAACCTGAAGGTATGGATATCCAGGGCCCAGCCGGCGGCGAGCGGAATGAGACCGGCCACGGTGACCAGCGCGGTGAGGATGACCGGGCGGAAACGTGTTTTTCCGGCCTCGATCACCGCTTCGTATTTGGTTCTCCCCCACAGGCGGAGCTTCTCGGTGTAGTCGAGCA
>CAYRTQ010000023.1:3885-22276 GCA_964426865.1 uncultured bacterium
CGATGGCGTTGTTGACCACCACTCCGGCGAGACTGATGACCCCGATGCCGGTCATGATGATACCGAAGGGCATACCGGCGATGATGAGTCCCCAGAGCGCGCCGATGGTGGAGAGGAGCACGCTCGACATGATGATGATGGTGATCACCATGGAATCGAACTGGCTGACAATCACCATGGCGATGAGAAAGACCGCAACCATGAGCGCTTTCATGAGGAATACCGCCGCTTTCTGCTGTTCCTCATCCTGGCCCCGGTAGGTAAGCATGTAATCCGAGGGGACCTGGTAGCTCGACAGACGGTTTTTTACATCGGTCAGCACGTCGTTGGCCAGACGCCCCTGGTTGGTTCCGGTGACGGTGACCACCCGCTTGAGATCGGCGCGGCGAATGGTGCCGAACCCCGCCGAGGTTCCGAAACTGGCCACGCTGGAAAGCGGGATCTGGCGTCCTTCCTTGAAAATGAAGATACGGTCCAGGTCGGCGAGGGAGAGACGGTACTCTTCCGCGAACCGAACGGTGATATCGTATTCATCCTCCTCGACCCGGAAATCTCCGGCATCGAAACCGTTGATGGCGGTGCGGACCGCCAGGGCGATATCCTGGGTGGAAAGTCCCAGCACCGCGGCTTTCTCACGGTCGACCTTGACCATGATCTCGGGTTTCGAACTCACGAAGTCATCCTTGAGATTGATCAACCCCGGAATGTTCCGGATTCGGGTCCGGACTTCCCGGGCGATTTCCCCGAGTTTGAGATAGTCGTCGCCGGAAATCTGGATTTCCACCGGCTCTCCCACCGGAGGGCCGCCCGAGTCCTTGGCAAGCTTGACATCGGCGCCGGTGATATACTCGATTTTCTTCGCCGACTCGTTGAACGTCTTGAGCGAAGACGTGGTGCGATCTTCGAAATCGAGGAAGTCCATGTAGATGCGGCCCTCGTTTTCCGTATTGCCCCCGGCGCTGAGACCGTCGGAGGAGGCGGACACTCCCACGTTGGTCAGTGTGCTGGCGAGATCCGGGAAGCCCTTGGCGGTTTGTTCAAGCTGACGGGCGAGGGCGTCGGTGATTTCCACCCGCTGCCCCGCCGGGGCTTTGATCTCGATCCACATGGCATCCGGGTCCGTTTCGGGGAAGAACTCCAGCCCTTTCCCCAGGAAAGCGTAGATGGCGATGGTCAGGAAGAGGGTGAGGAACGAGATCGCGAGTGTCGACTTGGGTTTGCCGGTGGCGAACCGGAGCAGCCGCTCGTATTGATGAATCACCACTCCATAGAAGAAGCCGGAGCCGGAGGTGAACCGCTCCATATCCTTCGGCTTCACTTTCATGTACAGGGCGCAGAGCACCGGGTTGATGACCAGCCCCACAAAGAGCGAGGACGAGAGTGTCACGATCACCGTGATGGGGAGATATTGCATGAAATCTCCCATGATGCCCGGCCAGAACAGCATGGGGGCGAACGCCACCACCGTGGTGAGCGTGGAGGAGGTCACCGCCCCCGCCACTTCGTCGGTGGCGTCGACCGCCGCCTGGAAGGCGTTCTTGCCCATGTTGCGGTGACGGTAAATATTTTCCACAATCACGATGGCGTTGTCCACGAGCATGCCGAGCGCCATGATGAGGCTGAAGAGCACGATGAAGTTCATCGTAATGCCCATCATCTGGATGACAACGAAGCTGATGAGCATGCTCAACGGAATGGCGACCGCAACGAATATGGAGTTGGTGACCCCGAGGAACAGGAAAATGCAGAGCACCACGAGAATGAAGCCGTTGGCGATATTGTTCTCCAAATCCAGGAGCATGGACCTGATGAACTTGGAATAGTCTCCCTGGATGGTGACATGGGTGCCTTTCGGGAATCCGCCTTCCCGTTCCTTGATGATTTGCTTGACATTGTTGGTGATGCTGATGATGTTTTCTCCGGTGCGCTTGGTCACCCCGATGGTGATGGAGGGCTGGCCGTTGAGACGGGAAATGGTTTCACGGTCCTTGAACCCGTAATCCACCTGCGCCACATCCCGGAGGTATACCGGCCCCTGGTCGGTGGCGGTGACCACCAGGTCGCTGAACAGGTAGGGATCCTTGATTTCTCCGGGGACTCTCACGGTATAGGAGAAACTGCCGATATCCATGGTGCCGCCCGGGATGGTCACATGCTCCGTCTGCACTGCCCTGCTGACATCATCCAGGCTCAGATTGTACTGCTTGAGGCGGGCGGGATCCACCTTGATCTTGACTTCCCGCTCCAGCGCGCCGGTGATCTTGGCTTCGAGGACTCCCGGGATGGTTTCGAACCGGTCCGAGAGGTTCTTCGCCACATCTTTCAGTTTCACCAGATCGTAATCCGCGGTGAGAATGATATTGATGATCGGCATGTTCTCAAAATTGATCTCGGTCACTTCCGGATCGTCCATATCCTCGGGAAGGTCCTGTTTGGCGGCGTCCACCTTGTCCTTCACCTTCTGGAGGGCGAAATCCAGATCAACCTTGGGATCGAATTCGATGGCGATCATCGAAAAACTTTCCGAGGAACTCGAGGTGATCTCCTTCACATCGCTGAGCGTTTTCAGCTTCTGCTCGATGGGACGGGTGATGAGATTCTCCACATCCTCCGGAGCCACACCCGGATACACCGAGGTAACGATCATGAAGGGAATCTTCACATCGGGAGTCGCCTCGCGGGGAATGCTGAAATAGCTCACCAGTCCGGCCACGATGAAGAAGACGGTCATGACCTGAACCATGGTCGATTTCTTGACGGAGAGACTGGTTATACTCATCGCTCGGAAACCTCCTCCGGTCCGGCGTCCGGAGCGGGAGCCGCATATTCGCCGGTCACCCGAACCTTTTCACCGTTGGACAGGTCCTTCTGTCCCTTGGTCACCACCTTGTCGCCGGGCTGGATGCCGGAAGTCACCAGGATCATCGCCCCGGAACTGCCGCCGAGGGTGATTTCCCGTTCCTCCACGGTCGAATCGGATTTCACCACGAATAAACGGCGTCCATACTGGGTTTCGATGAGCGCGTCCATGGGAACCACGGTGGCGTCGGGATACACGCGCTGCTGAATGCGGGCGTTCCCCATGATGCCCACCCGTATCTGGTTTCCGGGATTGTTGACCACGATTTCGGCGATGAACGTGCGGACGCTCGCGCTGGCCTCGGGAGCGATGTAGTTGATGCTCCCCTGGAACTCACGCCCCGGGATGGCATCGAACAGGATGGTCACCTGATTTCCCTTACGGAAATCCCCGACATAGCGTTCCGGGATTCCGGCCTGCACCTTGACCCGGTCGATCTCGATGAGACGGAACGCGGGAGTTCCCGCCCCGAGGATGTCCCCGATTTCCACAGTGCGCTCGGTGATGACCCCGGAAAACGGCGCTTTGAGCGTGGCGTCTTCCAGTTGTTTCTTCGCGCTGTCATACGCCGACTGCGCCTGGGCCAGAGCCAGCCGCGCGGCGTCCATGACCGCCTCGGTGATGCTCCCGGACTCGAAGAGTTTCTGGTTGCGCGCGAACTCGCCCTTCTGGTACTCCAGGTTGGCGGTCGCGGTCTTGAGATTTGTCTGGAGCATCTCGGTATCTGTTTCCAGAAGAACCTTGCCCTGCGGGACGCGGTCGCCCTTGTCGGCGTGAAGCCGGGTGACCTTGCCGCCCTGCACCAGCCCGAGACTGGCCTCGCGGAAAGGATTCACCACCACCGGGAGCGTGAGATATTCGTTGAACGTTCCCGAGGCGACCGTAAACACTTCCACGTTGGTGATCTTCTCGTTGGAAACCGCGCCTCCGGCGGGCTTGTTCCCGCCCTTGCACCCGGCAAAGAGAACGCCAACCGCAAGCACTGTGATTCCAAGGTATTTCAACATGAGGGATTCCCTTTCTCACATATTCGTGTCAAGCAGGCCGAGACTCTTCCGGAGGGCGACCTCCGCTATGGCGCCCGCATAGAGTGCGCTGGTCATATTGTTTTTCGCCACCTCGAGAGCGAGCTGGGTATCGAGCACCTCGAGCTGGGTGGCTTTCCCATTCTTGTAGAGGGTTTCGGAGAGTTCCACCGCGCGCTGGGCCTCCTCCACATTCATCTGCTGGCTGGCGATCTGGTCCATCGCCTTGCGCAGAGTCATCACGTTTTCACGGACTTCTATGACCACCGAGTCGCGGTTCTTGCGGAACGCGGTCTGCGACTGGTGATAATCCACGGTGGCCTGCTTGTATTTGGCGTAATTCCTGAACCCGGTGAACAGGGGAATGCTCAGCGTGAGATTCGCCACCCAGTATGAGTTCCAGTCCGAGGAGTGATAGGCCAGTTCATCGAAATTTCCGTTATACGCGAATGTCGTCCCGGCGCTGAGAGTCGGGAGGAAATCCGCACGGGCGATATTCACCGCCTGTTTCTGGAGATCGATGGTCATGCGGCTGGCCTGGAGATCGGGGCGGTTTTTGAGCGCCATCTCCGCCTCGGCGGTGCGCAGCAGGGTGGTATCCGGAAGCGCAAACGAACCCTTGATGTCGATCGGCGCGTCGGGATCGGCGCCCATGACCTGTTTCAACTGCAGGAGAGAGGTGTTGACGCTGTTTTCCGCTTCGAGGAGCGCCGGACGCTGATTGGCGACATTCACCCGCGCCCGGAGCAGATCGTACTCGGTCGCGACACCGGCGGCGCGGAGATTCTGCACATTCTCTAGGTGACGCTGGGCCTGGGTGAGCGCATCGTAGGCAATGCTCCGCTGTTCGCGGGCGAGAATGGCGTTGTTGAACGCCTGTATCGTTCCGAGCATGACATTCTGACGGACATCCCGCTCGGTTTCGCTGGAAATGTTCTTGTATATTTTCGCCGCTTTCAGCGCGGTGCCCACTTTCCCGCCCACATAGAGCGGTTGGGTGAGATTGACCCCGAGCGAGGAGGTGTAATCGGTTCCAACCTTGAGACGGCTCTTGGTGAGCACCCCGTTGCTGTCCGGAAACGAAATGACGAACACCTGCGGTTTCAGCACCTTGTCCATGGTCCATGAACCGTTGATCTGGGGGTACGCGCCGGCGGTGGCCTCCGTGATACGGTAATCCGCGCGCCGCACCTCTTCCTGTGCGCTGACGACATCACGATTGGTGCGGAGCGCAATGGCGACCGCATCCCGTATGGTCAGACCGGTCAGATTCTGAGCCTGGGACCATGCTTCCGGAATGCCGAGAAAAACCGCGAACGCCACGCCAATGAAGAATATCCTGGATCTCACGCGCAATTCTCCTTTTCCTTTGCAATTCCTCTGAACAGAATATCCAGATACCCATCCACCGCGCACCGCGCCTTCTCCATCGATTCCAGGTTCCACCGCATGCTGACCAGGCCGTTGAGCGAGTTGTAAATCATGCAGGTGATGGCCTCGGACGAAATATCCCGGAGTTCGCCATCCTCGAACGCTTGCCGCACGCGGTTCCGGACAATGTTGATGACCTCGCTGTTGATTCCCATGAGCTTCAGCCGTCCCTCTTCCGAAATCGTGGTAAATCCAGCCACCTGCTGAGCCATGACCACCTTGATCATATCGCTGTTGCTGAAAGCGTATTCCGCGGAATCGAGAAACAGGCTGCGAAGTTCATCCCGGAATCCCCGGTTTCCGCCGAGCATTTTACGGAACACCTCAAGACTGTGGGTATTCATGGAATAAAGAATATTGAAGAGAATATCCTCTTTGCCGGTGAAATAGAGATAGAGTGCGCCCTTGGAGAATTCCGCCTCCTGGGCCACCTCATCGAGCGTCGCCGCCCCGAATCCCCGCCGTGCGAACACCCGCACCGCCGCGTTGATGATTTCCCTGCGATGCGCGGCCCTTTCGCGCTCACGGCGGGACAGTGTTTCCTCGCCGCCGGTGTTTGTTGTCATGGGACCTCCCCGGGATTGCGTTCCGGTTGATATCTATGATTTTTTTTAATTTGCGGTGAAGGGCATCGAAGGTTTGTCACGGATGCCGCAGGCTGCCTCTCGGGACCAAATCGAGATAAACACGCGTCAGTAACAAACTGACCAGTCAGTCATAATATACAACACCCATACATCCACCACAATACTTATTTCGGCTCAACATCCTTTTCCAACAGAAAGTTGCGGCTCCGCGCATGGAAATATCCGGCGCAAAAAAAGGCCCGGCTTCTGATCGCCGGGCCCGGATGGAGAATGTGTACCGCCGCTGCGGTTTATTTCCAGAGATTCCGCATGAACTGCAACTCCTCCCGTATCTGGTACGATCCGCCGCCCTCATGCATGTTGAACCGCCAGACCCGGATATCCTTCTCGCCCGCGAAGTGGTTGTAGGCGGCGAAAACGGTGGACGGGGGGCAGATGTCGTCCATCAGCCCCGTCGAGAACAGGGCCGTGGCTTTCGAGCGGGCAGCGAAATTCATGCCGTCGAAATAGGAAAGCGTGCGGAACACCCGGTCCTCGTGATCGCGATGGGATTTGAGATACCGGGTGATTTCCATGTAGGGCATGGTGTCGATGAGTTCCACCGCCCGACGGTAGTGGCAGAGGAAGGGAACATTGGGCATGAGCGCTTTCGCCCTCGGCTCCAGTCCGCCCACCGCGAGGGTGATGCCGCCGCCCTGACTGATGCCGTGCAGGGCGATACGCTCCGGATCGACCGCCTCATGGGACAGCGCCGCCTCCACCGCCCGCACGCCATCGGTGAACAAACGCCGGTAGTAGTAGGTCACGGGATCCTGGATTCCGCGGGTCATGAATCCGGGAACCTGGGGAAGGAAACTCGACGGCTCCACATCGGGAGTGTCGCCGTGAAGGGTCGAACTCCCCTGTCCCCGGGTATCCATGATGAAATGGGCGTATCCCGCGGCGGCCCATACCAGCCAGTCCGAGGGGAATCCCCGTCCGCTGCCGTAGCCGATGAACTCCACCACGCAGGGAAGCTTCCCCTCTCGATGACGCGGGAGGTTCAGCCACCCCTTGATGGGCTGGCCGCCATACCCGTTGAACGTGACGTCGAACGTTTCGATGGCCCGCAGCCCGTAATCGAAAGGCTCGAACCGGGCGTCCAGCGGAAACGACCGCGCCTGCGCGAGGGTGTCCGCCCAGAAGGCATCGAAATCGGCGGGTTCATTGCGTTCGGGAAGGTAGGCTTTCAACTCCCGTTCGGGAAGATCGAAACAAGGCATGAGACAATTCCTCCTGTATACCTCTGCTGGTTTTTTTCTGATCGAGGGTCATCCGGACCCCGGCGTCCTTTCCGGTTCTCCGCGGCTTTCCACTTTGACGCCCCGGTGCTCTGTCAACTGGATAGTATCGGGTGGAATGCGCTTCGACACTTCGACACTTCGACACTTCGACAGGCTCAGTGTCCACAGGCTCAGTGTCCGCTGGCTGAGCTTGTCGAAGCCAGCCAACCTCGATACGGCCTGTTTTAGTCGAAAAGAGAAAAGCTTCTACCACGAAAGACACGAAAAACGAGTGTTTTACAGGGAAAAATTTCGTGAATTTCGTGTCTTTCGTGGTTCATTGAACGGTATTGGGGCTCAGCTCAACCAGCGGGCGCTGATACCAAGTTTGAATCAATCTCCGTAGCAAAGGCAGCCCCCTTTCCGGCCTTCGGCCACCTTTCCCCCGATGGGGGCAAGGAAACACAAGGATTCCTTTCTACGGATTTGAATGGGAATTGGTATGAGCGTGTCGAAGCCGGCCGATCGAAAAGACTCAATCCCACAATATTGAGTTGACAGAGCCCCGGATCACAAAGTATAGGAAGAAATCGAGTATTTCGCGAGCGGAAAATGCATTCCGGGGGAGACCGGAGTCCCGCCTCCCCTCTCAATCCGGCGGTTTCCCTCTCCCGAAATACCTTGACTTTCCCCCTTCCTTCCCCAAATATTCCCCTATACGGAGTTCCTTTCATTCATCACAAAAACGCACGGGAGATACCGGGAATGGCGCGCATCATGGTGGTTCAGGGCAGCGGCAGGAAACACGGATACACCGCCACGCTCATGCAGAAAATTGTGGACGATCTGGCGGAGATTCCGGGGATCGAAACGGAAATATTCCACCTGCACAATTATACCTTCGGCCCCTGCCGCAGTTGCTTCCACTGCATCCGCAACGTGGGAGAGGGCTGCATTCTCGATGACGACTGGGGAAGAAAAGGGGAGGGATCGCTGTACAAGGGGTTCAAGCGCGCCAACGGCCTGCTCATCGTGGACCCGGTCCACGGCTGGGGATGCTCCGCGGTGTCGCGGCTGTTCATCGAGCGCGTCTATCCCACTTTCTGGGAAGGCGTTCCCTACGGTCTGCCGTTCGCCTCGGTTTCCTGCGCCTCCAACCAGGGATTCCAGACCCGCGCGGAGGAGGAATTGTGCAAACTCTCCGCGGCTCACGGCTTCCGCTATATCGGGGGCGTTCCGGTACACACCTCCTACATGAGCGAAGCGCTCCCCAAGGCGCTCGAACTGGCGCACAGGCTGGCCGAGGCCGCGCTGGACGATGAGCGGAACGGGCGTCACAAGCTCACCGACGAGGAAATTTTCCTCTTGTACATGGACAAACCCTGGGACATCGTGGACGGCTATCTCGAAAATGTCACCAACGGCTCCTTCCGGTACGACGACTCCGTTCCGGCGAAAGCGCTCCGCGAGGGCGTCTTCACCAACCCGGAGGCGCTGCCGCTCCTGGAAAAAGTCTGCGGGCACCTCAAGACCGCGCTCGAACGGTACGACGCGGGAGACCGCCGGGAATGCGCCATCGAGCTTTCCCGTGTGGCCAAGTTCTGGACCAACGCCACGTTCAGGCAATTTCTGGAAAAGGATGTGGTCCGCGCGAGAATACCGAAAGCGTACCGTCCGCTCGATGAGCTGTGATCCATGTTCGTCGAAAGATAACTCCTGTCCGAACCGTGCTGCATATCAAAGCCGACACGGTCGCATTTTTCCGTTTTCACTCCACAGTGGACGGACAGGTGCATAAAAACATTTGCTCACGGGCAGCCTGAGCGGTATTATTAGAAGCTTGCTTTCGGACCGGAAAATGCCGTTGAGGAAGTCTTTCCCGACAGTGTTTGTGCGGCCGCCTCCTCCGTCCGAAACTCACTTTGCCGCCCGTTTCAACACATATGCCGCGGAATGCGGCGGATCGAAAGGATTATCGATGGAACCGGCCAGGATCATGGTGGTGGAAGACGAGTCCATCGCCGCGTGCAAAATTCAGCAGAGCCTGGAACGGCTGGGATACTCCGTCACCGCCCGTGCGACCGGGGGTGAAGAGGCGGTGCGGAAAGCGGCGGAGGACATGCCGGACCTCATTCTCATGGACATCGTTCTCTCCGATGGCATGGACGGCATCACCGCGGCCGAAAATATCCGACGGTCCATCCACATCCCGGTGGTGTATCTCTCCGCCTATTCCGAGGAGAAACTTGTCGAGCGGGCCAAGATAACCGAACCGTACGGCTATATTCTCAAACCCTGCACCGACCGTGAACTGCACATTGTCATCGAGATCGCCCTCTACCGCGCCCGTATGGAAGCGGACCGCGACCGTTTGCTCCATACTCTCCGGGACACGCTGGAGGAGGTCCGTCTTCTGAGCGGACTTCTCCCCATCTGCGCCGGTTGCAAGAAGATACGGAACGATCAGGGATACTGGCTCCAGATCGAGGAATACATCTCCACCCACTCCCAGGCCCGGTTCACCCACAGCATCTGTCCCGATTGCGCCCAGAAGTTCTACCGGGACATCACCGGCATGTACTGACGTTTGTGGTGTCTTTCGCCTCCCGAAAGACACCGTCCCATCCCCGCCGTTTTTCTCCGGCCCGGTATTTTTCTTGACATGCCGCGATTCCCCCGTATATTGCCCCCTCGGAACACCCGGGATGCCGTTTCCATCCCGGCGCCCCCACATACCGATTCCCAGCCGAAAAAAAATTCGCGCGAATGTATCGAAAATCGGAATCATCATTCACCGGTGCGGCATGCCCATGACCGAAAATCGCAAATATCAGGAAACCCATCCCTGGATCACATTTTCAGCCGACCTGCGGAAAGCGTCACCGAAATTCTGGTTCATGCTTGGGGAATGCCAGGCGATATGCGAACAGATTGCCCGCGCGCCGCTTCCCCCGGTCAACTTTCAGCGGATGTCGCGGATATACCTTGCCGGAGGAACTGCGTCCTCAGCCGCCCTTGCGGGCAATCCCCTTTCCGGGGAGGAGGTGTTCCGCCGTCTGGAGGAGCGTACCCCTGGGCCGCTTTCGCGGAAACGCGCGTTCCTGGAGGTGGACAACATCATCCGGGGATGCGAACGGGCGCGTGCGGATCATCGTGAGGCCCCTTCCCCCGGACTGACCTCCGGGCGGATTCGCGAACTGAACCGTATCGTGCTGCGGGGCCTCGCTCCGATGAATGACCCTCTCCCCGGCGAATACCGCGTGGAGGATTCCGGGCCGGAAGAAACTCCCGGCGCGCCCGCGGAAGACTGCGCCCATCTGGTGGACCGCCTCTGCGAATGGCTGGACGGCCCCGGATTCACCAGCGACGGGGATCGCCGCATTGCCGATGCGGTGATACGGGCGACGCTGGCCCATCTCTACCTGGCCGGGATTCGTCCTTTCGGCGAGGGCAACGGACGCACCGCCCGCCTCCTGGAGTATCACATCCTCGTTTCGGCGGGAATTCCCGTCATCTCGGCGCATCTTCCGGCCATCCATTACCACCGGACCCGGGGGGAATACTCCCTTCAGCTCGAAACAGCCTGGCAAACGGGCGAGGTGGTCCCTTTCATCCAGTACACGGTCCGGGGATTTCTCGAAGGACTTCGCGGCCAGGCCCGCAGGATCGGCGAGTATCAGCGGGAGATCGCCTGGCAGCGCCATGTCCTCTCCTTCTTCCAGGATGCTGTCACCGAAAGCGATACCCGAAGACGCCATCTCGCGCTCGATCTTTCCTCGCAGGGAAAGCCGTCGCCGCTCTCCCAAATACCGTTGATTTCTCCGAGGCTGGCGCGGGACTATGCCCGTCGGGTGGAACGGACCCTGATACGCGATCTCAATTATCTGAAGGAAGCCGGACTGGTGGAAAAGACCCCGGAGGGGTATCGCGCGAGGAAGGAAATTGTGGCGGGGTTCGGGGCGGGGGGGGATGCCGAACCGTCGTCCGAAGAGGAACCGGCGTGAGCTTGTTCAGCGGGATAAAAAAAACCCCGGTGAGCGCGAAGCTTTCCGGGGCATGAGCCACCCGTGCGAACCGCCCCCATTCCCATCACGCGTCTCGCCGTAAACACGGCGATATCCGGGGGAAACGGGAAATCAGTTCTCGATGCAAAAATAAAACGGAGTATGACAATCTCCCGATATATCGGGGAGTATCGATCGCCTGTTTTCCGGCATATACCGGCCGCTGATTAGAAACGGCCTCTGCCGCCACCGCCGCCGGACCTGCCGCCACCGCCGCCGCGAGTTCCTTCGGGACGGGGACGGGCTTCGTTCACGGTCAGCGCTCTGCCCTTGACCTCTTTGGCGTTCAGCGCGTCGATGGCTTTCATGGCTTCGTCGCGGTTCGGCATTTCCACAAAGCCGAAGCCTTTCGATTGTCCGGAATAGTTGTCCGTGATGATGTTCACGGTATCGACCTGTCCGAACTCCTGGAACAATCCCCGGAGTTCCTCCTCGGTTATAGCGAACGACAAATTGCCCACATAGAGTTTCATGCTCGTCCCTTCCTTCATTCAAGTGAAAGCCATTTCCGACGATAAGGTCCGGGCAATCGTCCCGTCACCCGCCGGTCATTGGTTCCTCTCCCCAATATAACATATAATAATAAAAATAATTATATAATTGAGCGATTTCAGCAATTATTTTCAAATATTTTTATACCGGAATATGTATAAAAAAAAACCGGCGTTTTCTGCCGGCCGTCTCCGTTTTCCCTTTCACCCGCTCCCGTATATCGGACGAACATCCCCGTATATTCGCTATCGTTCGCCATGAAGAACAGGGCTTTCCCCCGTTTGCGGGCTTCGGCTCCGCTCCATCAGCGGTCAAGTCCGTCCTGTTCCCCCGGGGGAGAAGCTCCATGTGTACCGGCAATGAGGCCGCCGGGGGATTTCTCCAAGCGCCCGACACGTTTCCCCGTAAAAACCGGTCTTTCCCTTTCCCCCTTTGCCCCTTTGATCCTTTGCCCCTTTCCTCTCCCTACACATATTCCACCACCACCAGCTTTCCTTCCCTTTTCAGCTTCTCCCCGATGAGCGGCACGATCTTGTCCCGGGTCAGGATTCCCCGCTGACGGAAACTGATGGTATCGCTGGCGGGGTTGCGGGAGACGCCGACGATGAAATTGATGCGGTCCGCGGCCGCGAGCAGCGCACAGAGTTCGCTCACTCCGCTCTCCTCCTCGAAATCGGCGGGGTCCTCGCCGAGGATGTTGTAGACCTGGGTGAGGGTGACCGCGCCCTCGGTGACCAGATCGACGCCCTCGATGGCATACCGCGGCGGCGCGAGCAGACTCCGGGAATCCTGCTCCACTTCCACCCGCACGCCCAAATGCTGGGCGACGATTTTGGCGGTGGTCGCTCCGCAGACCACCTTGACCCCATCGGAAAGGAGGAATTTCTGGACCGAAGCGAAATCACGGGTGGGATGGCTCGGGGGGCCGGTCAGGATGGTGACCGTCTTGCCGGGACGGCAGGCCGCGCCGACCACGGTGCAGTCATCGCCCTTGGCGGACCTCCACAGTTCGCGGGCGCGGGAGTGGACGGAACGCGGCAGGTCGCGGAGTTTCAATCCCTGCGCCAGACGGTCGTTTATGTGACGGGCCACTCCCTCCGACTCCCAGCCATAGGCGAGGCCCAGCCCCATGCCCGCCTGGGTGATCCCGTCGGTCATCAGGATGAGTCCTTCTCCCGGTTCGAGATGGCAGTGCGCCTCGCCGATGATGTCGTGGCCGAGGGTGTGGGTCCGCTGTTTGAGCGTCGAGGCGTGGTGCAGCCCCACGAGGATCGCGGGGGGCATCTCGTAGGTGAGCACGGTCGCCGAGCCGTCGTTGAGGATGCGGGCCACGGTGAATACGGCGTAGGGCTGATCGGTGCCGCGGGCCTTGTTCATGGTGTTCACCAGGCTGGTGAATCCCTGGCGCTGGGAAAATCCCTGACGGAACGATTCCAGGAGACGTGAGACGCACAGGGTGGCCGCGATGTTGGCTTTCACCCCGGAGCCGAGACCGTCGCTCACCACCACCACGGTCGCGGCGGCGCTGCGCTCCACCCCCACTACATCGCCGCAGGGCGCGTTCGGGTTTTTGGAACTCTGCACGGTCTCGATCTCGAAATGTTTATATCCCAGGGCCATGATTCCTGTTCCTTGCTGTATGGCTTTCCGGTACGGGACCGGTTTATGCGCGAAGATTCATGCAAATACGGGGGAATATCGCCATTCCCGTCGAACGGGGCGGGAAAGTCCCCGTATCAGAACGGCTTTCCGCGCCGGACGGTTTTCTCCGGCTGATCCAGCGCCAGTTTCATGAGATTCTCCACCAGCGCCTCGCCGCGCGCGGTGCTCTCTCCGAGATTGCGGGCGATCTCCTGGGCCATGCTGATCTGGTGGTCGAGGAGTTCGCGGGCCTGCATGATGGTCTGTTCCCGGAGCTGGTCCAGTTTTTCCTGGCTCTCGCGGCTGTTGGTGATGTTCACGAATATCCCGGCGTACTGTCCCTCCTCACGGAGCGTGTAGAGGATTTCATGGCAGACGATATTGTACCGGTCGTGCTTGACCGTGAGTTCCAGCATGTCCTTTTCCCCCGAGGCGAGCCGCTCGAAGGGATCGGGATCCATGAGATAGGAGATGTGACGCCCGCAGGTGGCCTCGGAGCAGACGAAGAACTTCCGGAACGCCGGGTTCATGGAGAGGATGTTCAGCCGCTCGTCGAGAATGACGATGCCGTTGGGGCTGGTCTCGATGATGCGGTCGGTGCGCTGCTCGGCGAGACGCCGCATGTAGGGGATGCACATCTCCTGTTCCGCCATGCCCCGGATGACCGCCACCGCTTTCTCACGGCAGGTGGGATACCCGCATGCGCCGCAGTTGAGCTGGTCTTCGGGGCGCACCTTTCCGGTTTTCTCCAGCACCTCGCGAATGCGCTCCTCGGTGATCGCGTCCGCGTCCTCCACCGGGCGGGGAGTGAAGAGGGCGCGAAGCGGGGGAAATTCCGGGGACGCTTCCTCCGTCATGTCCCTTTTTACGGTGGCGTAGGCGACCAGGTCCTGACGGCGGTCATAGATATTGCGTTCCCGGGGGATTCCGGGGCCGTTGATGCAGCCGTGCGGGCAGAAAAGGGGTTCCACCACCAGGGACTGCTCGTTGCTCCCGGCGCAGTCCAGCGCTTCCCGTACCTCGTCGAACCCGCTCACGAAGGCCACTCCGGTCTGGAGAAGGTCGGTGGAGAGCGCGGCGGTGCGCAATGTCCCGCCCTCCAGCGGGAAGAAACGGGAATCGCCTCTCGGCTCCTCGTCGAAATCGCTCTCCTCGCACTCGGAAAGAGCGATTCCCCGCGCGATGAACCATTCCTGCAATTCCCGGAAGGTGAGCACACAATCGACAACTCCGGAGTATTCGGGACGCTCCGCCTCCGCTTTCTTGGTCACGCAGGGTCCGATGAAAATGATTTTCGCGCTTTCCCCGAGCCGTTCGCGGAGCATGCGGGCATGGGCGATCATGGGGGAAACCACCGGGAGGAGCTGCGCCACCTGTGCGGGACGGTAGCGCTCCACATAGCCCACCACCGCCGGGCAGGCGGTGCAGACATGGGAATCGCTGATGGACTGGGCGATGCACTCCGCGGTTTTCAGCGCCACCGGGTAGGCTCCCATCGCGGTCTCCCCGACAAAGGAGAATCCCAGTTTTCGCAGCGCCGAGGGAAGCCGTTTCCGCTCCCAGGGATTGAGCACCGCGGCGAAAGAGGGGGCCACGCTCGCCGCGACCGTTTTCCCGGAGGCGAGAATACGCGCGGCGCGGTCCACGTCGTTACGGAACTGTTTCGCTCCCTGCGGGCATTCCCGAACGCAGGTGCCGCAGGCGATGCACCGGGCGTCCTCCACGAACGCCTGGCCCCCGGTCACCCGTATGGCCTTGACCGGGCAGACCCGCACGCAACGGTTGCAGTCGCGGCAGCGGGCCTTGTTGGTGAAAACGATCTGTCCGGGCTTGTTCGCGGTTTCCATGATTGCCTCGAAAGAAATTACACGGTGAACGGTTCGGAATATCCAGATGCCGGGGAGACGGTCGCCTTGTCAAATCGATACAGGCGGGCGGCGTCCACCCAATTCGCCGGCTTCGACAAGCTCAGCCAGCGTCGGGCGCTGAGCTTGTCGATGCGCAATCCACCCGACACTATCCAGTTGACAAGGCACGAATACGATGCTCATGAACTATGAAATTTTCATATAGAGTCTGATCGCCGGTTTGGGCGGCCCATTCCCCATTTCCTCTCCGGCGGACCGGAGAGGAAATGGGGTGGAAAGCTATTCCACTTCCATCGCGGCCAGTTGACGATCCACCTCGTCGCGGGCCATTTCGAAAGTGCACTTCTCCAGGAGCGTTTCGCCCACCATAACCGAGGGTCCCCGGTCGCACCGCTCATAGCAGAACGTGGCGCGGATATCCACGGCGTGGTCGCAGCCGCGCTGTTCCACATGACGGATGAGCGCGTGCAGGATGTCCTGCGATCCCCGGACATAGCAACTCGTTCCCACGCACACGCTTACAGCCAGACGCCGCTCGTCGGTTCCGGTCAGCAGATCCAGTCCCTCGCCGGAGATACGGCGTCGGCTCTGATACTCGGTGTGGAGCAGGTGGTGCGCCTTGTGGCTGTTGGGCTCTCCGAGGGTGTCGCGGTACGTTTCGGCGATATAGGGATTCTCCTGGGACTTGTGGACCTGGAGCATCTTGTCCGCCTCGTAGATGCCGCGGGTGCGCATGGAGCGGCAGTCGGAGTTCTGGGAAACCGGCTGGCCCGCGCCGCCGATGCATCCGCCGGGGCAGGCCATGACCTCGATGAAATCATAATCGCACTCTCCGGCTTTCACCTTTTCGGCAATCGCGCGGGCGTTGGCCAGGCCGTGCACCACCGCGAGCTTGAGGGTGACTCCGCCCACGGTCACCGTGGCCTCGCGGATTCCCTTCTGGCCGCGCACCTCCTGGTAATCCACCTTCTCCACCGGAGCGCCGCTGACTTTCTCCGCGGCCCAGCGCAGAACCGCCTCGCTCACCCCGCCGGTGACCCCGAAGATCACTCCCGCGCCGGTCTTGAACCCGAACGGCAGGTCCAGGGATTCGGGATTGAGCAGGTTGAAGTTGATGCCCGCCTCATCGATCATGCGCGCCAGTTCCTGGGTGGTGAGAACGTAATCGACGTCGCGGAGTCCCCCGTGTTCGAATTCCGGGCGCTGCGCCTCGAACTTCTTGGCGGTGCAGGGCATGATGGAAACCACCACCATGTCCTCGTTTTTCACTCCGAGCTTTTCCGGGAGGACTTCCCGCGCCAGCGACCCGAACATCTGCTGCGGCGATTTGCAGGAGGAAAGATTCGGGAAGAGTTCGGGATAATACTGCTCGGCGAATTTCACCCAACCGGGGCAGCAGGAGGTGAACTGCGGGAGACGCTCTCCCGAGGTCTTGCGTTTCAGGAACTCGCTGCCTTCCTCGATCACGGTGAGATCGGCGGTGAAAGAGGTGTCGTAGACCCGGTCGAACCCGATGTTTTTCATGGCCGCCACGAGCTGTCCGATGGCCACCGTCCCCGGTTTGAGTCCGAACATCTCTCCGATGGCCACCCGCACCGCGGGAGCGATCTGGGCCACCACGGTCTTCTTCGGGTTGTGAACCGCTTTCCAGACTTCCTCCACATCGGATTTGATGGTGAGCGCGCCGGTGGGGCAGACGCTGGCGCACTGGCCGCAGTACACGCACTCCACCTGGTTCAGGTCCTTGCCGAAAGAGGGCAGTACCGCCACTTTCTGGCCGCGGAAGGCGAAATCGATGGCTCCGATACCCTGGATTTCATGGCACATGCGAACGCAGTCGCCGCAGAGGATGCACTTGTTGGGATCGCGGACCAGGGCGGGACTGGTGCGATCCACCGGCGCCATCTCCCGCATGTTCTTGAACCGTATTTCGCTTACCCCGAGACGCCGGGCCAGATTCTGGAGCTTGCAGGAATCGCTCTTGGCGCAGGTGGGGCAGCTCCGATCGTGGGCGGCGAGGAGCAGTTCCACCGCGATCTTGCGCATTTCGCGGATTTCCTCGGTGGTGGTGTGCACTTTCATGCCCGGCTCGGGAATGGTGGAGCAGGAGGCCACGATGCCGCGCCCCTCCACCTCGACCAGGCAGAGACGGCAGGCGCCATACACGCTCAGATCGGAATGGTAGCAGAATGTGGGGATATCTATGTTCGCTTTACGGCAGAGTTCGAGCAGGTTGCGTTCGCCCTCGAAGGGTATCTCTCTCCCGTCCACGATGACAAATTTGCTGGTTTCCATGGGTTATACTCCAAAGATGGCGTTGAACTTGCACGCTTTCGCGCAGGCTCCGCATTTGATGCAGACGGAGGCGTCGATGGTATGCGGCATCCGCCGCTCTCCGGTGATTGCCCCCACCGGGCAGGTGCGCAGGCAAAGCCCGCAGCCCTTGCATTTCGAGGGATCGATCTCCGGGGAAAGGAGCGCCTTGCACTGTCCCGCCGGACAGCGTTTCTGGAAAACATGCGCCTCGTATTCGGGACGGAAATACCGCAGCGTGGAGAGCACCGGATTGGGAGCGGACTTGCCCAGCCCGCAGAGGGATCCCCGCTGCACCGCGGTGGCCAGTTTCTCCAACAGTTCCAAGGTTCCGGCATCGGCGTTCCCCTCGATGATGTCATCGAGCAGGGCCAGCATCTGACGGGTTCCCTCACGGCAGAGGACACACTTCCCGCAGGATTCGTTCTGGGTGAACTGCATGAAGAAGCGCGCCATTTTCACCATGCAGGTCTGCTTGTTCATCACCACGAGCCCGCCCGAGCCGACCATGGCGCCCACGCCCTTGAGGGAATCGAAGTCCAAAGGCAGGTCCAGGTGCTCCTCGGTGAGACACCCGCCGGAGGGTCCGCCGATCTGCACCGCCCGGAATCCCTCGCCGGTGATACGTCCAGCGGCGTCGGTCACTCCGCCTCCGATATTGTAGACGATCTCGCGGAGCGTGGAGCCGAAGGGAACCTCGATGAGTCCGGTATTCACCACGTGGCCGGTGAGCGCGAATGTCTTGGTTCCCGGGGAAGCGGGCGTCCCGATTCTCCGGAACTCCGCCGCGCCCTTGTTCATGACGATGGGAATGCTGGCCAGGGTCTCCACGTTGTTGATGACCGTGG
>CAYRTQ010000024.1:0-22069 GCA_964426865.1 uncultured bacterium
TGTTACAAGTAATTAATAATAAAAACTTGCTATATAAAGATATAATAAATGAATGTGGAGGTGTGTATGGGTATTATCATCCGGTGCATGTGGAACGGTTTCTCCTTTTCCTCTATGCTATACTTTTATTCAGATGCCCTGTCGAATTGGTATTGTGGGGTGGCGTCTTTTCGATCAGATGGCTTCGATACACTCAAAAAAGGCGGGGGGACTGAGCTTTTCGAAACGTAATCAAAAACATCATCCCGTTGACAGAGAGCTGGAGCTGGACAAGAAAGATACCAGGAAAGAAACATGTAGAACTCATGTCGACAAGGAGAGAATATTCCCCGGATACCATGAATAATAGAGGATTTGGGTTTTCGCCCGCAAAAAATACTTGCTTTCAGGAAAATTATTCGATATCTTTTTCATCTCAGTGGAGAATAAACCACGATGATGGCACCCTAGCTCAGCAGGTAGAGCAGAGGACTGAAAATCCTTGTGTCCCCAGTTCAATTCTGGGGGGTGCCACCAAATGAATTGTTTTTTCGAAGAAGCAAATGGTATTGACAGGGAGAACGAATTCCGGTATTTTTATAACATACTCTGTGCTTGAACAGAATCTGTAATCAGGTGCGCCCATAGCTCAATTGGTAGAGCAGCAGACTCTTAATCTGTTGGTTCAAGGTTCGATTCCTTGTGGGCGTACCATAATTTTATTCAGGAGGAGTGATGGCTGATTTTCAGGCGATAGCAGATGCCCTTATCAAGGGACAGGCGCCAAAAGTAAAAGAATTGGTCCAGTCGGCAATCGCGGAAGGTGCGGCTCCCTCCGATATTCTCTCAAAAGGACTTATCGCCGGTATGGCGGTCATCGGAGAGAAGTTCAAGAAAAACGAGGTGTATGTACCTGAAGTTCTCATTGCAGCGAGAGCGATGCACGCCGGAATGGATCAGATAAAGCCACTGCTCGCTTCAACCGGTGTTCAGCCGAAAGGTGTTTTTGCAATCGGAACGGTAAAAGGTGATCTCCATGATATCGGCAAGAACCTTGTCATGATGATGATGGAAGGCGCCGGATATCAGATCATGGATCTCGGCGTGGACGTTTCACCGGAAAAGTTTGTAAAAGCAATCAATGACGGAGCTCAAATCATTGGAATGAGCGCGCTCCTGACTACAACAATGCCTTCCATGCGTAACACAATAGAAGCGGTTAAAGCCGCTGGTCTCCGTGATAAGGTGAAAATCATGGTCGGTGGAGCCCCCCTGACCCAGAATTACGCGGATGAGATCGGCGCGGATGGTTATTCCCCAGATGCGGCTTCGGCTGTGGATACCGCGAATCAGCTAATAGCGAGATAATGGAAAAAAGAATAAAAAAGAAAAGGCTCCCTAAACAGGAGCCTTTTTTTATGGAGAAAAGGAAAGGTAATGATTTCAGAACTTGCATGCATCCCCTGCATCATGAAACAGGCATACAGCACCGCATCGAGAGCCACGAACGATACAGCGGTGATAAGGGAGATAATGAACAGAACTGCGGACTATGTAAAATGTTTGCAGTTTAATACCACACCAGCGGACGCTTCAAATTTCGTATATGAAATCACACGGGAAATTACCGGGAATACGGACCCGTTCAAACAGGACAAAGTAAAATACAATGTAATTTGCAATGATATGAAAAGCGATCTTCGGAAAGTTATCAACAACTCCGAAGACCCAATGAAAACAGCGGCAAGAGTTGCAATTTTTGGAAATCTTATCGATCTCGGTATCGGACTTCACTTCGATCTGGAGAAAGATCTTGAAAAGGTCCTGGCGCAGGAATTTGGAGCGGACGATTATTCTTCAATGAAAGAGATGCTGAATTCGGGCAGAAAAAATATCCTGTATCTGGGTGACAACGCGGGAGAGATAATCTTCGATTCACTCCTGGTGGAAAAGCTCAAAGACAATCACAATGTGGTATTCGTCGTGAAAAACGGGCCGATTATCAACGACGCGCTCATGGAAGACGCGGAGTTCGCAGGTATTACCGAGATGGTACGGGTAATCACCAATGGATCGGACGGTATCGGGGTGCGGTGGAGCGCGGTTTCAGAAGAATTCAGAAAAGAATATGAAAAAGCGGATCTGATCATTTCAAAAGGGCAGGGGAATTTCGAAACCATGTGGGGGAAAAGAGGGACAATCTTTTTTCTGCTCAGGGCGAAATGTGATATTGTAGCGCGTGAACTGGGGGTATCGTTTGGAGATATCGTCATAAAGATGCAAAAAAACAAATAATACGGAATACGGGAAGAAAGGGGTTTCCCATGAGGATCATACAAAATCTGGAAGACGAACAGAGTCTGGAAGAAATGTGGAATAAACCGAGTGTCATAATTTTCAAAAACAGTATGACCTGCGGAATATCGCGTCGCGCACGCGGACAGTTGGAAAAGTACGCCGAGGAGTGCGAAGCGCCGGTGGAAATATTCATGGTGGATGTGAACACTTCGAGAGCGCTTTCAAAAGAAATTGAAAAAAAAACCGGAATACACCATGAATCTCCCCAGGCTATCTGTATGAAAAACGGCAAAGTTGTCTGGCACGCATCGCATTTCAGTATTACAACGGAAGCAATGAAGAAAGCGGTGGAGAATCAGGATTGATCGGATATGGATTTCGTATCGAGCAATGATTTGACATGGCGAAATACAGAATCGGAAAGAGACTGAACGGTATCCTCGCCGTTCAGAACAAGTATGCGAGAGGGTTCAAGACGGCTGAGAGATAAAAATCCTTCCCGAACAGTACTCATGAATTGAAATCCCTCGGATTCGAGACGATCAGGCGGATTGTTTCGACGTAATACGGCAACTCCAGGATCACAGTCAAATAGAAACGTCAGATCGGGTACAAGACCGGATGTGGCGATACCATTCAAATATCGAACGCAATCAAGCCCCAACCCACGGGCGAATCCCTGATAGGCCGCGGTGGAGTCGATAAAACGGTCCAGAATGACAGTAATACCGTCCTGAATCGCGGGAAGGATGCATTGTGCGGTAATCTGGGCTCTTGAAGCAAGATACAGGAACAGCTCGGCATGACTGGACATCTCGGTATGGGATGCATCCAGAAGGATACCGCGAATTCTTTCACCGATGGCTGTACCACCGGGCTCACGGAGAAGCAGGACAGGAATATCAAGAGAGCAAAGGCGCTCATGAAGAAGAGCAGCCTGAGTCGACTTCCCGCACCCGTCAATCCCCTCGAACGTTATCAGATTCCCCTTCATGATCTCCCTTTTTTCCGATTCCGCGCACCACAACGGTATATTCCCCAAGCGGTTTCCTCGATTTGATTTCGGAAAGAACCTCGGATGTTTTTCCCCGGACCGTTTCCTCATGAAGCTTGGTAAGTTCTCGAGAAACGGATATTTCACGGTCTCCCAGGGACTCGAGTATGAGTTCGAGCAGATTGATTATGCGATACGGTGATTCGTATAAAACGATTGTACGCGGTTCATGAACAAGCGCATCGAGACTCTTTCGGCGCTTGGAACCTTTTGAGGGAAGAAAACCCTCGAAAACGAAGCGATCCAATGGCAAACCGGAAACCACCAAAGCGGCGAGAACGGCGGACGCGCCGGGAATGCTGTAAACAGGGAAACCGGCATCGATGGCGGCGCGTACCACCCGATACCCGGGATCGCTGACACCCGGAGTGCCCGCATCGGAAATCATGGCCACATCCAGACCCTCGGAAAGAGTACGGATAATCTGCGGCGTGCGTTCCCGCTCGTTGATATCGTTGTACGCGACCAACCTTTTCTTGATGCCAAGACGGGAGAGGAGCAAACCGCTGTGACGGGTATCCTCGCAAGCGACCAATTCGACAGATTTGAGGCATTCTACGGCGCGGGGAGAGATGTCCCCCATGTTCCCGATGGGCGTGGAAACAATATACAGACTGCCTGAAGGGGAATTCAACATTTCTGTTAACACCATGTGGAAAACTGTGCGGTGCAAAAAAGGGTGCAAAGGATGAAAACTCTTTGTCCCAAACGGAGTAACCCTATGTGGAAAAGTTGTGCAAAACGGTGGAAAAGAAAAAACAGAATAATATAACGGTTTATGTTATAACAAGTTACAATTTTGTTGAAGGAGAGGCGTACTTGTTGATAACTATCCCTTTCGAAAGAAAGATCACATGACCAGCGCGTACATTTTCCGGGACGTCGGGGATGCAGTCCGTGATGTGGAAAACTCTCTTTTTGAAAGATGATTTCAGGACGTCAAGTTCCCCGGAAATAGTTTCACCCTTGATTGAAACCATGAACCCGTTATCCGAGATGAATCGTGAACAGGAGTGAAAGAAATCGGAAAGAGAAACGGTTGCTCGGGTGACAACGGCATCGAAAGAACCATTGAGAGATACGGGTAACTCCTCGACACGGGAACGCACCACGGATGTATTGTTGAGTTTGAGTGAAGTTACAACGGTTTCCAGAAAGGAGGTCCGCTTTTGAATGGAATCAAGGAGTGTTACTTTACAATCAGGAAGAGCGATAGCGAGAGGTATACCGGGAAGACCGGCGCCTGAACCGAAATCGAGCATATGGGAAACGACGGAGAAATCGGCGCAGGCAAGAAGTTTCAGGGAATCGAGAATGTGATAATCAACAAATCGCCCCATATCACGATTGGAAACAAGATTCATACGAGTATTCCATTCGAGAAGGAGGGTATAATACTGAAAATAACGGTCAAGAATAATTTCATCGAAAGGAAGGTGAAAGAATTCAAGTCCGGAAACAAGGTTTTGTATAAAAAGTTCTTTTTCCATGGCGTACATTCGAAAAGGGTGAACGGTACATTGGTGAAAAGCAGTGTTTCACGTGAAACAATGAAATAAAAGAGGGAAGTGATATGGAACAGGAAAAGTTCCTGTGTTTCACGTGAAACGTTAAATTTTGTAACTATCTACCATGTTGTCAGAAGAAATCGAATACGCTGCGACCGCCGCAACAGCCCGCCCTCACTCCCACGCAAAAAGACGCACGGGGGAGAGGGTGGCCGCAGGCCAGTTGAGGGTCCGCGGCGTCGGAGTATGCACCACCTTTTCTTTTGCAGAAGTCCGGGTGGTGGACAGTTGCATTATTTTCCAATACAGAAAGACCGGAATATGGTATCGAGTACATCAATATCGACCGTGGCGCCGGTAATCTGGAGTATTTCCTCCTTTGCCAGATTCAACTCAAACGACGCAATTTCTTCGGACCAGGTATCCAGAGCCCGTATGGCGGAATCTGTGTGGATACGTGCTTTATCCAGATGCTGACGATGGCGCTCGATCAGCAGTGGCGGTGTGGCGTCGGAAAGGGTGAGAATGCTTTTAACAATCCCGGAGAGTGTGTTTCTGCATTGATCGATACCTTCTCCGGTTACGGAGGATACATAGAGGACGTCCCGACGACGGGTTTCCGTGGGTATGAGATCGGATTTGCTGATGATATCGAGCCTGTGTGCGTTGCCTGTCCGTTTGTCGGGATTGGAATGTGGGGAAGAAGCATCGACAAGCTGAACGACTACATCCGCTTCCCCGGCCAAACGAAGGGATTCGGAAACGCCGTCGCGTTCAATATCATCCAAAGTATCCCGTATACCGGCGGTATCGATGAGATTGACCGGGAAACCTCCCAATTCTATGCGTTCTTCAATCCAGTCTCTGGTCGTTCCGGGACGCGCGTTCACCAGGGCTCTTTGTCGTCCGAGGAGCGTGTTGAAAAGGCTGGATTTCCCGGAATTTACCGGTCCGGTCAAAACAATGGTCACTCCCTGACGCAGTCGTCGCCCGGTATCGGCGGATCGTAGCAAAGAATCGATACGTTGAAGACAGGGAGTCAATAGAGTACGGATCGTGGAACGGGTGAATTCGCCCTGATCCTGGTCGGAAAAGTCGATATTCATGGTCAGCAGGGCATCCGCGTTGTGGATCGACTCAAGAATTTCCCCAAGGCGCGCGGAAAAACGCCCGTTCATCAATCGGCCTGCCTGACGCAGGTGCTCGCGGCTCTCCGCACCAACCACTTCCATCACCGATTCTGCCTGAACCAGGTCTATCCGTCCGTTCAAAAATGCACGACGGGTAAATTCACCGGGTTCCGCCGGTCGTGCGCCGAGTTTTCCGAGAAGCGTCAGCAGGGTGTCCGCCACCGCAAAGCCGCCGTGGGTCTGTATCTCCACCACATCCTCGCCGGTATAGGACTTCGGGGCGGGCATGTAACAGAGCAAAACCTCGTCAATGCGCTCGGAATCATCGTAAATGTGGCCATACAAAAGGGTGCGGGGATAGCGGGAAGGGGATTTCGAACATCGGAAAACAGTGTCGGCCAGAGAAAGCGCGCGGGGACCGCTTATCTTGATTACAGCAATGCCGCCCCTGCCATTCGGTGTGGCAAGGGCGGCAATCGTGTCGTTATCGAACATATTGTGAATCATGGGGTAATCCCAGATGAGGAGTCCCCGTTGTCAGGACTTTTGCAAGGCCTGATGGGCCCAGGTCAAGACGTTGAACATCAGCCAGTACAATGTCAGTCCCGCGCTGAAATTTGCGAACAGAATCACCATCATGACCGGCATGATATAGAGCATGGGTTTCTGCTGCGGGTCCTTCATGGTCGGTTTCGACTGGAAGTACATGGAAATACCCATCGCGATCGGAAGGATGAAGAACGGATCGGGCCGTGACAAATCCTGGATCCAGTGCGGAATGAACATGGCCTGACGAAGTTCGAAAGCCCTGCCCACCACGGGATAAAGCGCGAAGAACACCGGCATCTGCAGGAGGATGGGGAGACACCCGCCGAAAGGGTTCACGCCTTCCTGTTTGTACAATTCCATCGTGGCCTTTTGAAGCGCCTGTGGATTATTCTTGTGTTTCTCGCGGAGCGCATTGATCTGCGGTTGCAGATTGGACATCTTGCGCATCGAATCCATGCTCTTCTTGGAGAGAGGCCAGAGCGCATACTTGATGATCACGGAGAACACGATCAGCACCAGGCCCCAGTTCGGAATGAACATGTGCAGTTTCTGGAAAATCCAAAGGAATACAACTGCGATGGGCCGCAGTATTTTCCAGGACAGGTCCATGACCTGGGTCAGGTCCTGACGGTAGTTCTTGATCGTGTGGTATTCCATGGGGCCGATGTAAAGATCCATCGCGGAACCGCCGTCGGACACCTTCTTTGACAGGACAAAATCAAACCAGTGGCCATTGGCGTTGAACTCGTAACTGGCGTCGGTCTTCCAGCGCTTGATATCGTTGGGAACGGCGGCCATGAGAAAATACTTGTTCTTCACCACGTACCAGTCCAGATCGCCATTGAACGCATCCTGACCGGAGCTGAGCTTCTTTGCCTGGAGGGACTGGATTCCTTCCTTGGAATAAATCCGCTTCTGGTCCTGTTTGCCGTCCCTGGTGATGAAACGATCTCCCTGGCCCTTGTAATCCACCTTGTCATACATATTCGTTTCATCTTGCATGAACATGCTGAACGGCCAGATGCGTATCTGGTTGAAAGGCTGTTCGGTGCGATTGATGGGTCCGTGGAAAGCGTAATTGATGGTCGGGTCAGACCAGCCGCCGCCGAGCGTGGTGTTGGTCTTGACAATGAACCCTTTGGGATCCAGCGAGTACTCGCGGGTGATCGTCCGGTTCCCGGAAAAAGACGCCACAAGTTTGATCCTGCTCTTGCTGGCCGTTTCAGGGGTAAAAACAACATCCCGAAACGCCAGGGTGACCGGGCCATCATTGACCGCGCCATCATACCAGTTCTGGCCGGGGGTAATGAGCTGCGCTTTCGAATCCACGTCCGGACCGGGGTATTTGCGCATTGCCGCCTCGGTGATCACTCCCCCGCGAGTGGACACGGTCAGTTTCACCAGGTCGTTCTCGAGAACCAGATTGCTTTCCGCGGGCGGGTTTATCTGGACCACCGCGCTCGAAACCGTCGAATCGGGAACGGCGGCGGAATCGGACTTTACGGTTGCGGCGAGACCAGCGCTACGTGTGGTGTCCATGGGAACGGGCGCCGGACGGGAGGTGGAGGTATCACGCGGCGCCGCGGCTTTCTGCTCTGTAACCGTGGATGGCGTCTGTTTGCCGCCGGTCCGTGACTGATACAACGGAGAAGAGAAGAAAAGAATGACGAGTGTCGTCAGGATGACTGCGATAAAGAGATTTTTATCCATATTCCTTTACGGGTAATCAATTCCGCCCTTGGAAAAAGGGTTGCATCGGAGCAATCGCCATGCGCCCTTCGCCGTTCCCTGCAGAGGACCATATTTATGTATGGCTTGTACCGCATATTCGGAACAGGAAGGGTAAAAACGGCAATTGCCGCCCAGATATGGCGAAAGTATCTTTTGATATATCCTGATGATGAAGATCAACAGGCGTGATAGTGCATTCGAAACCATGAGGCAATCCTGTCATTACAAAGGAACGGCGGCACAACCTGGATTACCGGGAATTCCTGCGCTGAATTGTTTCCATATGACTTCTGATGTTTGCGGAGATTTCGTTACGGTCCAGTTGTGCGGAAGTGCCATTGTAGTAAACGAGATAGGAGCCGGGGGGGTAGGTTCCGTTCCCGGCTCTCATCATTTCCCGTATTATACGTTTTATACGGTTGCGGCGCGTGGCGGTTCCCTGTTTTTTCGATACCACGGCGGAATACAAAAATGCTTCTCCGGGCAGGTATCGCAGGCTGATCATTTTGCCCCGCAAATAAAAACCGTTGTTCCGAATGCGTGTGGCGGTCTTCGTATCTACACTGAAATACATGAGTTACCGATCGGAAGAGGACAGGCTTTTCCGGCCCTTCTTACGGCGACGGGCGAGAACGGCGCGACCGTCCTTGGTGGACATCCTGAGACGGAAGCCGTGCTTGTTCACTTTCTTCCTGTTGGAAGGCTGAAACGTTCTTTTCATGGAAAGGTTCCTTTCTTTTGCGTGCGGCTGTATGGTAATTGAAGTTATTGACCGACATTCTCTAAAGCTATGTAATATAATGGAGAATATCAAATATTGTCAAGACCGTTTTATGGCGCGTATTCGTATACCGGCAGGGGTAACGGTATATTTTTGTTCTGAAACGGGTTGTGAGAAGAGAATGGGGTGGTGCAGGAGAGGCGCACCGGGGAAAAATTATTGAACCATGAAGAGCGAGGTATGGGGGATGTACGGAAGTATCCGGGGCCGAACGGTTGGAAACAGAATGTACGGAATGAAAACGTTTGAAGATACTCTCACCCGCGATATATATCACCGTTGCGGTATACCCGGGTCTGTATCGGGAACAGCGGGAGTTATTCCAGTTCGGAGAGAATGGTTCGGAGGACATCATCGGCGGAATAGGAATATTCCCCTGGTCGCACAAATCGTGATATGGTATTCAGGCCGTCACCCGCGGTGACAATGGGAATTTCCCGAAAACCATTGTTTCGAATCTGGGGAAGGCCGATTGCCGCTACCAGACCGTTGCATATGCATTTACGACCGACTGTGTCTTCCCTTTTCCCGCCCTTGCGAAGGTAGGTGGCGACATCCTCCGAGGCGCAACGATATCCAAGACCGCCATCGGGGCGCTTGTACGCTTTCCGAAGGTACCCTAAATCGCAGATACGCGGGCGGGATTCATAAGTCTTTTGTTCGGAAACGGTATCCTCCAACCTCACAACCTTGAAGGGAAAACCGCTGGAAGAGGCCAGGGGATCGGTGAGAACATCGCAATTCCCTTCCACCGCCTTGCGTATCACCGCTTCCTTTATTTGCGGGGTGATTCCCGATTCATTGCAGAACGCGAACGGGGTTCCGATCTGAATCCCTACCGCACCCAGGTCCAGTGCGGCTTTCAGTTTTCCCGGCTCGCTATATGATCCCGCCAGCCAGTATGGCAGATCAAGTTTACGGATATCCGCCAGTTTGACCTCGTCACGGGGACCGTAAATCGGTTCACCCCGTGTGTTCAACTGAAGATCGCCGCGTGGGGGCGCGTTATGTCCGCCCGCCGAAGTGCCCTCGATAACAAATCCATCCACCCGTCCGTTGGCTTTTCTGGCAAGAGTCAGGGCGAGTACGGCGGAGGAAATGATGGCGAGGAAAACCGGGCGTTTCAGGGGAGGCGCATCACCGGGGAGAATCTTTCCGGGATCGAATGTGGCGGTATACTGATCGTTCCCCGCCGCACCCTCAACATGTAAATTCGTGGTGAATTCACGATTTTCCGCCAGAAGGTCGAGTATGCCGGGAATCTCGCGTGGGATACCCGCGCCCATGATGACATAGTCCACCCCCGCCAGCATGGAACCGTAAAAAGCCGGAATGTTCGGGAGTTGAACCTTTTCCATATAGTTGATGCCCACCACACCCTCATGGCCCTCTTTGGCAAGGAATACTTCCACGAAGTTCGCGGCGACAGTCAGTTCCCAGAGGGGCAGGTTTTCGACAGCGGTGTGCAGGGGGACGAATTTATAGGGGGCGTCCGGAGATTTTCCGCCGGGGATGAAATAATCCTTGATGATGCGTGTGGCGATTTCAGGAACCGGGAAATGTTCCAAGGCGTGACGCACATGACCCTCGGGATCTCCATCCTGAAGTCTTCGGGCCAAAATAGTATCCAGTCCAACCCCGGAAACCATTCCGAGTTGTCCGGATTTGGAGACAGCACGTGCGATTCGCCAGTTTGAGGCGCCGATACCCATTCCGCCCTGAATGATGAGAGGGTGTTTCAATCAAGTTCTTTCCGGCGTCGGAGCCTCGAGTGAGTCAACATACGAAAAGGAATAATTAAGAGTAGCTTTTAATATAGCATGTAACACGAGGAGAAGAAACGAATAATTGAATGCCGGATTATAATTCTTGGGAAAGTGAGCGGAACACGCCTCCCGTTCCCAGCATAAATACATGATGATAGGATGCCCGTTCATAGTATTGAGTCACCGCCATGTATATTTTACATAACCGGGCGATAAGTGGCGACTACCTTGTCAAGTCGATACAGATGGGTGGATTGCGCTTCGACACTTCGACACTTCGACACTTCGACAAGCTCAGTGTCCGCAGGCTCAGCGCCCACCGCTGGCTGAGCTTGTCGAAGCCAGCACATCGGAAACACGTTTCCCCAATAGTATCGACTTGACAGAGTACTATCCGTAAATAAGGATATAGTTGTCCGTGGGGAAGCAACCCCCTGCAACGCACTCCGTTCGCGCTCCGTACGAGTTGGGACCCCTCGCCCTCCGGGGACAACGCAGTTCCCGCGGAGCGGCAAGTGACCGAGGGTTATGGGAGGAGGACCTTATGAATTTATACGATTTCTCTAATGATGGATAGGTTCTAAATGATGGAAAGTCCCTTCTGGCGCTCGTGAGCTGACTTCGGCAATATTTGGAATTGCATAGAAACAGGTCGTGGGATGGTTATATGTATCATATTGTCACGGTAGCACCCATGGAATCACTCTGATTCAGTATCTTCATCACTTCATCAATTTGTTCAGCCGCATCTCCCAGGAAAAGGGCGACATTTTTCCGTGTGTACAGGGGATTTTCCACACCGGCGTAACCGGGACGGGCGTCCTTGTTGAAAATGATGATAAACCGTGCCGCACCGGCGTCGAGAATGGGCATGCCATAGATGGGGGTCCCCTGCTCGGTCGAAGCAGCCGGGTTTACCACATCGTTCGCTCCCACGATGATCACGATGTCGGTTTCCGGAAAGAGGGGATTGATGGAGTCCATCTCATAGAGTTTTTCATAGGGGATATCGACCTCGGCCAACAGAACGTTCATATGTCCGGGCATACGGCCCGCGACCGGGTGAATGGCGAAACGGACATCCTTTCCCATCGTTTCGAGATAATCGTAGAGAGCTTTTACCCGGTCTTGCGCCTGTGACAACGCCATCCCGTATCCGGGAACAATGATGACCGAGGCGGCGTTACGGAGTTTCTCGATGGGATCGTGCTCAATGGATACGGGTTGGTCCTCCCGGTATGGAACGGGTGAATCTGTCATTTCTGTATGGAGAGGCGCGCTAATCGCCGGGGAGGTGACTGCGACCATGGCAGTGGTTCGCCCCAAAATGATTTCGGGAAGAGAGCGGTTCATGGCCCGGCACATGATACGGGTGAGAATGAGTCCGGCGGAGCCGACAATCGCGCCCGTGGCGATGAGAAGCGGGTCCCGAACCGCGAAACCGGTGATCGAGGCCGCAAGTCCGGAAAGGGAATTGAGGAGGGAAATGGAAATCGGCATGTCCGCTCCCCCGATACGGATGGTGAAGAGAGCGCCGAAGAGCAGGGAGCCGGTGAGGATCAGGAACGCGATACCGGGAATGTCAGCAGAAGGAAGGAAAGAGATAGCCGAAACTATACCGATGGCGGCCATGATGATAACCAGGTTGAGCGGAGACTGGCCGGGGAACGACAGGGGGCGCTGCGGCATGAGCCGCGCCAGCTTCAACGCCGCGACAACGCTTCCGCTCAGGGTGATTCCCCCTACAATTATGGCGAGAGCGGCGGTGATCAGGGTAACGCTGTCGTTATTCCCGTGACCGATCACCACAAATGCCGTGCCCGCCGAGGCGCCGCCCCCCAGTCCGTTCAGGAGCGCCACCATTTGCGGCATTCCCAGCATGGTTACCCTGATCGCCAGGAAATATCCGATCAGAACTCCGATAGCCAGGGATATCCAGAGCACCTTTACACTGAGCAATCCCGCTCCCGTCATGGTCACGATAACCGCGCCGAGCATGCCAAGCGCCCCCAGCAGGTTTCCGGAGACCGCGGTGCGGGGGGAATTCATGAGGTGAACGCCCTCCAGAAAAACCAGAGCGAAGAACATTCCGAACACGGTTTCGATGGAAAGTGTCATTTGGGACGCTCCACGGTTTTTCGTTCCTTGAACATCCGTAACATGCGGTCAGTGACCATGAACCCCGCCACCACATTGATGGTGGCGAGGATAATGGCGGCCGCGCCCAGGAGACTGCTGTGCCATTGGGCCGCGCCCGCGGTCGCAAGGAGCGCTCCCAGAACGGTGATTCCGGAAAGCGCGTTCATTCCGGACATCAACGGGGTGTGAAGCAGACTGGGCACCTCGCTGATCACTTTGTATCCGACCGCGCTGGCGATACCGAAAACGAGGATGAGCCATACCATGTCGAATCCTCCGTAATCAGGGTTTCAGGCCCATGGATTCCAGCGCACCTGCATGCACGATTTTTCCACCGGCGGTAAGCAGACAGGAGGAAATGATTTCGTCGCGTTTGTCCAGAGTAACCACCCCGTCCTTGAGCAGTATCTGTATGAAGTTGAGTATGTTGTTTGCGAACATCCAGGTGGAGCTCATGGCGACCATCCCTGGAATGTTCTGGATGCCGACAATGGAAACCTCGTTATGGGAAATGATTTTCCCCGGTTCGGTCAGCTCGCAGTTTCCTCCCTGGTCGATGGCGATATCCACAATGACGGATCCGGGGTTCATGGATTTCACCATATCTGCGGTGACAATGACCGGAGCGAGTTTCCCGGGAATGAGCGCGGACAGAACAATGATGTCGGACTTTTCCACCGCATCCCGAAGAATGTCGCGTTCTTTCCGGAGGAGATCGTCCGGGAGTTTGCGCGCATACCCGTTGGGCTCCGCCGCGAGTTCACGGGGAATCCCGAGATCGATGATTTTCGCTCCCACGCTGCCCGCCTGTTCTGAGGCGTCCGGACGAATATCCGCCGCGTATACGACGGAACCCAGACGCTTCGCGGTGGCGATTGCCTGAAGTCCGGCCACTCCCGCTCCGACCACCAGGGTGCGGGAGGGCTGGATCATCCCGGTCGCGGTCCCGACCATGGGCAGGAATTTCGGCAACATGTCCGCCGCGATAAGAATGCTCTTGTATCCGGCGACCGTACTCATGGAGGTCAGCGCGTCCATGGCCTGCGCCCGTGAAATGCGGGGAACGGAATCCAGGGTGAGGGAAATAACTCCCCGTTCGGCAAGTTTTTTCACCATTTCATGGTTGCCAGGGTTCGCCGGATGGAGGAACGCCACCAGGTATTGACCCTCGCGCATCATGTCGACCTCATGACAACCCAGGGCGGTGTTGTATTTGGGCTCCTTGACTTTGAGAACGACATCCGATTCATGGAAAACCGCCCCCGGACCCTCCGCGATCTCCGCTCCCGCCGCACGGTAGGAGTCATCGGAAAAATGTGAGCCTTCGCCCGCTCCGGTTTCCACCAGCACCCGCGCGCCGGTCGCGGTCATCTTGCGCACCGTATCGGGTATGGCGGCCACCCGGCGTTCCCCGGAAAGGATTTCCCGTGGGATTCCGATACAGATATCCTTGCTGTTCATGCGCACCTACCTTCCTGAATGACCCCGGAGACTCGGACGTGAAGTACAGCTCTACCGGCTATCCACGGTGCGATTCTTCCGGGTCTGGTTCACGTTTTTCTCCGATGGTCCGTGAAAGCTGATCGGCGGAAATCCAGTGATTGATGTTCTTCAAAACGACATACGTTTCGGAGTCCTTGATTCCCGGAATACGGGAAAGCTGATTGGTCACGAATTCCACCAGGGTCTGGTGGGAGAGCGCCAGAACTGTCGCGATGAGATCATATCTCCCGGTTACAATCATGGTGGTGAGCACGGAGGGCAGACGATCCACCTCTTCCGCGCATTCCTGAAGCCTGCGCCCGTCGATTTTCAAACCGACCAGGGCGATGTAGGCCTCCGGCGCCGATTCGATGTTGAACTGGGCGGTAATCCGCAGCGCCCCGCTTTCCAGGAGAGCGGCAAGGCGTTGACGCACCGTGCCTTCGGTGATGCCGATACGACGGGCGATTTCACGGTTGGACATGCGGCCGTTCTGTCCGAGGTAATACGAGATCTGGAGATCGGTTTCATCCATGGGCGCTGAATCCTCCTTGTAAAAGACAAAATAGATTACGATGCGTATTGTGTCAAGTTGTTTTATGTCTTTCTCGTATTATTTCTGATTTTATTCATGTCTTTGCGTATTTTATTCTGGTGATAATACTCGTGGTCCCGTCAATTTCCACGGTTTGCATCGCGTGTCCCTCCTCTCATACGATAGACGACAGAACCCGAAGCGGGCAACAGGGGCCGAGAGAATGGAACAGTGTTTCCAGAACGATGATGGACTCTCACTGTATGGGCGCGGATCGCATCCGTTACGCTTTTGTCGCGATTACCGTACCGGACGCAAAAATTTGTATTCACCAGGGTTTTTCCCCTTGTGCGGGTATGAAGGTGCGTGTACTTTTCCCTGTATGATGGTAAATGCGCAAATGTATTGAAAAAGGAGGGTCCGGAGATGGTCGGAATTCTCTATCATGATGATTTCCTGAATCACATCACCCAGATCGACCATCCGGAACGTCCCGGAAGGGTGACAGTGATTGTCGATGAACTCCGCAAGGAACGGTATGCGGATCAGTTGGTGTGGGACATGCCGCGTCTGGCGGAAACCGGGGAGATCGAATATGTCCACAGCCCGGAGTACATCAAACGGGTCAAGACCACGGGGAAATCCTCTCCGCAGTATATCGATTCCCCGGACACACTGGTTTCAGCCGGATCGTACAAGGCCGCGCTGCGGGCCGCGGGAGCGGTCATCACCGCCATCGACGGGGTCCAGGCCGGGAAATATCATCGGGCGTTCTGTCCGGTGCGTCCCCCCGGTCATCATTCCCGGTATTCGCAGGCCATGGGATTCTGCCTGTTCAACAACATCACCATCGGGGCCCGTCATCTGAAATACAAGCATCACATTCAGAAAATTCTCATCGTGGATTTCGATGTTCATCATTGCAACGGCACCGAGGAAATGCTTTCCGGAGACAATGACATCCTCCTGTGCAGCATCCACCAGTATCCGCATTATCCCGGAACCGGGCTGAATTCCAAACTCTATACCCATTCCGGCGGGGTGCTCAACGCTCCGGTTCCCCCCGGTTCGGGCGAGGAGGATTTCATGAGGGTCATCAAGGGGCGCCTCGCCGACTATGTCAACATGTTCATGCCCGAATTCGTGCTCATCTCCGCGGGGTTCGACGCCCACAAGGACGACCCGCTCGGGGACCTGTTGCTTGAATCGGATTCGTACTATCGAATCACCCGCGAGGTGGTGAAATTCGCCGACGACTATTGCGCGGGCAAGGTGGTTTCGACTCTGGAGGGCGGGTATAATCTGATCTCGCTCGCCGAATCCGCCGGGAAGCATGTGGATGCGCTGATCGAGGAATGAGGACGCGCCCATCATTACTTTTGGCCATCGATTCATTCTTCCGGGATATATCCCGCAGTATCGTATGGTAAGCGCCCGAATGGATCGGGCATAAACATTTTCTGGTTCAGATTGTCAGGCATGGATGCAAAATCCAGGATATTCCCGTCTTATCCCCATACGGTTTGTTTTTTAGACGAAAAGCGAAAAACCCTCAACCACGAAACCCACGAAAAAGAGTGTTTCACCGGGTGAAATTTCGTGATTTTCGTGTCATCGTGGTTAAACGAACGGTATTGCGCCGTATCCCGTAAAGAAAAGATGCGGGTTCGGAAATTGTCATGGAGCACTCTGGTTTTCGGTGCGGTGATCCTCGCTTACGGGTGCGGGGGAAGCGAACGTCCCGCCGAGCCCCTTTTCGGAAGCATGGAGCCGTGCCGTGCCGCGGAGATCACCGCGTTTCTGGATAGTCATCATGAGCCGTACATCCTGGAGAACACGGGACGGTCGATGATCGTGCGGGTGGTCCCCGTCCGCGCCGCGATGATCCTTGCCTATCTTGCGGAGCCGGTGGACAGTGTCCGGTATGTTGGTTTGGTGAGAGAATGCCGTCTATCAGATCGTGATTCCTCACGGGTGGATCGGGTAACTCCGGAATCGGTCCGCCGATTCGTGGTACGGAAAGCGGTCGTTCCCTCCGACTCCACCCGTATTGGCGAGGCGTTCGATGCGCTGTTTGAAAACGGGGTCTGGAAGACGCAACGGACCCGCGAAAAAGAGATCGTTGTGGAATTCACCGGAACGGTGAAACAGGACGCGCGGAATAGTCCCTTCGGAAAGAAAGTCATGGGGGAACTGACCAGCCATCGGAACCATCTGGCGGCGGAGGTGGGTTTGACGGGCGCGGTGTGGAATTTCCGGTGGAGGATCGGAATAGAGGGAAAAACGTTCGTGAAAGAGAGCGTGAGAGTATCTCTGGGAGGAAAAAACCCTGTAGGGAAGTCCGGATCGGGGGAGATAGTGAATATCGATCTTTGAGAAGGAAAAAAGCGGCCCTGTTTATTGTGGGTAAACGGAAATGATGCGGTTTTCCACGGACCGCTTTCTTTTGGCGCTTTTCTGGGCGCGCCAGAAAAGTTCAGAGGAAGTGGGAGGAGTAGAGCATTCCTTACCTCACCGAAGCGCCAGTGCAACCAGCAAAAGCAGGCCTGTCCGGTCATCGCATCTACCCATAGAAAAGCGCGAAACGTCAGAAAAAATGTGAAGTGCCGGTTCCAGCGCTGAAATATGGATTGTTCCGCCGTTTGAACCCGGATTCACGCGATGAAAGAATCCGGTATCATGATCGTCCTGTAATCACGCGTATCCGGGTTCAAACAAACTCACCGTATATGCGTTTTCGTGCAACCGGCTTCGATCCGCCTGTTCGCATCAGGCGCCGTGGGTGAGCACGCCGTCGTATTCCACATCGATGTATTCCGTCCAGGCCGGAGCGCAGAGTTCGGCGTACTGTTGGGCGTACTGGTCCAGGGAGGCCGCCAGTTCCGGCTCGATGATCTTCTGGGCGTCGGGATGTGTCGGGTGCGCGCCGGTTTTCGCCACCACCTCGCGGAGCACCTGCGGGCTGTCGATAATCATGCAGGGCCGCATCAGGTTTTCGGTGTAGGGCTGACGGCTCCGTATTTCACGGAAGAAATCGGAGGCGAAGATTTCCCCCAAGGACTTGTCCTTGATGTTTTCCGTGGCGAAATGGCAGAAGACGCATGGTTCCACCTCACCCGTGTTGTTGATGTGGATGTATTTCCTTCCCGCGATGCAGCCGCGGGCGATGGGGCCGTCGTTCCAGAAATCCGAAACCACGATATCCTTCGTCGCGCGGATTTCACGAAGACGTTTGATACGGTTGATGCGCTGCTCCGGGGTGGGCATGAGTTCCGGACGAGGAGTCCTTCCCACCGGAACGTACGCGAAATACCATCCCATGATGCATCCCTTGTTCACCATGCAGTCCACGAATTCATCGCTCTGGACCAGATCGTTGTTTTCCCGGGTGATCATGGTGGAGTAGCCGAAGAAGACACCCCGCTCGCGAAGGAGATCCATGGCTCTCATGATTTTCTCGAACACTCCCGGGCCTCTCCTTTTACGAGTGTATTCCTCCAGACCCTCGATGCTGAACGCGATGTAGAGATTCCCGGCCTTGGCGATACGGTCCGCCATTTTTTCATCGATGTATGTGCCGTTGGTGAAAACCTGGAAATAGGCGTCGTTGTGCTTCTCGTAGAGATCGAACAAATCCTCCCGTATGAACGGTTCCCCTCCCAGAACGGTATAAAAATAGACCCCCATGTCCTTGCCTTCGGTGAATACCCGGTCGACAAGGGAAATGTCGAGATCGTCCGCCTTGTTGTATTCGGAGGCGAAACAGCCGAAACAATGCAGGTTGCAGCGCATGGAGGGCGAGATGAGAATGGTGAGCGGCGGAGTGTATCCGTGTTCGTCGCGGTATTTGTCACGTCGCGGGATTCCATAGAGCAATGTATTGGCGAGAAAGCCGGTCAGCGCTTTCTCACGGCAGTTCGGCGAGGCATCCTGGAATTTCCGTTTGCTCACCACGAGCAGTTTCTCCAGGAACCTGCGGGCGTCGGGCCACAAGTCGTTCAACTGTGAGTTCATGATGCCGAGCATCTGGTCTTCGCTGATGAACGGCAGGAGCTTGAACCCGATCGACAGGCCCTCCTTAACCATATATCGTTTTACAGCATCAAGTTGTCGCATGATGGCATCTCCCTGTGGTATTGGGTGAGATTCATGAGGACGGGGGTTCGCGAGGGAAGTAAATAGAGGGTATATATTTGCTTTATATATTATAATATTATATTTTTGTGATGCATAGGTAAATTTGAGTGCTTCCCGCAAGATTTTTGACCACGGAGAGAAGGAATGGGATGTGCCGGAGAATGGAGCGGGGGAGAAGCTTTTGTTCTGTTAAGTCGATAGTGTGGGGTTGAGTCTTCTCTATCAACTGGCTTCGACAAGCTCAGCCAGCGTCGGTCGCTGAGTCTTCGGACACTGAGCCTGTCGAAGTGTAGAAGCGCAATCCACACTACACCTTCGACTTGGCAGAATACTATCGTTCCGTCTCGAAAAACCGGTCCTTCGTTCCGCCCCGTTCCACCACCTCCACAACCGCCTTGCTCCGGTAGCACCGGGGACAGATTCCCTCGTAGGCGTCGCCCGCGCGGTTCAGGTAGATACGGGTATACACGTTGCAGCATTTGAAGGTAATCCCGATGAACGGTCGTCTGTTATGGTTCATGATACGGGCTGTCCAGGTGAATGGGTTTATAGTGGTTTGCTGTTGACAAATGGTTCGATGGGGAATATTATACCGTTCTCACAAAAAATAAAGCGGAAATACCGCATCGCATACCTCCGGGAGGCTTTTTTCATGCGCACCCTGTTCCAAATCGCCACTGTCATGCTGCTCGTCATGGCCCCTTCGGTTTTCGCCGCGGGGGGAAAACAGAGCACCGTCGATATAAAAGAGGAATTCACCGCCGGGCGCGCCTACGACGCCGGATTCGCCCGGAATGTCATGCGCGATCCGGGCGGAGTGCGTCTCTCCGACATGCAGTTGGTGCAGGATGACGCCCCCGGTTCGGGATGTTCCGAAAAGGGGCCGTTCATTCAGTATGTCGCGGGCGACCGTATGGCGCGGAAAGATTTGTGGCTCGACGACCCCCGCGCCAACGGCGCCTGGGTGGTGTTCATAATCAAGGGCGCGGGGGGAAAGCCGCTGAATGTCACGATCAACGGCCACAAAACCTCGTACGATCCGTCCTCTTGCACCAACGGCCAGGATTTCCGCTGGGTTTCTTTCGATCCCTCCTGGCTGAAAAAGGGCATGAACACCATCCTGCTTTCCTGCCCCGAGGGCAATGAAAAGGACCGGTGGGGCATCATGTTCAGCCGTAAGGATGAATTCTCGCGCGGCGGCGGCGATCCCTCGCAGGCCGGGCGTAATTCCCTGGTCAGCGCCGATGGCGGCAAAAGCTGGAAACGGGGAGCGCTGGGTTCCGAGGGGAACGCGGAGGGCGAACTCAGCGTACGGCTCAGTTTGGACCGTCATTCCCCGCAGGGTGAGTTGGCCAGCCCGGTGATTGATCTCTGGCATGCTCCGGAGGACGGATTTCTCGCGCCCATGAGCAGGGTGGGGAAAGTGATAATCACCGCTGCGGGCGAAACGCCTCCGGGGGCGAAGATCATCTGGCAAGTCCGCCACGGCGCCGGACCCGATCCCGAGGCGGGGTATTGGAGCGAATACCGGACCGTGGGAGAAGGCCCTTCGGCAAGTGTGGAATCCACTGATCCCGGTGGACGGTTCTTCCAGTGGAAAGCGGTGCTCTCCACCACCGACCCCCGTGTCACTCCCCTGGTGAAATCGGTCTCCGTGGAACGCACGGTCACCCGCGTGGACCATCTCCCGGACAACATCTATGTCGCGGACCTGGAAAACCCGGATATCCTCTATTCCTCGGTCTATGGCGCATACGAGCCCTGGGACGACCCCAAGCTGAAAACCCTCCGGGAACGCGAAAAGCTGGACCAGGTGGTCGGGGGGAGCCGTACCGAGTTCGAGATAATGGTGAAGCTTCTCGATTACACCGCCAAACGCTGGGTGTGGGTCGATCCGACGCTGCAGTATCCTTCCTGGGATGCGCTGGAAATCCTGGACCGCATCGACCGTGAGGGCGGCGGCGGGATGTGCATCCATTTCGCCATCGTTCTCATCCAGTCGCTCCAGTCCTTCGGCATCCCCGCGCGTCTCCAGAACTGTCTGGGTCATGAGGTGGTGGAGGCCTGGAGCAACGATTACGGCAAATGGGTGTTCCTCGACCCCATGCAGGGATCCAATGTCTACAATTACTCGAAGAAAACCGGCGAGCCTCTGGGATTTCGGGAACTTCACCGGATATATCTCGATCTCTTCCATCCCGATCATCCCATCGACTGGCATACCGATCCGGTCGTGTACCACAAGAATCCCCCCGAAAGCCCGGTCGGGGCGGGCACGCTCGACAAGAACTGGCCGCGCAGTTCGGCCAGCGACAGCCTCTTCTGCGGGATCGCCAACGCCTCGTACATGCGCATGATGCCCCGCGACAACTGGCTGGAACAGAACGATCCCCAGCCGCTCGGCCACGGGCTTTCCGAATATGGCTGGGCGGACTACATCAACTGGTATGACAGCCGCACGCCGCGTCAGCGCCACCAGACCAATTTCACCGATCGTGACGCCGATTACTGGCCCACTCTCAACCGGGTGAAAATGTACGCGTCCACCGGCCCGGAAAACGACCGGGTATTCCTGCGGTTCACCTCGTTCACCCCGAATTTCGACACCTACCTGGTGCAGCTCGATGACGGGGAATGGACTCCCTCCTCGGAATTCTTCCCCTGGGTGCTGCATTCCGGGAGAAACGCGCTGAAAGTGCGGGTGGTAAACAGGCTGGGGTCCCTCGGCAAACCGAGCGAGGTTGTCATCAACCTGGCCGATCGTCCCAACCTGCGGGAGCGTCCGGGGGGAAACCGGTAAAAGAGGCGGGAGGGGAGAAGACTTCCCGACCCCCGAAAACGCCTCGGTTACAGGCTTTTACTCTGTCGATCAGAGAGTGCGGAGGTATGTTGGCTGGCTTCGACAAGCTCAGCCAGCGGTAGGAGCTCATACCAAGTTTGAATCAATCTCCGTAGCAAAGGCAGCCCCCTTTCCGGCCTT
>CAYRTQ010000025.1:0-11461 GCA_964426865.1 uncultured bacterium
CCCGGATTGATGGCGGCGTCGGTCTGGATGAAATTCTCGTATTCCACCTCCCCGAAATTCGCCCGCTGGAGCGCCGAAACGATGCCCATGCTCACCGAGCGGTTCAGCGCGAAGGGATTGCCCGCGGCGAGCACCATATCTCCCACCCGAACCTTGTCCGAGTCTCCGAGCTGTATGGGCTCCAGTTCATCGCACTTCTCTTCCAGACGAATTACCGCAAGGTCGGTGCTCGGGTCCGTACCGACCAGCGAGGCGTTGAATTGCCGTTTCGTGGTGCAGGTCACGGTAATTCTCACCGCCCCCTCGACAACATGATTGTTGGTCACCACGATTCCGTCGCTGCTGATGAGCACCCCGGATCCCACGCTGCTCTCCAGTTGTGAACGATTCCGCGGTTCGGAATCCGGCCCCGGAAAGGGCTGTTCACGCGGCCCCATGCTGAATGGAGTCCGGCGGGCCATCCTCTTCGCGGAGATGTACACGATGTGCTCCACCGCATCTTCGGCGATGCTGGAAAACGAATATTCCGCGATGTTTCCTCCCCCGCCGGCAATCGCCTGGGCGACGGGAAAGATGGTTCCAATCTTCTTCTGTTCCGGATAGGTGGAGTCCTGAAGAAACAGGATGCAGGGAAACAGGATCAACACTATTTTCAGGTTTATCCGTTTCATGCTTGCCCCTCCTTGCCACACATGACCGCAACGCCCGGCGAGACCGCTTTTCAAACGGTTCCGGCGGGCGCGCGATGCATGCCGGCGCGGGCGGCGTTCCAGACCTTCCCGTCCGTGACCGGGAAGGGAACGCCGCCGCGTCATTCTATAGTAAACGCCATAAAGGCGGAATAAGGAAACCGGAGATGCGCTTTCCCCATCAGGAGGGAAGTACATCTTTTCAGGGGAAAGGATAATGGATTTCAGGATGTCGGCCCTGACCGGCGTCCGTACGGGAAACCGTCAGGAGGTGATACGGGGAGGTGAAACGATGTATTATGCTATGGGGATGTCCGCGATGCCGAGTCATTTTCCGTCGGAAATACCGGGGAATTCCCCGGGAGAAATGACGCCCCTTCCGGATTCGAAGGCGTGTTTATCGATATACCGCGTTGGTGGTTGTCCCGCTCATCTTTTGCATAGTACTGCGCGCCCAGATATCTACTTCCTACTATATTTCAATATATGGAATAAGTGACAAAAGCGCAAGTTTTTTTTCATTGCCGGACCAATACCGGGAGTCCGCTCCCGGGCGGCGGCACCGCAACGGCATCGTGACGGCGGGCATGCGGTTTCTCCATGAAGGCGGCTGACGCCAAATTCGTCGGAAACCGGCTTTGGTTCGGGAAAGGGTAACCGTCTGGTGAGCTAACTGATTGTCTGGACCGGTGATGTGCATGATGCGAGTGATAAAAAGATGATGAAAAGAGATGTCTTTGTCAGCTTTTCATCAGTTCAATTATGCATATCACCGGTCCAGACAGGTTTCAAATCCTTTCTTGCCGGTGTGATCGCTCATTCGTTTGCGGGCAAGGAAAGGCGCAGAGGAGCAAAGAGAAAGCAACGGTCCCGGTATCCCGCGAACCCCGGCCCGAAGTTTTTCCTCACATCCCCAATTTCTTCTCCAGTACTTCGGCGGCGGTGAGCACGGCGCCGAGAGCGGTCGAGTAGGGCGGCGAGTAGGCCAGGTCCAGGTTGGTCAGATCGGGGATGGAAACCCTGCCGGTCAGGGCGGCGGCGATGGTGTCGATGACCTTGTCCACCTTGTCCTCACCGAAAGCCTGAGCGCCGAGCAGACGGTGGGAGCCGCGGTCCGCGGTCAGCTTGAGGGTGACTTTCCCCGCGCCGGGATAGTAGTGGGAGATGGCGGGCATGGAGACTGTCACCGAAACCGGGTTGAATCCGGCTTCCAGCGCCTCGCGCTCATTGAGTCCGGTGCGTCCCGCGGCGCGGTCGAACACCTTGAGAATGGAGGTCCCGAGCACCCCGGAGAATGTCTTGCGCCCTCCCGCGATATTGGCGCCCGCTATTCGCCCCTGCTTGTTCGCGGTGGACCCGAGCGAGAACCAGAAGGGTTTTCTGCTCACCAGGTGCATCGTTTCCGCGCAGTCTCCCGCGGCATACACTCCCCGCACGGATGTCTCCATGGCGGCATCCACCCGGATGGCCCCGGTGGGCCCGAGGACGATGCGGGCCTCACGGGCGAGCTGTATGTTGGGTTTCACCCCGGCCGCAAGGATGGCGATCTGACAGGGGTATTCCGTCCCCCCCGCGATTGTCGCCCGCAGGGATCCCTCTCCAAGGAAGCGCTCCACCGCTGTTCCGATGAATATCCGCACCCCTTTCGATTCCATATGTTCCCGAATGAGCGCGGACATGTCCGGGTCGTAGAGACCGGCCATAAGACGGTCCTCCCGCTCGAAAAGCGCGACCCGCACACCCCGTCGGACAAGGTTTTCCGCCATTTCGACACCAATGAATCCCCCGCCGGCGATACAGGCTTCCCGCACCCTTCCCGAGTCGAGACGGGCCTTGATGGCATCGGCGTCCGGTATGGAATGAAGGGAATGAACTCCGTCCATATCCACTCCCGGAACGGGGGGGATGATCACGGAGGACCCGGTGGCGAGGAGCAGACGGTCGTATTCGAGCGTCAGGGTTTTTCCGGCGCTCAGGTCGGTCACTTTCACCGTACGGTCGTAGGTATTGATGGACTCCGCCCGGTGGTCCAGGAGGATGGAAATGTTCTGTTTCGCGCGGAATTCCTCGGGCGTACGGGCGAAGAGCGATTCCCGTTTCTCCACCACGCCGTCGATGTAGTAGGCCAGTCCGCAGGCGATGTAGGAAACATACCGTTCCCCGCTGACAATGGTGATTTCCATGCCGGGATCTTCACGCCTTGCCTTGGAGGCCGCTTTGGTTCCGGCGGCCACTCCTCTTTTCATGCGCATGTCTCCGCCGGAATTACCGGCCCAGGATAAGGAAGCCTATGATCGCGCCCATTATCATGCCGAGCAGCGCAAGGCGGAAAGGGCTGGAAAGATTGACGCTGCAACGGGAACCACGGCATATTGCCTTGAATACCGCATAGTACAACAGAGAGCCGATCACTCCCACGGATGCGCCGGTGAGAACCGAGATGAGTATATTCATGGATGGAACGGGTTCTTTCTGAAAAAGGTGTAAACGCGGAATCCCCGTGAGAAATGCGGAAACCGTGCGCCCCCGTGTTTCGTGGGCCATTGTCCCCCCAAACCCCGCCTCCGTTTCCGGCGCGGACGCGAAATTTGGGGGCAACGGAGGCGGATGAGGCAATTTCCGGAAAAAACCGGCCTTCCGCAACAACAAACCACCGGGCGCGGGATGACAGGCGCGGAATTCCGGATTGTCGCCCTTTCGAGAGCCTACTTGAGCAGCATCATCTTTCTGGTTTCGGTCAGCCCGCCGAACCGGAAGCGGTAGAAATAGGTTCCGGAAGCCCGTCCGGTGGTATTCCAGACCGCCAGATGGGATCCCGCCGCCTGATACCCGTCCGTCAGCACGTCCACGAGCTGCCCGGAGGCGTTGTATATCTCCAGCCGCGCGTTTCCGGGCTTGGGAATGATGTACTCTATGGAGGTGGAGGGGTTGAACGGGTTGGGCTTGTTCTGGCTGAGCGCGAACGCGTTCGGACGCGCTTTCTCCTCCACTCCCAGCGGCTGTTCGGATTTGTAATCGTAGGGTTCGTCACAGAGATGGAAGTAGGGTTCGGTCTGGCCGCTGTAGTTCCGCTGGAGATAGTAGGTTTTGAGCGGAGTCCGGGCGAATTCGGTCAAGGGGGTGAGCTTCGCGGAGCCGTCCGCCTTCCACTCGTAGACCGGGATATTCATGGGGTTGAGCGCCTTGCCCATGCCCCGGTCCGCGGCGAGATGGAAGAGCCCGAAGTTGCCCGGCTCGTGTCCGGCCAGCCAGTGCCCGATATTGTCCACATGGACCGGATTCTTGCCGAATATGATGATGTTTGTCATGTAATCCCATGCTTCGGAGGAATTGACCGTTCCCGTGTTCGGTCCCACCAGGAACCCGTTGCCGTCGCGTCCGTAAATGCCCTCGATGATGTGCAGGCCCATTCTGTCCCGGAGCGCCAGATTGTTGTCCGTGCAGCGGGAAGCCCAGGTCTCCATGCCCAGTCCGCAGTTGAAATCGGCGCCGGGCCTGTCCCAGCGGGGAACTCCCGCGTTCTTGTGACGGGTGTAATTGCCCCTGATCTCCGTGGCGTAGTTGGGATTGCGGTCTCCGGCCTTCATGCTCATCGAGCTGTCGGGGCCGGAACAATGCTGCTGGTAGGGCTTGGAAATGGTCCCCTGGACGTTCTTGCAGCAGAGCGTGACTCCCATGCCGTGGGTCTTGAACTTGGCGAGATTGAGCATCCAGGTGTTTTCGGCGTTGACCGGCCAGAGATAGGGGATGCGTCGGTACCAGAGACCCTGGGGAGTGCTTGTCCACACCAGATTTTCCGCGCCGATGCCGTCCACTCCACCATCCAGGTCACGGATATCGGCGCCGGTGCGCTCGGCCATCCCGGTCCATCCGCGCGGCCCGAAATCTTCGGGGGAGTTCACTTCGCGGATATAGAACTGGCTGCCCGAAAGCCCCAGCTCCTTCAATCCCTCGATGATCCCCTCGCCGAAATGGGGGTCGGTGACAATTCCCATGCCGTATTCGAGCGTATAGCTTTTACTGGAGGTGGAGCTGCTGGTGAGATTGGGCTTGACCGGAATCAGGGTGGTGAGCGGAACTCCGGATGCCTTCGGCACGAATACCGAGCGCGAAAAATCCAGCGCCGCCTGTTTTATCGCCGCGCTGTTTGTCTTCACATCCACGGCGGTTTTCATGATGAACACCGAATCGGGGTGGTTTTCAACGAATTCATGCACTCCGAAAAAACCGGCGGATGTCTGGTAACGGGAACCCAGGACCTCGATGGGGCTGAGCGCCGCGGAGCCTCCGGCCAGGGCGGCAGTCGCGATGAATCGTCTGCGATTGACCAAAACGCACTCCTTTCCTCTTGGGATGATACCGGACCGCGCGGGGAAAAAGGTACATTGCTCCCGCTTGTTTACCCTCTTCATATTATAATGAGAAAGTATGTAAAATCCAGTATTATCTTATATTCATCCGGTGCGGCGCGTGAAGGGGATTCCCATCGCGTCCGGCCATGAAAAAGGCCGGAGAAAAGAGCATCTCCGACCTCGCATTCCATCTGGTTATCCCCGTGGAGGGTACGCGATCTGTCCCGGGCGGCCAGGTTACGAATGGGGTGGCCTGCGCTTCGACACTCCGACACTTCGACAGGCTCAGTGTCCGCCGCTGGCTGAGTTTAGCCCCAATACCATTCATGTAACCACGAAAGACACGAAAATCACGAAATTTTCCCCGGTGAAGCCTTCATTTTTCGTGATTTTCGTGTCTTTCGTGGTAAAGGGCTTTTTAAAAATAAACCGTACTGATCTTAGCCCGCTGGCTGAGCTTGTCGAAGCCAGCCAACCGATGCTTACACCCTTTCCGGTTGGTAGAGTAATGGAGGTCCACCCCGCAGCCTTTTTATTCCGGCAATTCCCCGGCCACGCGAATCCCGGCTCAGGTGTGTTCCCTCTTTGCGCCTCCGTGCTTTTGCGCCTCTGCCCCTTTCTTTCTCCCCTCCGCCATCCGCGCGGCAAGTTCCACCGCCTCGATCATGCTCTGATCGCTCGCCACCGCTTTTCCGGCGATGTCGAACGCGGTGCCGTGGTCCACGGAGGTGCGGATGATGGGCAGTCCGAGCGTGGTATTGACCCCGCCCACTTCGCGGCGCTCGCCGCCGAACCGGAATCCGGCCAGCTTGAGCGCGATATGCCCCTGGTCGTGGAACATGGCGACAATGGCGTCGAACTCCCCGCTGTATCCACGGGCGAACACGGTGTCGGGGGAAACCGGGCCGGTGATGTCCATTCCTCCCGCCCGGAGCGCTTCCACCGCGGGAATGATCTCCTCGATTTCCTCGCGCCCGAAAAGGCCCGCTTCCCCGGCATGGGGATTCAACCCCGATACGGCGATGCGGGGATGCTCGATGCCGAGCAGCCGCAGCGCCTCGTGCAGGAGTGTGGCGGTGCGGATGATGCGCTCCCTGCGCACCAGGTCCGGAACATCGCGGATGGCGGTGTGCGTGACCACGTGGATCACCCGGAAATCTCCGAGTGTCAGGAGCATGGCGATATCCGGCGCGCCGGTGAGATGCTGGAGGAACTCCGTATGGCCCGGATAGGGATACCCGCCGAGATGGAGGGATTCCTTGTTGATGGGCGCGGTGACCACGGCATCGACCTCCCCGGCGAGAGCGAGTTCCGCCGCGCGTTCGATGCAGAGCGCGGCGGCCTTTCCGCACCGGGCGTCGACAACGCCGTACTCCAGGGGCACTTTCAGACGGTCGTCGGGAACGATGAGATTGATGGTGTTCGGGCCGTGAACCATGTTACGGGGGGAATGAATCCGGTTGATGACCAGGTCCATGCCGAGCATCACGGTATCGCGGGTGAGCGGCCCGGGGAATCCGATGACCACCATATCCGCCGCGGCCATTGCCCGTTGCGAGAAAAGGGTTTTGAGAATGATCTCCGGGCCGACTCCGGACGGGTCGCCCATGGTCAGCGCGCAGAGTGGTTTAGGCATGGCATACTCCGGAAAAAGGGGGGAAGCGCCGAAACATGAGGCGCATGATATTGAAGCGCCAGAGCGCCGGAGCGAAAAACGGAACCATTCCGCTCCCTTTTTTCTTTCCGGCTTGACCGCTCTGGCGTTTCATCGCTTTCTTTTCAGCACTTTCGGGAGGGAATCATGCAGAGGAATTTCAGGCTCCGTCCAGGAGTGCTCTCGAAGTGGTGGTTTTCGCCGGCGAGAATGATTCCCGCGTCACCGACCCCGAGCGGAACGGATTCATCATCGCCCACCAGCTTTCCCTCACCCTCCAGCACGTAGAATTCGTGCTCCCAGGGATGGGAATGATGCGGCGTGCTGCCCCGGGGAGCAAGTTCGAGAATGCGCATGTAGAAGTGCTCGGCGCCCTCGTTTTCGGTGAGTATCCAGCGGATCGAGGCGTTCTTGCCGCCGTCTTCCACATTCTGTTCGGGCACGGACAGATAGTTGATTACAGTCATGATGAAATCTCCACGATGAGTCTGAAGAGAACCAATGAGGTGACAAATCCGGCGGAACGGCGCCGGTGACCGGGATTCCCCGCCCGGGTCAGCACGGGAAAGCCGAAGCGAAAGCCGGGCCGTCCCCAATGACGGTCATGCGTTCCGTTTCTCCGCTGAACCCGCGGAATCAACCTTACTTTGCACGCCGAACGGGGAGAGAACGTTCCATCTTACCAGTCGGTTCCCCGGAGGTCGATATCACCTTGGGGAAAGGATTCTATGGTGAGCGGAATCGCCATGGCGATGTTCTTTTCGGGAAGAGGCGCGGGATTCCCGCTCTCGTCGAGCATGGTCACCGGGAACTGGACCGCCCGCCATCCCATTCGACCATAAACCCGCTCCAGGCAGGGCAGGCAGAAGAGCAGACCGGCCTGGATTCCGCGACGCCGCGCCTCGGTGAGCGCCAAAGCCATGATGCGGTCGGATAGCCCGGCCTTGCGCCAGGGTGGACGCACCGAAAACCCCTGGACTCCGGCCACGGTCACCATCTGGCCGCCGTTGACCTCGACCTCCCGTTCCACCATGGCGCAGTGCGCCGCCACCGTGCCGTCGGGGGCGGTGGCGACCGCCACCCAGGCGGGACTGCAATGCCAGTCGCGGGTCTTCGAATAGTGGTCCGCATTGTGGGGGAAACACTCGACCAAGGTTTCCCGGATTCCGCGGTCGAGATTCGCGGGCATTGACCGCTCCTCGACCACCGCGAACGTCAGCGTGCTCGATGTATCTTCGGACATGGACTCTCCCGTTGGGCGGATTGCATGGGTGACGGCTTTTCCCGCCGGGATCGTTCCGGGTTCGGGGCGCCGCCGTATGGGTTCAAGGGAAATATACACGCTCTGGAAGGGGGATGCAAAGGGAAGTAGAGGGAACCGGGCCGACGTGGCCGGTATCCCCGATTTTTACACGGGAAGGTATTGCATTTTTCAGGGGATGATGGTATGATTCATCCTGCGAAACAAAATTCCGAAACGGCATGAAAATGATACGATACCGGTTTCAGATCGATACGGAAAAGGGGAAAACCGGTCTGAACCGGTGGTGCGCGTGATGAACTCCTGACAGGTTCGCTTTCATTGGCTTTGTACCAATCCAGTCATTCGAATCACCGGTTCAGACAATCATTCCCCCGGTGTGAAAAGTATTCAAAAAAGGAGAGTCCCCATGCCCTGCCTGAATTCCGGCGACAAAGCTCCCGCGTTCTCCCTTACCGACCAGAACGGCAATCCGGTCAGCCTCTCCGATTTCATTGGACGGAAGGTCCTGGTCTACTTCTATCCCAAGGCCGGAACCCCGGGCTGCACCCGTCAGGCATGCAGCATCCGCGACGCCATGCCCGATCTGAAATCCATCGGGATCGATGTGCTGGGAATCAGCCCGGACAAACCCGCCGCACTGAAAAAGTTCGATGACAAGTATTCCCTGGGCTTTCCCCTGCTCTCCGATCCGGACCACGGGGTTTCCGAGGCTTTCGGCGTCTGGGGCGAGAAAATCCGCTGCGGGAAGACCAGCCTCGGGATCACCCGGTCTTCCTTTCTCATCGGCGAGGACGGCTCCGTCATCCAGTCCTGGTACAGCGTGAAACCGGAAGATACCGTTCCCAACGCTCTGGACGCCCTGTCGAAGTAATCACGATCACCCCACGGCGTTTGTAATCGCACGGGACGGCGGGGGCGGCCCCCGCGCCCGCCCTTCTCCGCCGCCCGGTGTCTTTCGCTCTGGATATGTGGACCTTTTTCGGAAAGGAATGCCATGACTCTATCCCTGGCCGCTGCCCTGAAGCGGTCGGCCTTCGGTATCGCCTCGGTCCTGCTGGCGGTTTTCGCCGGAGCGGGCGCGGTTTTCCCCGAGGCGAATCACAGCGGGCTGGTCCATCCCGGTCCGGATGGACGCCTGGAGTACATTCCCGACACCCGGGGCAATACGGTCCCCGATTTCTCGTACGCCGGATACATGGGCGGGGGAGTGAAACTCCCGAAAGCGCCGGTGAAAGCGGAAGTGAAACCCGGCGGCGGGAACGATGCCGCCCGTATCCAGACGGCCATCGACCGGGTGTCCGCTCTCGCTCCGGACCGCACCGGCCTGCGGGGAGCGGTGCTCATCCGGAAGGGACGGTACGATCTGGCGCGTCCCCTGCGGATCACCGCGGGCGGCGTAGTGCTTCGAGGCGAGGGACAGGGGGAGGACGGCACGGTCCTTTTCGGGCGGGGGAGGTTCAGGGGCGCGCCCTACGGTGCGTTGCAGGACACCAGCCTGGTGGTGTTCGAGGGAGCTTCGGGAGCGAAAGAGGACCGGAGCGCGTCATCGCGGATCGTGGATGAATATGTTCCCCTCGGGAGCCGGACATTCCGGGTGGCTTCGGCATCGGGATTCAGGACCGGAGATCCGGTCATCGTCCGTCGTTACGGCAACCGGGCCTGGTACGATTCGCTCCGGCTCGACTCCGCGAAATGGACGGGAGATATCCGTCACGATTCCGAACGCACGGTCATCGCGGTCGAGGGCGACCGTATCACCGTGGACATTCCGCTCGCCGTGGCCATCGAAACCCGCTGGGGCGGCGGCGAGCTGGTGAAATACACGGACGACGGGCGCATTTCACACGTCGGGGTGGAAAACCTGCGCGGGGAATCCGATTACAATCCGGATGTTCGCACAAGAAAGTTCGGGAACATGGACCGTCCCGATTACACCGGCTTCGAATACTGTTCGGACGAGGAGCATTACTGGAATTTCATACGGATGATCAATGTCCGTGATGCCTGGGTGCGGGATATCACCGCGCTCCACTTCGCCAAAAGCGCCGTCCTGCTCGACACCGGGAGCAAACGCGCCACGGTGCGGGACTGCACCTCGCGTGAACCCGTCTCATTCTGCGGGGGCGGACGGCGGTTCACTTTCCATATCTGCGGGCAACACTGCCTGGTCCGGAACTGCCGCTCGGATCAGGGAAGGCATTCCTTCGTGCTGGGCGGTCTCGCCACCTGCGGCCCGAACGTGTTTCTCGACTGTGTCGCCACCCGTCCCTACGGCAGCAGCGAACCCCATTCCAGCCTGGTCGTGGGCAGCCTCTACGACAACGTGCATGCCCCGCTCGCGTTCCGGTACGCCACCTCGGTTCCGCCGCGCTGGATGGGGTTCAACAGCTTCGCCTGGAACTGCGAGGGGATGTTCATCACGCAGAAGCCCCCCGCGGCACAGAATTATTTCATCGGCCAAACCGGCCTTTTCGCCATGATCTACAACCGCGGACTCATCGATTACTCCTGGCCCGACGGCTATGTCGAATCCCTCGACACGAAGGTGGAGCCCCGGAGCCTGTATCTGAAACAGCTCGAAGACCGTCTGGGGAAAACCGGAGTACGGAACGTGACCGCTCCCTGAGTTTATCGCCATCTCCGCATATCATATCAAGGCCGCATGGAATATCTTCCTGCGGCTTTTTTTTATGGTGGTCCGGGATCGGCAAAGCGAATTTGTAATGCCAAGATGGCACAATCATAATTTTAATACCCTGAACGTGTTACCAAAATAATTATTGTGTTACAAGCGCTCCGGATTTATATTGCAGCCCTCTTCTCCCACGTCATGAAACAGGGATGCCCGTTTCAACCAACACACTTCCCGGAGGTCTGTGGTAATGAAACACCGGTATTTGATTCCCCTTCTTCTGTTCGCTGCTTTCCCCATTCAGGTTTTTCCCCAGACGGATTCGCTCAAAACCTACCCATCCGAAGAAACGGTTGTCACCGCCACGAAACAGGAATCGCAGCCGGAGAACGTCCCTCAGGCGACCACGATCATTTCGCGCGAGGAAATCCAGAATCTCCAGCCCTACAATGTCGGCGATATGCTCGATTTTGTCCCCGGAGTGAGCGTGTTCCGGACCAGCGGCACGGTGGGTGGAAACAACGGCGTCTCGATCCGCTCGCTCAATGGCGGCCCCAGCTCGGTGAAAACCCTGGTTCTCGTCGATGGACGCCCGATAAACGATGCATGGAACGGCGGAGTCAACTGGCTGTCCATTCCCACGGAACAGGTGGAGCGGGTTGAGGTGATGCGCGGCCCCGGATCCGCGCTCTACGGCTCTCGTTCCTCCGGCGGCGTGATCAACGTTTTCACGAGGAAACCTCAGGCCGGATTCCACGGCTGGCTCTCCCTGGGCCATGAACTCAACATGAGCGGGGATGTTTCAACCGGGCGAGGGTACGGCCGTCCGGATGTCGGGGCCAGCCAGTATGCGCTCAACGGTTCGTATGG
>CAYRTQ010000025.1:11471-21883 GCA_964426865.1 uncultured bacterium
GGAAAAGACGAGCCATTTCGTTTCGTTCGGGTATCGCGATGCCGATCAGGACTATCCGACCGCGAAAAAGAACACGTGGGACAATTATGACGGGCTCTACAAAATAAAATATGATGTTTCCGAGAATCTCCAAACGGGCGCATTGCTGGAGGCTCATTCGAATACCTGGGAAAGCAGGGCCGCGTCGACCCCCAGCGAAGACAAGGACACGTATTACGCCACCGATTTTACCGCGCGCTGGCAGACGGGCGGCGGCGTTTTCAACGGCCGTGTCTATGTCAACAAGACCGACAACGACAATACGGTCTACTTGTCCAATCTGAAAACCGGGACACATACCACCCGAACCGGACTGATGCTCGATTATACCCTGGCGCTTGCGAATATGGGGGTGTTGACCGCCGGATTCGACGGAAACTATAACACCGCCGATGTCGACTACGCGAAAACGGTTATGAGCATGACTTCGATTGGAATCGATTCTCTCTATGTAAAGAACACGAAGACGGGAATGTACCAGGGATACTGGGTTGAAAAGTTTTCCGGAGTGTACGGCTCGAAGAACCAGTCGTACAACGAAAACAATCTCGCCTTTTTTGCGCAGTACACCCGGACGCTGGCCGAAAAAGTGAATATCGTTCTCGGCGGACGGGTCGATGTGCATTCCGAATTCGGGTCGGTATTCAGTCCGAAAGCGGGCGTGACCTATGATGTTTTTGAGTCTGGCGGGTTGAAAACGACACTCAAGGCCAATTACGGCTCCGCGTTCCGCGCGCCCTCGATGTGGTCACTCTACTCCAAAGCAACCGGCAGTTACGGCGATCCCGGCCTGGAACCGGAAAAAACAAAGAACTATGATGTGGGATTGTTCCAGCGGCTCGGGAAATTCGGTCTGGCCGAACTGACTTTCTACAAAATGAATGTCACGAACCTCATGATCAACGCCAATGCCGCCAATACGGTAAACGCGTTTTATGTCTTTGTGCAGAACGGCGCGTCGACAGATACCACCAAGATCAATCGTCAGATGAACCTTGGCAATTACAATCCAATGGGTGTCGAATTGGGGTATACGGTCGCGCCGAGCCGTTTTTTCAAGATCAGAGGAGCGTATACCTACCTCGATCCGGGCGACTTTACCTACCAGACATCGAAGAACCGGTATAATGTCGATGCGTCCGGGTATGTGCCTCTCGGGACAAATCGTGTCGAAGGGGAAGTGACCTATAATTTCACCGGCGACGGGTTTTTCTATGATTACGAATCGACTTCGCACGAATCATTCGCCGTTTCCAACGCCCGGCTGAGTTTCTGTTATGGGGAAAACTACCGTATTTCGCTCCAGGCGAAGAATTTCATGGATACGAAATACCAATACGCCACGTCCGAATGGCAGGCGGGCAGGACAATGCTCATCACGGTTGAAAGCCGGTTCTGATAACGGCTTCTCTCCGGATCGGAATGCGGGAAACACGCTGAATCACAGGGACGCTTTGGGCCGCGAATGCTATGGATACTTGTTCGCAAACATGTTTCGTGCGGGTATCCCGCCCATCCGGAAAGAATACAGCCCCCTGGTCTGAACCGGTGATTCGAATGATGGGAATTATGAAAAGCTGATGAAAGCGTTTTACATCAGCCGTTCATCATTTTCATCACGCGCATCACCGGTTCAGACGATCGTTTTGCATTCATCCCACATTGAATCGACGCCGGTATAAAGGATGTAACATGCTCCAACACACCGCAAAACCGTATTTCACCACGGTCGAGATTCTCTTCCTCTCTTCCATGATCGGGCTGGATTTCGCGTACGGCCTCGTGGTGGTTCCCATTCTCTCCGCCGCGGGGATTCTCGAGATCATCCGCATCGACATGGTCATTCCGGTCATGATGATGCTGGTCGCCCGTCTGACCGTGGACCGGTTCGGAACCCTGATCGTTTACGAGATCGTCTGGGGATTGCTGGCGGTCATGGCCAAGCCCGCGAGTTTCGGCATCCCCGGATTTTTCAAGCTCATCCCCGCGCTCGCCTACGGGATCATTCTGGACAGTCTCATGCAGCTTCTGAAAAACCGGACCTATCCGCGCCTGCTCATCGCGGGAGTCGTGGGCGGCATGGTCAATACCGCGGCGTTTCTGGGCGTCCGGATGCTCTTCGGAATGCCCTGGAGCACCGTGGTGAAGATTCTCCTCGGGGTCAACCTGATCACGGTGACCATCGTGAACCTGATTGGCGCGCATCTGGCGTTCCTGATGTGGCGGAGCCTGGAGCGAAGCGGCTGGGTGCAGCGTCTCCGCGCCTGGAGAACGACCTGATGGTCTCGCTGGAAGGGGTCGGCATTCGGTTTCCCCATATGGAATCTCCTGCGCTCTCCGGTGTTTCGATGGAACTATCGCCGGGATGTTTTACCGGAGTTACCGGACCCTCCGGCGGTGGAAAAACCATGCTCGGACTGGTGATCGCCGGGGTGATCCCCGATCTCATTCCCGCCGTGGTGACCGGCTCCATCCGTCGCGAGATACGCGATCACGCCCACCGCACCCGCGCGGCGATTGTTTTTCAGGACCCGGCCTTTCAGCTTTTCGCCCGTACGGTCGAGGATGAACTGCTTTTCACCCCGCGACGCCTGGGATGGCCGGAAGAACCGGTGCGCAGGGACCTGGAACGGGTGGTGGAGGGACTGGACATCGCGGCGCTGCTCCCCCGCGACCCCCGCGAACTCTCCATGGGGGAAGCCCAGCGCGTGGCGGTGGGCGCGGCGGTCATGCAGCGGCCCCAGGTTCTGGCGCTTGACGAGCCCACCCAGTATATCGACCCTTTCCATGTCGAACGGACCCTGGAGTTCGTATTCGACTGGTGCGGCCGTCACGACACCGCGGTGATGCTTGTCGAGCATAACCTCCGTCTCCTCGAACGTTTTTGCCACCGTCAATACCGGGTGGAGGCGGGACGGGTGAGGGAAGCGGCTCTTCCCTGTCCGGAATTCCCCCCGGAGCCGGACGCGCCGCCAACATGCGGCGATGAGACGCTTGCGCTGGAAGGGGTTTCCTTCCGGTATCCCGGGGAACAGACCATACTGCATGACATTTCCCTTGTCCTCCGGGAAGGGGAGAGCGTCGCCCTTCTTGGCCCCAACGGCGGCGGAAAATCCACGCTCGCCCGTATCATGTGCGGACTGTATTCCCCCGCAACGGGTGAAGTACGGCTCTGCGGGGCATCTGGGAAGGATCGTCATTCCCGGTTCCGGAATGTTGGGTATGTCATGCAGAATCCGGACCGTCAGATATTCGCCCCGACCGTGCGGGAGGAATGCGCTTTCGGCCCCCGTAATTTCGGCATACCTCCCGCCGTATACGAGGATCGCATATCCCGGTATCTGGAGTGTTTCGGGATGCGGGATTTCCTGGATCGGGATCCATCCAGCCTCAGCTATGGAGAAAAGCGGAGAATCAACATTGCAGGGGTCGCGGCCTACGATCCACGAATCATCATTCTCGATGAGCCCACCTGCGCCCTGGATTTCGAGAACCAGCGGATACTCCGCGATCTCGTGCTCGAATGGAGCGGGATGGGGAAGACCGTGATCGTCATCACCCACGATCTGGCGTTCGCCCGGGCGGCCTGCCACCGGGCGTTCATCCTTTCCAACGGATCGCTCTCGACGGATATCTCCCTGAAACGGATCGATGAACATGAATGTATGGAATGGTACACCCGGAAATAACGCCCTGAGCCGTCTGCACCCCCTGGTGAAAATCGCCGTGCTCGTCTCGACCGCGGTGTTTGCGTTTTTTGTCTCCAATATCGCGGCGCTGGGGGGATTTCTCGCGGCGGCGCTCCTGTGCATCCGATACTGGAACATACGGTTGGGGCAGGTGCGGCTCATTTTCTGGGCGTTTACGCTGAGCCTGCCCGCGCTCTATGCGCTCTTCATTCTTTCCTTCCTCTGGAAGGAGCCGACGCCGATGGAGGGGTTGTTCCGGGGGCTTCTGGAAGGAACCCGCTACTCGCTCCGATTCCTCAGCCTGACTCTCGTGAATTTCGCGGTGGTCCTTTCCACCGACCCCCGTGAGATCGCCCAGGCGCTCCGCATGCTGCGGCTCCCCGTCGTGCTTTGCCAGATACTCGCCCATGTCATCAATCTCATGCCCCGTCTCGTCCGGGAATTGCAGGCCGTGGTCGAGGCGCAGACCGTCCGGGGAATGCGCTGGCGGAGGTGCTGGAATCCCGGACAATGGCTTCCGGTCGCGCTTCCGGCGATCATCGCGGTGATGCGTTTTTCCGAGCAGACCGCCATCAGTCTGGAACTCCGGGGAGGAATGATCTGCCCGGACGAGCGGACCGCCCCGTTCCGGCTGAATGACTGGATCGCGGGAGGGATATGCTTCGCGTTCATCATCATGGGAATTTCGATGCGGGGGTGAGCAACGCCCCGGGATACACCTCACTTTGGAAAGGAGGGGTTTCATCTTGGCCGATGACACCTCGATGGATACGATGGAATTGCTTTCGCCGTGTTTCTGGGTTCGAAAATGGAGGGATTCCCTCCTGAAAGCGCCGTACACCGCCGTGGATTCCGCATTCTGGGACACCGCTTCCCTCGGATATGACGACGGTTTCGATGCGCGGGCGCGGAAAACCCTGGACGATACGGTGGGATTGTTTCATCGGCATGGGATTTTGGCGCCGGGCGCACGGGTGCTGGATATCGGATGCGGAACCGGAACACTCGCCCTGGCGCTCGCTCGGGAGGGAGCGGAGGTGACCGCGGTGGATTTTTCGGAGGGCATGCTCGGGCGTCTGCGGGAAAAGCAGGCTCCGGAACCGGAAGGCGCGGTCCATCCCGTTCACGCTGACTGGGGGGAAGTCGATCTCGGCTCTCGGGGCTGGTCGGGACAGTTTGACCTCGTGATCGCGAACATGACTCCGGCGATGCGGACTCCGGAGGCGTTTACCCGCATGCAGGCCGCTTCCCGCGGATGGTGTTTCCTGAAAGGATGGGCGCAGCGCCGCAGGAACACGGCGCTGGAGGAACTCTGGCCGAGAGTCATGGACAGCCCCCGGGATGAGCGTCCCCCGGAAATCCTGTTTCAGTTGAACCTTCTGTACGCTCAGGGAAGCTTTCCCGAGGTATCCTTCGAGGAACTCCAGTGGGAGAAAACAGTGGCTCTGGAGGACGCGGCCCGGTATTTCATCCGGTATTTCGCCGGGATTTCCTCGCGGACGGAAGCACAACTTCGGGATGTGGTGTACGGCTGTCTGGAGGGAATCGCGGAGGACGGCCTTGTCCGGGAACGCAGCAGGGGATGGACCGGCTCCCTCCTGTGGCGGGTGGGCTGAAGGGGAAGGGGCAAAGGGGCAAAGGAACAGAGGGGGAAAGGGGGAAAATCAATCCGGTTCACCTGCGCGCGCCGATTCCCTCACCCGGCCTGCGGCCACCCTCTCGCCCGCGTGTCATCATGCGTGGGAGAGAGGGCGGGGAGTGAGGGCAAAAAGCGCCTGTAAATTCTCAAAAACTTGGGTAATGCACTCCGCTCAGTGACCGGGAACGCTCTATTCCAGACCCGTTTCCAGATACGCCAGGATGTTTTCCTCCACCCGCGAGGGCAGCGGGACGGTGATGGGGGTTGCGGTCGGCATGAGCACGAACCGTCCGCCCGCCGCGCCGATTTCCATCACCCTTCGCACCTCCGAGGCCACCTCTTCCGGCGTGTGCAGTTCGAAGAGGGATTCCTGGATATTCCCCATGAGACAGATGCTTTCCCCGAGGATGCGTTTGGCCTCCCCGAAGGAAATGTCGCCGCCCGGCGGTTCCTCCACCGGGTCGAGCGCGTCCGGCTCCATTTGGAGAATCAGGTCCGCAACCTGGGCGATACGTCCGTGGCAGTGGATACGGGCGTATTTTCCGGCGCGGTGAATGGTCCGGATGAGCGGCGTGTCGTATTCCACGATGAATTCGCGGAAGTCTTCCGGCGGCATGTAGGGGGGTGTGCAGAGTTCCGGCCCCACGATCCGGAAAAGCGGCCCCGCGCCGAGCGCGAGCGCATCCTCGAGATAATGGTTCATCCGCTCGGCGAAGAAGTCGAGCAGAGCCCGGAATTTCTTGCGGTCCAATGCACTGAGAAGAATGTAGGACTCGAAGGGCATGACCGAGGAAACCATCACCATGGGATCGAGCAGATCCGGGAGCATGATTCCCCGGTCGCCCAGTTCTCCCCGAAGCGCCTCGAACCGGCGCATATCCGGAGCAATCCGTTCATAGGGAAGAGAGAGCAGACGATCCACGTCCTCCTCGTTCTTCACAAGGAATTCGGTGGTCCAGACCGTGTAGATATCGGCGTTGCATCGGGTTTCCATGTGCAGGGGGCCGCGCGGCGTCTCGATGGAAATGCGGGTGATTTCATCCGCGCCCTCGCGGAAAATTTCGCGACGTACCCGGTCCGGGTCGCCGCCGGTGTAGAGGAATCCCAAGGGGCCGGGAATGGGGGGCGTATCCAGGACCATGTTGTCCGCGCGTTCCCGCGCCAGTCCCCGGATACGGGCGTAACTCGGATGGTCGGGAGAATAGCGTGTCCCGAACCCGTCGATTTCATACAGCGATACCGGGGTGCGGTCCACCGGTTTCCCGGCCAGAACCGCGAGGAGCCGCTCGGAGGAGGTCATGGGACCGGAACATCCTTTCCTGGAAAATGACCTGAAGAACCGCCGGTCCGGATGACCGGAGCCGTCCGGACCATTGGAGGTTCGGGAGGGCGCGTCGATTGGACTGTCAAGTCCATACAGTTGGGTGGATTGCGCTTCGACAGGTTCAGCGCCCATCGCTGGCTGAGCTTGTCGAAGCCGGCAAACCGAAGAGTACACCCTGCATCTTCCGTTGGACAGAGTACTATCCTTTGTACCCGTCTACCGCCTCGCGGATTTTACGAATATTTTCCGGAGTGGTGCCGCAGCAGCCGCCGACAATGTTCGCTCCGGCATTGAGCAGTTCCGGAATATGGGACGCCATTTCCTCGGGGGATTCGCGATATACCGTGTTCCCCCCGACAAGCTCGGGAAGTCCGGCGTTCGGTTTCATCCAGAGCGGGAGACAACTCCGTGAGCGCATGATACGGCAGATTTCGATGATGTCGAGAATGCCGGTGCCGCAATTGGCTCCGACCGCGTCGGCGCGCGCTTCCTCCAGAACGTCGATGGCCCGGTCGGGAGTGACCCCCATCATGGTGGCATACCCCCGCGCGCCCTTGTCGAATGTCATGGAGCAGATCACCGGAAGATCGGCGTTCTCCTCCGCGGCCTTGAGCGCGCAAATGATTTCGCCCAGGTCGGTCATGGTTTCGAGCACGAATCCCTGCGCGCCGCCCGCGACCATTCCCCGTATCTGACGCCCGAAAGCCGCGATCATTTCCACTTCACTGATCGTTCCCAAAGGCGCGAGAAATTCGCCGGTGGGGCCGATGGAACCGAGCACGACCGCTTTCCCGACGGATGCCTCGACCGCCAGCCGCACTCCCTTCTCGTTCAGTTCCTCCGTCCGGCTCTCCAGACCATACCGGGCCAGTTTTACCGGGCTTCCGCCGAAGGTATTCGTCAGGATGACATCGGATCCGGCCTCGACATAGGAGCGCGCGACCTCACGGACCACATCCGGCTTCTCGTCGTTCAGGAGTTCGGGGCATTCCCCGGGCTGAAGGCCTTTTTTCGCCAGTTCGGTTCCCAGCGCGCCGTCGCTGACCAGCGTTTTCTTTTCGTTGAGCATATCCCGGAAACTCATGGAGGAATCTCCTCTCAGGTTATGGTGAAGAAGACGGAACTTTTGGCTGTCCGCCTTCTGCTGGCTTTTATGGTGTTTTCGGTACAAGCTTTCCGGACGGACTGAAAAATATGGGGAGACGGTTACAAATTTGTGTCCCCGTCTTCGCGAGAAGCAGGTTTCGTTCGTCTTTTCCGCTTTCCCGCCTCAGGCTTCCGGCTTCCGCGTTGGGCCGCTTGGTTTTTCCGGCGCGATTCGTCCCGCAGGTACACGATCTCCCCGCCCACCACGGTGGCCTCGGCCTCATATCTCCGGTCGAGAATGGTGATGTCCGCGTCGTACCCCGTTTCCAGACGTCCCTTGCGGTCTTCCAGACCGAGCACCGCGGCGGGGGTGGTGGAGGCCATGGCGACCGCGTCGGAGAGACTCACTCCGACCATATTGATCATGTTGGCCACCGCGCGATCCATGGTAAGGGCGCTTCCGGCGAGAACTTCCGGATGGTCGGCGAGCGAGAGCCTGCGACGGTCAAGCCGCACCCTTTGCCCGAACGTATCGTATATGCCGTCCGGGAGACCCGCCGGGGACATGGCGTCGGTGATCAGGCAGGTCCGGGCGGTCCCCTTGTTCTGGATGGTCAGGCCCAGCACCCAAGGGTGAATATGGAAACCGTCGGCAATCACCTCCACGGTCAGATCGGGCGAATAGAGCGCCGCTCCGGCGAGACCCGGCTCACGGTGGGTGAGGGGGCTCATGGCGTTGAAGAAATGGGTCACATGCGTGGCGCCGAAATCGATGGCGCGGAGGACCTCCTGGAGCGTGGCGTTGGAGTGCCCGAGAGAGGGGATGACACCCTGACGGGCAAGAATGAGAATGAGTTCCAGCGCTCCCGGAAGCTCCGGCGCGATGGTCATCTCCCGTATGGTCCCGCCGCCCAGGGTGAGGATCTCTTCCAGAAGACGGGAGTCGGGGGTATGAATGCCTGAAAGAGGCATGCAGCCCGCCCGCTCCGGATTGAGGAAAGGTCCCTCGGCATGGATTCCCAGAATCGCCGATCCCCCGGTTTTCCTCCCGACCGTTCCGGCGAGCAGGGGCAGGAGTTCGCGCCAGGAATCTTCCATAATGGGCGGAGTGAGCAGCAGGCCGGTGGTTCCGTAGGCGGCGTGCATGCGGGCCATGCCGTCCACGCTTTCGACCGTTCCATCGGTGACTGAAAACCCGCCGCCCCCCTGATTGTGCAGGTCGATGAAACCGGGGCAGATGAACGCATCGGAGCAGTCCAGCGTCACATCCACGGTTCCGGGATCGAAATCATGGGCGAAAACGACCTCATCGATACGATCCCCGGCGACAATCACAACCTCATCATATACTATGCCTTCCGGTGTCACGATGCCGCCGTTCACCAGGGCGAAACGCTGATTCATGGAGTATCCTTGCTCCGCAGCCCCGCATCGAAGGCGGGCGGGACGATTTCGATGGTGATTATCCGGCGGTCTGCTCCCCGTCCGTGGGGAAAAGGTCGAGGTATTCCTGGACCAGATCCCTGGAATACTCCTCGATCCCGGCGGCGGTCCCGGGGTGCGTGATCATGGATTTCAGAATGGCGAAGGGCATGGAGGCGATGTCCGCTCCGGCCTCGGCCACCTCCCGAACCTGGATGGCGTTGCTGAGGCTGGAGGCGATCACCTCGCATTCGATCTCATATTGTTCGAATATTTCCACCGTGCGCGAGACCAGATCCACTCCGCTCGCCAGCCCGTACTCGGTGAGTGTCTGGTCCGGGTTGAGATCGCTTTTCATGCCTCCGGCGGGGAAATGATCCCCGGGAGAAAATGCGATCGAACTCCGGGCGCGGATACGGTCGTCCACGCGGCCCACGAACAGGCTGACATACTCGGCGCCCGCTTTTGCGGCCAGAAGCGCCTGCTCCGGAGTGAATATGAGCGTGGCATCCACCGGAATCTTCTCATCTGCCAGCGCCTGAATTGCCGCCAGCCCGTCGAAAGGCTTCCCCTCTCCTCCGGGAGCGACCGTGCAGACCGGAACCCGGATCACCACATTTCCCGCAACCTGGTTGAACTTCTCGTGGAGCGCCAGCCCCTGCGCGACCATCTCATCCGTGGCTCTTCCCGCCACTTCCAGCGAGACCGGGCACATCCGCCCGACCTGGGCCATGATCTTCTTGATGTAACTCTCCACATCCAGTTTGCCCCCGGAACTGTGGAGGCTCAGGATGGCCTGTCTGATCAGCGACGGATTGGTGGTGACTCCGTCCACAATGTTCCACGAAACAGCCTCCTTTATCTCTTCGAGGTGGGCGGTATCCAGGAACAATCTCATGATAATCCTCCTCGGCGTGGAAATGGATTTCCAGCCAGTAGCATGACAGCGCAAAAAAGAATGGTTGACAGACAGCGGCAGGGGGGTGCGGCAGCCGTATGCGGATGAGGACGGGGGGCTTTACTGCCCGGTTCGGGAGAAGATGTGTCCATATTACCAATATAGAGGGATGAGAAAAAACTGTCAACTGATTTATGGGCGGGAAAGTATGAAAAAAGGCCCGGTGAATTCACCGGGCCTTTGAACTGTTGATGGAGCGGAAGCTTACTTGAGCAGGGTCATTTTCATGGTCTTGGAGAAGGAGCCGCTCTTGAC
>CAYRTQ010000026.1:0-21728 GCA_964426865.1 uncultured bacterium
GCGACTTATGTCACTAATAATCCATTTTATATCGGGGCACGATCACCTTCCGCTTGCTCTTTTTACGGTCTCATTGACGAGGTTATGGTCTATAATCGTGTCCTCACCCCCGCCGAGATTCGCTACAACTACCTCGCTCGTCGCGACACCATGAGGATTGGATAACACCATGCTGATTACTGCTTTCTTTACCGATAGAGGAACCCCGGCCCTCCTGCTGGCTCCCACGGTGACCATCATCGAGGCGGATGGAACGCCGGTGATCTCGGGCGTGGCAATGACCGAAACCGGAAGCGGGTGGTATCGGTACGATTTCGCCGGATACGATGCCAGCAAGGATTACCTGCTCACAGGGGACGGCGGGGCGACGCTGGAGGACGGAGACCGGTATCTTTACGCGGTCAACCATAGCGCGGTGGATGTGACCCGGGAGGCGGTGGCGGCTCTCCATGACCTGAGTGCGGCGGAAGTGCGCGGACAGGTGGATGCCGGACTCGCCGCGTATGATCCCCCCACGAAAGCGGAGATGGACGCGGCGGTTGCCCCCCTCTCCACCCTGTCAACATCGGAAAGCCAGCATGCGGCGGTGATGGCGGTGGTCAACGGAATCAAGTCCACTGTTGATTCCAATCTGGATGCAACGGTATCCAGCCGCGCCACCCTGGGGACGGGGAACACCTCCTGCGTGTACACGGTGCTGGATGGCGACGGGCACGGGCTGGCCGGGGTGACGGTGGAAGCGCGGGCGGAAAACGATGTAACCGCGCCGGTGATCGCCAAGGGGATCACCGGGGATGCGGGCACGGTGACATTCCTCCTGGAGAGCGGGGCGACCTATTACCTGTGGCGGAAGCTGGCGGGATATACGTTCACGAATCCTGATACCGAGGTGGTGGCATGAGCGACTGGACAGGCAGCGGGGCGCGGATCGGTGAAGTGGATCCCCAGGCAAACGCGATGGTGACGCTGGACGAGGTGAAGGATTGGCTCGGACGGACCGGCACCGGGGATGATGATTTCCTGCAGGGAGCCATCAATGACTGGTCGGACACCATCGAGAGCCGCTGCAACAGGGTGATCAAATCCGCGATTTATGCGGACGAGATCCACGACGGCGGGAAGATCGCGCTCATTCCGCGGAACATCCCGGTGACAAGTATTGCCAGTATTGAGGTGGATGGGGCGGCGCTGGAGGCGAATGAATATACCCTCGACAAAGAAAGCGCGACTATCCGCATGAAATCGGGGCACGCCTTCGCAGGCGGCCCCGGTTCCATTCTGCTGACCTATACGGGCGGGTACAGCGCGGTCCCCGGGGACTTGAAACGGGCGGTGAAGCAACTGGTGGCGCTGGAATTTTACCTTTCCGGACATGGGACGAAGGCGCTGGCGAAGCGGGGAGAGGGTACACAGGGCGGGAATGTGACTTACGAGCGGGGGCCGGAAGACCAGGAGAAGATTGTGGCGCGGATCGCGAAACGGTATGGGAGAAGGTAGAAGGTCATAAGCGCTGCGCGCGTCATTTGGCCTGCGGCCTGTCATTAGCGGCTTTGCCGCGTAGGGAAACCGATGGAACTGAATACGAGATTTGACGGGGCGGAAAGTACCAAGTACGGTCTCAAGCGAATCGGAGATTTAATACCGAAATGCAATTTTGATTCGGTTGTTGAAGTGTGTTCTCTGGTGGAAACTCGGGCGAAAACGCATCACCTGACCGGGGCGACGCTGAAGTACCGCTCCCACCGTCTGCAGGGTTCAGTGAAGAGTGTAGTATACCCAGCGTATAACTTCGTGCGGGGCCGTGTCGGAACCCCGGTGGTATACGGACCGATCCATGAATTCGGAGGGGTGATCAGGCCGAAGAAGGCGAAATTCCTCAGCTTCCAGCTCAACGGAAAGTGGATCCGGACGAAGCAGGTGACCATCCCGAAACGGCCCTGGCTGATGAATTCGCTGCAGGATGTGAAGCCGCAGATGGAAGGGATATTCGGGCGACAGGTGGAGATTGTGATCAATGGCTGAGACGCGGACGGAAAGCAAGAGAGAGCTGATCCTGCAGGATCTGAAAACCACGCTTTTGGCGATAGACGGAACCGGGGATTACTGGACCACGGTCAAGAGCGTGAAGCGGGAGCCGTTCGTGCCGACCGAATTCGAGCGGGAAGACAAGCCCGGACTGCTGATCGTAGCCACGGGAGAGCCGGAAACCATCGAGAATCAGCCGGGATACCGGGATAAACGGGATATGGCGGTCGGGATTGTCGGGGTGCTGGACAGGCCGAACGGGGATGAAGGAACGGCGGTGAACCGGTTCATGATGGATGTGAGCCGGGCGGTGATGGCGGATGTGACCCGGGGCGGACAAGCGAGCATGACGTTCAAGAAAAGCCAGAATGATTTCTCCAATCTCTTCGGAGACCTGGGGATATTCGAAATAGAGCTGAGCATCAGGTATCATTGCGATGGGCGGGAGGAATAAGCCATGAAAATTCAGTATACCGGGAAGGCCGGGGTGAAGGTGGAGGGAGTGGGAATCTTCCAGCCCGGGGACGAGAGGACGGTGCGGGACGCGGTGGGAAGGGAGTTGTGCCGGGGGGAAGAGTTCCGGGAGGCTTCGACAAGCTCAGCCACCGCGACAAGCTCAGCCACCACGACAAGCTCAGGGGCCGGGGCTGAAGAGACGAAAATGACCAAAAGGACGGCGAAAAAACAGACCGAGCAGGAGGGATAAGCGATGGAGCAGGCATACGGGCGTCAAGAGTTCGTATTCGTGAAGAAAGAGACCGCGCTGGGGACCTACGTACCTCCCGCGGGCGCGGATGCAATCCAGGTGATCTCCTGCGACATGGGGTTCAAGCAGGACCGCAAGGATGTGGCGGTGAAAAGCCTGAGCCGGTCCAAGTTGACGCGGGTGACCGGGCGTAAATCGGCCAGCTGGAGCATCGAAAAATACCTGCTGCCCTCGGGCACGGCGGGCACGGCTCCGGACGACGCGGAGCTTTTCGAGGCGCTGTTCGGGACGGTGGTGGACGGGGCGGCCGATGTGGTGTATTCGCTGGCCAAAGAGCCGGGAATCGGGCTCAGCATCCTGCGTCAGTACGGGCCTCATCAGGAGGCGGTCCGGGGCGCGGTCCCCTCGAAGATGGCAATCAAGTTCGGCGGCGGTGACGAGCCGAAGGTGACGTTCAGCGGCGATGGGTACGATCACATGCTGAGCGGGTCTGACAAACTGACGGCGCAGGTGACGGCATCGAAGAGCATCGTGGTGAATGACGCCCGTCACTTCTGCATCGGGCTGCTGGTCACTGTCGGAACCGAGGACAACACTACCGGGTTCGGTATTGATGCCATCGATTACGCCACCAACACCTTGACGCTGAGCGATGATGTGACCAGCCAAGCCATCGGCGCGGACGTGATCCCCTTGGCGATCACGCCGGTCACCAGCGGCGAGATCATGGTGGTGACGGCGGGGACGATCAAGATCGGGACCGAAACGATCTATGTAACCAGCGGGTCGTTCGAGATCGACCAGAAGCCCAAGTTCCGCAACGATGAGTTCGGACAGAGCGCTCCCCGGGGGCTGCGGTATGCGGAGCGCAGGGAGGTCAGTCTTTCGCTGGAGCTGTATTTCGAGCGGGGAGCCATCAAGTGGTACAACGACGCCAAGCGGTTCACCGCGCAGGACATCAGTCTCCTGCTCGGCAATACGGCGGGAAAAGAGGTGCAGATCGACTGCAACCAGGTGGAATTCGACATCCCCTCGGTCAAGATCCCGGAAAGCGACGAAGCAACGATCAGCCTCAAGGGAACCTGCCTGGGAACTGCGACGGGAGAGGATGAGTGTACGCTGACGTTCAAATAATGTCCATAAGCCCCTGCGGGGCGTCATTGGGGCCTGCGGCCCGTCATTAGCGCTACGCGCGGAAAAACAAGGAAAGGATGGAGGAGATGAGAGAGTACAAGGCGGTTGGGGACTGGGTTGAATATGTCCCCGAATTCGATGACAACCGGGAAGACCGGGAGCCGATCACCCTGGAGATCAAGCCGATGTCTGTGCGCGAAGTCCAGCGCCAGAGCGGCAATGTGCGGGCGAAACCGGGGCACGGCGGGATCAGGACCAACGCGGTGGAGATCAGGCAGGAAACGTTCCTCTCCCATGTGCGGAATGTGAAGAACCTGAAGGTCGGCGGGAAGATGATCGAGACGGCGGAGGATCTGCTGGAGACCGGGCTAAACGCGCTGGTCGGGGAGATCGAGGACGCCATCACCAACATCAGCAGGCTCAGCGAGGGCGACGTAAAAAACTTCAAATCGCGGTCCGCTGGCGACTGAAATCCAGCCGGTGGGACTGCGAGAAGTGCAACGAGAAGCAGCAGGCGGCGCGTAACTGCGGAGGCGCTTCGACCCCTTCGACAAGCTCAGGGACCGAAGCGACCGGAGGGCCTCCGGTGGTTGCGCTGGGGGGCATCATCCTGCGGGAATGCCCCGAGACGGCAATCAGCCAGTTTTCCCGTAATATGATAGACCTTTTCTGGATGTGTTTTACGGCGATGCCCGCCCAGGGGGGACCGGTTCTGATCCCGGCCGGTCCCCCCCCTTCCCCCGGGGGAATGCTTGACCAGGACAATGCGACAATGGAGGCGTTCGGGGTGATCCGGGGGGAGATACGGGAGATGGCGCCGAAGCCGAAGAAGAAGACAGTCTGAACGCCTGTTTTAGTGATTCGCGTGATTTGAATGATGAAAAACTGAAAAAAGAGAACTGCAATGGCCAAAGATTATGAAGTGAATGTGGTGATAAACGGCGAAGACAAAGCCAGCGGGAAGTTCTCCGGCTTTGGCGGGACTTTGGCCAGGGAGTTGGGGATTGCCAGCGCGGCGGCCATGGCCGTGGCGGCCACATTCAAGGGACTGACCATCGCGGCGGATTTCGAAGCGCAGATGAGCGCGGTGGCGGGGGCGTGAATGGAGGGAATATGAACCAAATAAAGAAAAAATCAATGACACAGGAACAGATCTTGGAAATGATAAAGGCATCAATATTCAGCGCCAAGACTGTGGGAGAAAAACTGGGACCGGGATTTCTGGAAAAAGTTTATGAAAACGCCCTTGTTTATGAATTGAGAAGCAAAGGATTGGAAATCATGCAGCAGATCGAATTACAGGTGATGTATGATGGGCAGGCGGTGGGAAGCATCATTGCAGACATAGTGGTGGAAAGCAATCTGATCATCGAATTGAAAGCGGTGAAGAAGCTGGACGAAGAACACCGACAGCAATTGAAGAATTATATGAAAGTGACAGGGATTGAAGGGGGGCTACTGATCAATTACGGGAATGAGAAACCAGAAATTGAACCGATAGAATCATAACAGAAATACGCTACTCTCTAATCCCCCGCTTCATCAAAACCAAAGAGGGGTGCAACAAGGGATATCAGGCGGAAGAATGCCAAAATATTGGTGAAAAAGGCGACGGGACATGACAGTCATGCTGGAAAGGGAATTTCATAACACGCTGGAACAGATAAAAAAGCGGGAATGGTGGCCTGTAGCGGGGCTGGCTGCGGTGCTTGGAAGGCCGAAAAAATATGTGTATAGAAAAATAGAGGACGGAAGATTTCATGTCCTGAATGACGGCGGATATGCAAAAGTGGTCTCGTCTTCGGTAGTGCGATACTACGAGGAGGAGCATTTGCAGAGGTGAAAGAAAAGGATGTGAACCGGATATTTATTGACATCACCTTCAAAGCGTCATATACTTGAAAATCTATAAAAGAGATTACATGAAAAAGCGGTATTTGATCCTTTACCAAGGCCAACGCTATGCCAAACGAAGCGGATGCAAGGATCACCATTGACCGATTACTCAGGGAATCCGGATGGGACCCGGAAGACAAATCGCAGATATCAACGGAAGAACCCGCAGCAGATGGGAGAGCTGATTATCTCCTGAAAGACACCCTCACCCGCCCCCTCGCCATCATCGAAGCAAAACGTTTTTCCACCGACCCATACAGCGCAAAACAGCAATCGAAGGAATACGCAGAAGCGATAGGGGTAAACTTTATCATTCTCAGCAACGGACAGGACCATTATTTCTGGGACTACCGGGATGGAGATGCGCGACCGGTGCTGGGGTTGCCCCTTCAAGGTGATCTGCAGAGACGCGCGGGTCAAAAAAACCACCGTCGCGGAAATCTTCAGGAATCAATACAGGCGGTGGCATATCCGGATAGATTTCGTTTCAAAGGCGAGCAGATAGAAGCCCGACCGTATCAGATAGAGTGTCTGCGGAAAGCGGATGACGCTCTGATATCAGGACGGCGGCGAATGCTCTTTGAGATGGCGACCGGGACGGGAAAAACACTGACGATTGCCATGTTGATGGAACGGTGGTTCAGGGCGGCGGCTATTTCACGAGTTCTTTTCCTCGCGGACAGGATAGAATTGGCGAAACAGGCCAAGGAAACTTTTGATGATTATCTGCGGGACTGGCCTTCGGTTCTCCTTTATGGTGGAAAGAGGAGTTTGGAAGGGCAGATTGTGGTGGGAACGCTGGATACCATCGCGGGACAGCTTGGATCTGGCGGATTCGGGCATGCGTATTTCGATCTGGTGATCACCGATGAATGCCATCGGTCCATATACAACACTCACCGGGCGACGCTGGCGCATTTCGACGCGGTGCACATCGGGCTGACCGCAACACCCAATCCGGGGGAATTGCACTGGGTGAGCCAAACCGAGCGACAGTTGGTGAAAAGCACCTATCTCTTTTTCGACTGCTGGGACGCGGCGAAACAGGAAGGGCGGCCCACTTTTTCGTATACGATGCAACAGGCGATCAATGAGGAATTTCTAGCGAAGTACAGAGTATATCATGCCGAATCGATACTGACCTATGAAGGGGCGGAATGGGAAGGGGATGAAATAAAGCCGGGAGAATGGGGACGGTCGGCGGAATCGGAAGACCGGCTGACCACCATCATCCAGGAGTATTTCAACGCTGACGCGGAACGGATGAACGAACGGCCGCGCAAGACCATCGTTTTCGCGGTATCCGAGCGGCAGGCGGTGATACTGGAACGGCTTTTCAATAAACTGCTGCCGGATGAGATGTGTACCAGAATCGCGGAACAAACGGGGCGAGTTCCGATGCAGGTTCGGCAGGATTTCGCCAAAAAGATCACCTGTTATTCGAACAACGGGAACCCGAAAACGATCATTGACCAATTCAAATATGATCCTTTGCCATTGATCGCGGTATCGGTGGATATGCTCGATACGGGATACGATCAGAAGGATATCGAAAATCTCATCATGCTGCGTCTGACGAATTCCGCGATCAAATACGCGCAGATGCGGGGGCGCGGATCGCGTCTTTGCCCCCGGATCGGGAAAAAGGAATTCATAATTTTTGATTTCGTGGGGAATACCCGGAAGTTCAACGATCCGGCGCAGGACTATCACCGTCCCAAAATCGTCGGACCAAAACCGGGGCCATTACCTGAACCCCCGGATGACGAGGGCGGAGAAATTGTTGATCCCCCGCCGCCTCCCCCGCCGCCGCCGGGAGATTTCATTACCATACCGGCGGGATCGCTCCATGATGAAATCCGGGCGAGACAGACCATCATTGTCGGACCGGAAGGGCTGGCAATCGACCGTAAGGAATACCGCGACAAGTGGAGCGAGAAGGTAATTGAACTGAAGAATTCCGACCCGGCGGTTGAGAAAATATTCAGTGGGCGGGAACTGACCGACGGTGAATGGGATGAACTGGCGCTACGGCTGAACATGCCGGACTTCTATTTCAATGAAGAGAACCTGCGACGGGCATTCGAGCAGCCGACCGGGTCGCTGACGGATTTCATCCGTTCGGCGCTGGGGCTGTTTAAATTTCCCACCAGAGAAGAACGGATCGAACGGGCTTTCAACGCATGGGTGGCAATGCATTCGGACAGCCTGAACCCCGCCCAGGCGCGAATGCTACGGCTGCTCAAGGCTATTGCCCTGCATGGGGAAAAGATAGACCTGAGTCTTTTCACGAAACCGCCTTTCTCGCTGAGCGGGGGGTTGACCCGGATGGAAGGGCTTTTCGGCAGGGAACAGCTTATCAGCATGATTGAAGAACTGAATGCAATGACTGCGGCATAGAAACAAGAAATAAACATATGAAACCGCGGATAAACGCGGATGAACGCGGATAAAAGAATAAAAGATGGGTGAAATACAGCAAGACAGTACAATATTTTTTTGTTTATATCAGCGTGTATCAGCGGTTTCAAATAGGGTAAAATGAAACGCAAGGATATGGAAATGGATCATCATGGACTCATCGGCATTACAGAATGTGTTGAAGCGACTCTGCAAGATCATGTGGGAAGCGAATGTAACGAATCCGATCACGTATGTTACGCAGATATCATACCTCCTTTTCCTCAAGATGCTGGAGGAAATGGATACGGAACAGAAGGCGGCGCATAATGGGAATTATGTTTCGCTTTATGGGAGGTTCAGCGTTGGAAGGAAAGAGATTGATTTTGAGCCGCTCCGCTGGAGTGTGCTGACCAGCGATCCGGATAATGACCGGATGCTGCGGACACTCCGGGATATGCTCCCCCTTTTGGCGACACATCCCCAGTTATCGACCGCCGCGCGGTCCATTTTCGAGAACGCGGCGGTGGTGATTCCGACGGGCGCGATTTTGAGAAAAGCGGTGGATGCCATCGACCCCATCGCGTTTCTTTCCTATGACGCGGATATCAAGGGAGACCTTTTCGAGCATCTGGTGAACGATCTGGGGAGCCAGAAGAAGGCCGCGCAATTCCGCACACCCCGTCACCTGGTTCGTCTCATCGTCCAGATGGTGAATCCCCGCATCGGGGGAACGGTTTGTGACTCCGCCTGCGGGACGGGCGGGTTTCTCATTTCGGCATACGAGCATATCATCCTGGCGAACACCAGCCCCGAATTCATCCGTGAAACAACCGGACCGGATGGATTGCCCCTGCATCGGGGCAACGGGGACAAGCTCACCCGTGAGCAATGGAATTTTCTCCAGCGGTCGTGCCTGCACGGATTCGAGGCCGATCAGGATATCCTCCGCATGGCCTGCATGAACGCGATGCTGCACCAGTTCGATCATTCGCCGCTGGTGCACCGTGATTCAATCTGCGGAAGCGAAGACCGGTGGGATGAAACGCAGTTCGATTACATTCTGGAAAATCCGCCCTTTTCCGGGACGCGGGGAGACGCGAAACGGTCGCTCCGGGTCGAGAAGGGCGACAAATATGTGCTTTTCCTCGCGGCGGCGCTCCGCAGTCTGCGGCCCGGCGGAACGGCGGGAATCATTTTTCCGAACGGGGTGCTTTTCGGCGACTCCAACAGCCATGTCACGGTAAAGAAGCGTTTGCTGGAAGAATTCGACCTGCAAGCGGTGGTCACGCTGCCGAAAGGCATGTTCGAGCCATACACGCCCAACCCGACCTGCTTTCTCATTTTCCGCAATACCGGACGCCCCACGGAAAATGTCTGGTTCTACAAGGTGGAGGGGGACGGTTCCTCCCTGCGGAAAGCGCGGAAGTTCGGGCCTCGGTTCCGCAATGATTTCCCCGATCTGCTGGCGAAATGGCCGAACCGCGAAACCGAAGAAGGCTGCGCCTGGAATGTGCCCGCCCGGAAAATCGCCGCGAGCGGGTACAACCTGACACTCTCCGGGCTGGGGCTGGTGCGGCCGGAGACGGTCGAATACCCGGAGCCCTCGGAAATCCTGCGCTCCGTGGAGGAAAAGGAACTCCGGATTCTGGAAATCGTCCGTGAGATGCGGGAGATGCTGGGAAGGGGGGAAACCGGTGGAGAAGCGTAAGCTGCCGAAGGGATGGGAGTGGAGAAAGCTGGGGGATAAAAGGATATGCTCATTGAATCCGCCTGCAAAAGAAGTAAAAGACCTGCCTGATACAATGGAAGTTTCTTTTGTTCCTATGAATGCCATCGACGATTTTTCTGGTACGATCCTCACGCCTCAAGTGAAACCGCTGGGAGCCGTAAGGAGAGGGTACACCTATTTCAGAAACGGGGATGTTGTTTTTGCAAAGATAACCCCATGCATGGAAAACGGAAAAAGCGCTGTAGCCAGAAAACTTGAAAATGGTATCGGATTTGGAACAACGGAACTCCATGTACTCAGACCTGGGCCACTTTTAACTGCGGAATGGTTACATACTATAATACGAGACATCGGATTTAGAAATGCAGCGAGAGAAAGCATGTGCGGTGGTGCAGGTCAACAAAGAGTGCCGGTCAACTTTCTGAAAAAAATCGAAATTCCCCTTCCTCCCCTGCCCGAGCAGGAGCGGATTGTGGCGCGGATAGAGGAGATGACGGGGCGGATGGAGGAAGCGCGGCGGCTGCGGGAGGAAGCGGAGAGGGAGGTTGAAATTCTTTTGCGATCCATTGTTTCGGATGTTATCGAAGATGGAAAGCGGAAAGGATGGATTTCCGCGAAGATAATAAAAGTATGTGAGAAGCCGCAGTACGGATTGACAGAAAAAGCAAAATATTCAGCGAATGGACCAAAATTCTTACGCATCACAGACATTCAAAACGGGGATGTGGAATGGGATCGAGTTCCTTTCTGCAATTGTGTTAATCTGGGAAAATACAGATTGATAGATGGAGATATTCTTTTTGCTCGAACGGGAGCCACAACTGGAAAAAGCTATTTGGTGAAAAATCCGCCCGTAGCTGTATTCGCATCGTATTTGATCAGGTTGCGACCCAAGCCAGGTATTATACCGGAATACCTCGCATGGTTCTTCAGGTCAAGAGATTATTGGCGTGAGGTCAATTCCGGGACAGAAGACGGCAACAGGCCGAACATGAATGGAACTAAACTGGGTAAAATTGAGATAGTGTATCCGAAAGACAAGGATGAGCAAATCAGGATTGTTGACTATCTGGAAAAAAAGCAGCATATCATTAAGCAATTGAATATAACGATGAGAGACAGCGCGATCAGGATAGATTTATTGTCGAACTCACTCATTGCCAAAGCCTTCCGTGGTGAACTGTAACCACGAAAAACCTCATTGCGCGGCGGATACAATTGTAATAATTTATACTTTACAGAGGCAGGGAGAGACGGAATGCCGGTGTATCTGACGGATGGGGAGATCGCGGGCCATATCCAGGAGTCGAAGCGATTACCGAGAGGCTGGCGCGCGAGGATGGAATTGAAGGATAAGCGCGGGCATCGAGAGCGGGAGTTGCGAGCGGAGGGAGCGGACGGGGAGAAATACCTTGTCATAATGCGTCAGTCGAAATTCAATCCGCTGGATTTTTCGGTAATTCTTGCGCTCTGCCCACGGGGCGCGGGACGGATGTTCCGTTTGCGGCGATATAACGGAAGGCATGGAGAGCACACCAATCCGATGGAGGGGAACACGTTCACCGGGTGCCATATTCATGAGGCCACGGAACGGTATCAGGAATATGGTTCGCGAGAGGACACGTACGCGGAACCGACCGAACGGTATGCCGATTATCATGGGGCGGTGCAGTGTCTTTTCAAGGATTGCGGATTTGAAATTCCGGAAAGCGGCCAGGGAGACTTATTCGAAGAGGTGCGGCCATGAACATACAGGAGATCGAACGGGGATTCCAGGAAAAGACCTGCGCGGCGATCCGCCTGGAGAGTGAAGGGGCGGACCGATACCGGGTGATGACGCCGTTTCTCTTCGAGGACGGGGATCATCTGGTGATATTATTCAAGCGTGAGGAGAACCGCTGGATATTGACGGATGAAGGTCACACGTATATGCATCTGACGTATGACATCGACGAGAAGGATTTGCTGGAGGGGAACAGGCAGAAGATCATCTCCAACGCGCTTTCGATGTTTCAGGTGGAAGACCGCGAGGGGGAGATCATGTTCCCGGTGCGGAATGGCGAGTATGGGAATGCGCTGTATTCGTTCATACAGGCATTGATGCGGATCAGTGATGTGACCTATCTGAACCGGGAAACGGTGCGGTCAACTTTTTTTGATGATTTCCGGGAGGTCATCGCGGAGGGTGCGCCGGAGACGCGGACGAAGTTCAACTGGCACGACGACGACCGTGACCCGCATGGGAATTACACGGTGGACTGCCGTATCAATGGAATGGCGAAACCATATTTTGTGTTCGCGCTGACGAGTGATGAACGGGCCAGAGATGCGACGATAACGCTTTTGCAATATGAGAAATGGAAGGTTCCGCACCACTCGATTGGGATATTCGAAGAGCAGGAGCAGATCAGCCGCAAGGTGCTGGCGCGGTTCAGCGATGTATGCGACAAGCAGTTTTCCAGTCTGGGACCGAACCGGGAGAGAATTATTGATTATTTGCAGGAGATCACCGCTGAAAAATAGGCGGGAAGCAAAAACATTGACATGATTGACACCTTTGACGGTGTTGATTGCGTACATAACCGCTGTCTCCCTTTTGGGGAGGCGGCGGTTTTTTTTACCGCCGATACCGTAGGAATAAACAACCGGAGGAAAAATCAAGAAACCGATGAAGAACAATTTAAACCGCGGATGAACGCGGATTGACGCGGATATATAAAACGGATGAAAAGCGGAAACGGACCGGTCTTCCCGGAAGCAAGCGACCAGCAGCGCGGAGCGCCGGGAGGGCCGGGCCTGAAAAAGCCAGACGAGAACAGGACAGAGGAAGCGACAAAGCGCGCAAAGCAAAGGCAAGGAACAGGTAAGAAATATCTTCAAAAAGATGGAGGATAGAAAAAATGGCCAAAAATTATACGCTGGAACGGATAGGAATGATGGACAATGCAAGATTACAGACAAAATTAATCAAAGATAGAGTAGAAAGCCAAATATCAGCAATACAACGATTTCTGGACGATGCAATAAGAGCAGCATCGAGAATGGCGCACGAACTGACAAATAGCAGCTCTTTGATAAAAAGTGAAATAAACAGAATGACGAAATATGCAGTGGATGGGATAATACAGATATACAAAGAAGTGAACATTGAGATGGAGAAAACAATAAAAGAAAGCCGAAAGCTGAACGACACAATAATAGAATGCATGAAGCAAGTAATTGATTACGGAGAAGATGATTTCAAAAACGGAATGAAAAGAATAGGAGAAATGGGAGCGACAGCGCTGGCAAACGGATATTGGGGGAAAATCAAGAAGTGGAGAGTATGGGATATTGAAACCCTGAATGCATTATTTGGAATGTCATATATAGGAAGCATGATACAGGAAACGCAAACAACTCAAATACCAAGGTTTCATCAGGGCGGTCAGATACCCGGCGAAGGGTGGTTCCTCGGGCTGGAAGGCGAAGGAGTGCTGAACCGTCAGGCCATGGGGCGGTTGGGAGACGAGGGGCTCGCAGCGCTCAACCAGGGCGCGAACATGGGCGGCGGAGTGACGCAGATATCGATCAAGATCTACGCCTGGGACGGGGACGATGTCGAGGAAACGATCCGGAAGAAGATCATTCCCCAGCTTCGGGAATTGAGCGAAGCGGGGGAAGTGGTGGTACACGAGAACGGAGTGAAACACGCGGTGGCGTAGGAATGTCATATGCGCCTGATGGCGCGTCATTTGGGCCTTCGGCCCGTCAAAGGCGCTTCGCGCGTCATTGAGAGACAGAATGAGCAACGTACGATTCCTGTATACGATCAAGACCGACCAGGCCACAATAAGCGCTTCCAGCGCGGTTGCGGGGCTGCCGGTGGCCAATGTGGCGCAGGAGTTTGTCGGGAAGGTCTGGCGGAGCACGGCGGACACCGGGCAATGGGTGAAGTTCGACCTAGAGACGGCGCAGAAAGTGACCATGCTGGCAATTTTCGGGCACAACCTGACCAGCGGGGCCACAATCAAGCTGGAAGCGAATACCACCGATAGCTGGGCACTCCCCCCCTACTCCCATACCCTGACCTGGAATGCGCTGGCCATCGTGGAATTTCTCGATCAGACGTACCGCTGGTGGCGGATCAGCATCGAGGACGGGGCGAACCCGGACGGGTATATCGAGATCGGCAGGATCTGCGCCGGGGAATACTACGAGCCAGCGGTGAACGTGGTGGAAACGGTACAGAAGAGCCTGGTGGACCCGAGCACGGTGGAGGAATCTGACGGCCGTAACGAGTGGAGCGTGGAAAGAACCAAATACCGGACGTACGAGGTCCAGTTCTGGGATATCGATGCAACCCAGCAGGGGGAATTGGAAACCATGTTCCGGGCGGTCGGCATCACCCGTCCGCTGGTGTTCGCGCTCGATCCGGACGAATACCCGGAGGAAGAGACGATCTACTGCAAGATCAAGGGGAGCCTGAGCCGGGCGATGAAGGCGCTGCGATACGGGGATATTCCCCTTTCCTTTGAGGAAAAAGTGTCATGACCTATATCCCCTCCCCATCGGAAAAAACCCATGTGCTGGCGGTCATCGAGCTGACCGGGCTGACACTGTACTATGCGGATTCCCATCTCTCCATGAGCGACGGGAATTTTTATGAAGGCAGGCTGGAGGTAGGAACCCTGCAGCGGGCGTTCTCCTCCTGGTCGGAACCGAGACAGCGCCAGAGCACGCTGGCGATCACGCTCAAAGATCGGGACCGTACGGTCCGGACGCTGCTGGAAAGCTACACCTGGGGGCTGCGGCGGGTGGCGGTGTACGTGGGCAAGGGGAGGAACCTGGCCGATTACACGCTCGATTTCGAGGGAATCATCAAGTTTCCGGGCGGGATATCGTACGATGAAAGCAAGGTCCGGGTGCAACTCCGTGATGCGCGGGACCGGGATGAACTCGTTCTTCCCTCGGAACTGTTCACCATCGATGCTTATCCCCACCTGGATGACCGGGCATCGGGGAAGGCGATCCCGATAGCATACGGGGACTGGAGCGGACGGGCGGTCCCGGTGGTCTGCACCGATACGACCACCAACGAATTCACGATAGCCGGGCATGCCATCAAGAGCATCGTGCAGGTGTATCTCAATGGCGCGGCGGTAAGCCATACAAACGAGGATCTGACGGCGGCCACGTTCCGGATCGCGTCGTATGACCCGCAAAATGACCTGGTGACGGTGACGTTTCAGGGGAAAACGGATGACACCGGCGCGCTGATCACCAACCCGGTGGGTGTGCTCAGGGACCTGCAGGAGAACTACGCCGGGGTGGATCCCGCGGACATCGATGCGGACAGTTACGACCTCCTGGCGGATGAGCTTTCCGGGTTCGCGATGCGGAGGTACATCACCGAGCAGAGCTCCTCCGGGGTGCTGATCGAGGAACTGGCGACGGAATGCGCGTTCGATGTGGCGGTGGAAAACGGGGAATACGCGGTCCGGAGCAGGACGCCGAGCCAGTCGTATGATACCCTGTACGATGCGACCAATGTCAAAACGGACTCCCTGGTCGTGGAATATGACCCGGAAAACCTCTACGCCAATCGCCTGACCGGGGTATATGACTGGGATCCCACGAACAACGCATACCGTAACGCGGTGGAAATGAACCATACCGCACAGCAGACCGCACTCGGGAAAGTGATCACCAGGCTGATATCGTTCAAATGGCTCTACATCCAGGAGCATGTTGAAACAACGCTTTCACGGTTCATTCTCCTGTATTCTAGCGAGATCCGGGTGATACGGTTCACGGGGCTGGGAGAAGCGATTCTGGAGCAACTGGGCAACCGGGTGGGACTGAGCTTCGCCGGGTTTGAAGAACGGCCTCTTCTGGTCCGGGATGTATCGAAGAACTTCAAAAACCATAGCTGCGAGATTTCCGGATATGACGCTCTTTCCTACGCGAATCCCGGGTACTGGACCATCGACGGCGCTCCGGGCTGGCTGGCGGCATCGGCATCTCAGCGGATCAGCCAGGGGTTCTGGACGGATGATGACGGGTATGCCTCTGCGGGGGTGGAAGAGAGTAAGGTCAGCAACTGGTGGTGATGGTCATATGCCCCTGCGGGGCGACATTGGGGCCTGCGGCCCGTCATAAGCGCCTGGCGGCGCGGAGAAGACGATGAGCAAGGACTTTACATTCCGGAGCGATTTGGCGGCCACGGCGGGCAACCCCACCAAGGCGAGCGATTACAACCGTGTGGTGGAAAACACCAAGGAACTGGATCAGCGTCTGGAAGCGCTGATGTATGTCGGGATGTTCCTCCCCCAGGCGGGGACGGTGAGCTACGGGTATGATGGAACCGGGCGGGTGAGCACGATCACCTATGTCACGAGTCCGGTCGGGGTGGTCACGGTGGTCTACGATGATGCGAACGGGGGGCGGGTGGATTACATCGAGGGAGTGTTCACGGATCCGGTTGCGGCTACGATCCGGATCACATACAGCTATGACGGGAGCAACAATATAACCGGCGAAACGAGGACGGTGTCATGATACCCTGGCTGCAAAATATCTTGATTAAAATCGGAACTCCGGGAACCACCCTGGCGGGTGATATAGCGGCTCTGCTGCATACGGCCGCTCCGGCAGCGCCCACGGCGGGGAGCCTCCTGGACATATTGAGCAAGGCCTCGGGCGGGAACACATTCGACAAATCCACGGACAGCCTGGAGGCGCTCCGGGACAAGCTGGATACGCTCGCCGGAAAGCAGGTGCAGGAATATACCAGTGGAAGCGGGTACTGGACGGTTCCCGAAGGCGTTCACACGGTGACCGTGCTGCTTGCCGGTGGAGGGGCCGGTGGTGCGGGCGGCGGGTCCGGACGGACCGGCGGAAGTCAAGCGGGCGCGGCGGGTGCAATAGGATCCAATGGCGGAGCTACCTCCTTCAGCGGGATCGCGGTATCGGGAGGAGCAAAAGGCGGTGTAGGGGGCGGCGCGACGGCATCCGCGCACGGGACGTGCTCAAGCCCGGCCAGTGGTGGGACCTATACTGTCCCCACATCCGCCACCCCTTCCACCACTACCGGGTATCCGGGTGTGGTCGCCGCCAATGGCGGGAATACGCCTGCTGGAGCATCTGGAGGCGCTGATACTCCCGCCGCTTCCGGTAGTGGATGGGGTACGGCGGGAACCCCTGGCGCAAGCAGTAACTGCGGCGGCGGTGGCAGCGCTGGCGGCGGCAGCCTCGGCAAGGGCGGCGCAGGTGGGGCGGGTGGTACAAACGGTCTCGCCGGGAGCGCCGGGACGGATGGGAGCATTTACGGCGCTGGGGGTGGCGGCGGCGGTGGTGGTTGGGGCTTATCGTATCATGGCGCTGGAGGAGCGGGCGGCGGAGGCGGCGGGGTTCTGCTGATCGAAAACTATCCGGTCGTTCCCGGCAGCCAGTGCGCCTATTCGGTAGGCGCGGCGGGCTCGGGTGGAGCGGGCGGAGCCTCGACCGGCGCTGGATCCTATGCGGGCGGAGATGGCGGCGACGGTACACCTGGATGCGTACTCATCATGTGGGGGTAATATGCGATTTGCGGAAATAATTGACGGGCGGGTACGTTACGTGCTGCCCTCGAATCTGGCGGGAGGATACACGCTGCTCCCGCCCAACGCGGTGGAAATCGCGCTCGATGCGGAGGTGGCCGAGGGCGATGTATATGAGTCCGGGACTTTCCGCAGGCCAACCACGGCGGAATTGCAGGCTCCGGCACGGACGGCGTTCGATACCGAGCGGGAACGCCTGTTTTCCGAAACCGATTGGATACGTCAGCGCCACGCCGACCGGCTGGAACTTGGCATCGATGATGCGGTGAGCTGGACGGCCTGGCTTGTTTACTGGCAGGCATTGAGGGATTTGCCGGACGCGGAGGGGTTCGATCCGGAGCAGCCGGTTTGGCCGGTAAAACCGGAATAACGGGGCAGATGAGGCGAGGAGGAAGAAACGTGGAACTGGTCGATCTGGCTGCAAAGGGAACACCGTTCTTGCTTTTGGGGCTGCTGGTCGCGGTGATACGGCTCATCGACCAGGTCAAGAGTCTGTCAAAAAACGTGGAACACATATCGGACAATATCACCTGGGCTGACACCTGCGATGAGCGTCATGATGAACTCAACCGCAGGGTAGGCAACCTTGAACGGGTCACCGGTCTGAACGGAACGAGGAGCTGAAATGTATAATGCAAAGCAATTTCGCGGGCTGGTGGTCAGAACGCTGGCAAGCTGGCCGGAACTGAACTCACCCGGGGCGGTCGAACTGCTCCTCGGCACAGCGGCTCAGGAAAGCCGGTTCGGGACCTATCTGCGCCAGCTGGGCGGCGGACCGGCAATCGGGCCTTTCCAGATGGAACCGGCAACATATACCTGGATGCGGGACGTATACGGCGAGAAATACGGGTTTTCCGGGCGTCCCGCGGAAGATATGGAGTGGGATCTGCGTCTGGCGATCCTGCTGGCGCGGCTGCGGTATCGGGTGGTGAAAACGCCTCTGCCCGGGGCCGATGACATACAGGGACAGGCGGCATACTGGAAGCAATGGTACAACACGCCGAAGGGCGCGGGAACGGTCGCGGAATATACGGCAAATTACTATCTTTTCGTGCGGGAGGCATAGATGTTCGAGACGCTGATCGCGAACGGGCTGGGGCTGCTGGCCAAGGTGGGAATCACGAAGGGAACGGCCTGGCTGAAGGAAAAAACGGGCGTAGATCTGGAAAAAGCGGCGCTGAGTTCGGAAGACTTGCTGGCATTGCAGAAGTACCAAATGGACCACGAATCGGAGCTGCTGAAGATCACGCTGGAGGCGCAGAATATCGAGGCGCAGGAGGTCACGAAGCGTCACCAGGCGGACATGGGAAGCGACTCCTGGATGAGCAAAAACGTTCGGCCGATGGTACTGGCGGCGGTGACGGCGTTCGTGGGGATCGGGCTTGTCCTGCCGGTGAGCTACATCGGAGAGGGACGGTTCGAACAGGTGACAAGCCTGGCGCTGTGGGTGTACGGGTTCTATTTCGGAGCCAGGAGCGTTTTCGACAAGGGAACGCTGGCGGACATCGCGGGCAAGCTGAAGAAGTGATACCCCCCTGGGGGCAAAAAGTTTTTTGGAAAAACCGGAAGGCATTTTTTGCAGAAAGGCGGGAAAGCATGGAGCGGGAAGCGGTAACATCGAGCAACGTGGAGAGCATCGGGTACAGTGTGAAGACAAGGATACTGGAGGTGGAGTTCAAGGGAGGTTCGGTATACCAGTATCACGGGGTGCCGGAATCGGTGTACCTGGCGGTAATGGAAGCGCCATCGGTGGGGAGAGCGCTGAATATGCGGGTAAAAGGCGTATATCAAAGTGAGCGGGTGGACGAATAACGAGAGGGGCTGGACGCTGGAACGTCCAGCCGACCTGTTCGGAGCAGGCCAGGACGAATCCTCTCTCTCGCGGAAAAGTGTCAAGTGTAAAATAACACACTACGAGGGGGATTTGTCAAGATGAATGCGCCGATATGCTGGATGGGGGGTAAAAGCAGGCTTCGGAAAGAGATCATCAAGCGGCTGCCGGAACACCGGTGCTATGTGGAGGTGTTCGGCGGCGCGGGATGGGTGCTCGTCGGGAAGGAACCATCGAAGGTCGAGGTTTACAATGACATCGATGGGGAGCTGGTGAACTTCTTCCGGGTGGTCAAGAGCTGTCACAAGGCGTTCGTGCAAGCCTTCGACTGGATCCTGATCAGCCGGAAGCTTTTTTATGAGTTCCTCGATACCAGGCCGGAAGAGCTGGACGAGGTGCAGCGGGCGGTGAGGTTCTATTACATCATCAAGTGCGGGTTCGGCGGGAAATGGGACAAGCCGAGCTTTGGGTATAGCAAAATGCAGCCGTCATGCCTAACGATCGAGAGTATCTATCCGACGATCAGCGCGGTGCATAATCGGCTGCGGAGGGTGTACATCGAGGAGGGGACGTTCCAGGAGGTCATCCGGAGATATGACGGCGAGGAGACGGTGTTCTTCCTCGATCCACCATATTTCGGGACGGCTGGGTATACGCATCGGATGGAATCGGATGATTACACCGAGCTGGAGAAGACGCTGGCGGGCATCAAGGGGATGTTCCTGCTGACAATCAATGACCATGAGGCGATGCGGATGGTGTTCCGGAATTACCGCATCGAGGAGGTGGAAGTGGCGTACAGCGTGGGGAAAGATGTCAAGTCCAGAGGGAGATACGGGGAGCTGATCATAACGAATTATTGAGGGAAAGTGTCAAGAAGGGGGTGCGGAATGAAGCATAAATGAGTATAATGGATGTCAAGGGAACGGGCAGTGAGGCGCGGAAAAGGTGTAAAGTCAGGCCAAATTGAGAGGAAAATAAATTTCGCAATTAATTTGGCCTGACGGAGAAAATTTCGCGGCTTGGTATACCGTAATCAAGCGAATCGTGGCTCAGACGGAAACCCATCGTATCACTCGTAGGTGTTATGGAAGTGTGTAAGTGACATTTCTTCCGGCGGGATACAGGTTGTTGGTTGTATCGACAACCGATATTGCCGCATCGGAGCCGGGTACGCTATGGCACACCGCGACGTTCCCGATAACAAGATTGTATACCGCCGGACTCGTATCGTCATGTTGCACTCGTATGCCATTTGCGGTATTATTGACACAATTGTTACCCAAGATGACCTGGCATCGACAATATCCCTCAAGGAAAATCCCCGTCCCTTTTTGATCCGGCATAGAATCATGCCTTCTGCCGTTCTCCAGACAGATATTCCCCACGATCACATAGTATTGATCGATTTCAGAGCTCGATGCGAAACGAGGCTTTATACCATGTAACGAATTGCGATAAAAGACATTTCCGGTAATGATCATTCCCTCGCATCCGCTCGGATATACGCCGTGTGATCCGGCGGACGGATATGTTTCGTTGATCTGATTTCCGCGAATGACAAAAAACTTTGATCTTTCCACCGACATGTTCAAGTAAAGCGAATTGGTCAAAACATTCCCTGAAATTCGGAGGAAAAATGCATTATTCATAAGAATCGCCGCGCTGCAATATGAGATATGATTGTTTTGAATGGCACACATGGCGCTTGTGGTTGGAATAGAAGATGTGATCGTATAACTGCATATACCGATACTGTAATTCTTTAATATACACTGGCGGACAATGTTGTTTTTGCATACACAATCCGAATACTGATAATCCGTTCCTGTATATGTGCTGACAAAATTAATTGCGGTGGAATTTTCGGCAGCCCCGCTTATCTGCGGATTCGTCGCCGTGATGTACAGCTTCTCGAAAACACTGTTCGAGACATTTCTCATTGTAATGACTGGATAGTCATAACTGTTTTCCGCTATCGTGACATTAATCTTGAAACCGGAAATAACGATGTTCGTATTCGTGCCGTCTGTTTTAGCGAAATTGCTGTTTGTAAAAGCGTACACTTCTGCGGTCACGTTTATTGTAACACCTCCGCGACCGATGATGGTGACATTCGAGGGAACCTTGACCGTATCGGAACTGCTGGCAATAGTATAGGTTCCCGCTTCGACGATGATGGTGCCGCCGGATGTTGGCAAATCTGCTATTGCAGCTGCAATGCTGGTATAGACTCCTGCTCCGCCATCAAGGTCAACGATTAAAGTTTCTGTAAATGCACTCAAAAGAATCTCCTTTCATCTTACTTCATGAAAAGCACCTTTTGCGCAACCGACTCCCTCCCGTTTTCCAGTCGAATCAGATATGATCCCGAAGAAACCGCTTTGTTCATACTGTCTTTTCCATTCCATCGAAGCTGATGCC
>CAYRTQ010000027.1:0-12010 GCA_964426865.1 uncultured bacterium
TCCGCTGTCTGAATCGCTTCATCCCGATCACCCGCGATCCGGATTACCGCACCAGCAGCATCTTCGCGGTTTCTTCCCGGGCTCCCGTTTTCAGACGGCAGAAATACACTCCGCTCGCGGCGTTTCCGGCGTTCCAGTGAGCCGACCATGTTCCGGCTGCGTGGTTTCCGGTTACCAGCGTTTCCACCCTGCGGCCCAAAACATCGTAAATGATCAGGCTTACCGTTCCCGCGGCCGGAACGGTGTAGGTGATCACGGTGGAAGGATTGAAAGGATTGGGATTCACTGAGAGCAGCCGTATTTGCTGCGGAACCGGCTCATTTTCTTCCCCGACACCGGTGGGAAGGATGCCCGGAAGCTCGCGGCCCGCGGCGAAGGCGTCGCCTTTCCCATCGGCCAGGTAGATGTTCACCCAGTCGGGACGGGGCGGGAGTCCGCCTTCGTTCACCAGAGCGGTCCAGCGCTCGTCGGTGAGGCGGTCGAAATTTTCCGTCACCTTCTCGTAGTACGACATCACCGGCCCCACGAACGCCACGGGCTGATACCCCCTGGAGGGAGCATCCGCCAGGAATATCCCCAGATTCACCTTCCCAACCCCGGCATGCAGCACATTTCCCACCACGTTCCCGGGCTCATCCGTGGGCTGGGTGTGGACATCGGCGACCGTGTACATGATTCTGGGGTCCTGCTCGTACAGCAGGTCCGCATACCAGCCGGAGAACGGCGGCTTTCCGCTTCCCTCCTCCTTGAACAGCATGCGTTTCAGGTATTCTTCCTCCTCAGCGGTGAACGGCTCCCGATTCAACTCCTTGCAGGAAAGGGTCTCCAGCCGGTTCATGGTTTCCCCCAATCCCGGGAAATACCCGCGGATGCGGGAAAAACGCCAGCTTTTCGAGGGGAATCCGCCGAAAAACGTTCCGGCCCGTTCCGCGAAGAGGGCGATCCGATGGTAGAAGTCCGGGTTGGGTTCCACGAAGGAATGGGGGTAGGAGCAATATGTCCCGCCGGTGTAGGATTGCTTGGCGTAGAGGAGATTATCGTGGCGGAGTTCCGCCCAGGAGGCGAGCTGGGTGTTCATCTTCTCCTGGCGCCAGGCCGCGGTGCGCATGAAGTAGGGGAGGCTGGCGGTGTTTCCGGAAGGATTGAGCGTCCGTATGGCGGAAAGCCAGGTGTTGTAGAGCGATTTTCCCCAAAATTCCTCATCCCAGGAGTCCACCAGGTAACGCAGGTCCGCCAGTTGCGAAGCGTAGTGGTACGTATCGAGTTGTCTTTGCAGGAGCGGGAGCGCGTCGTCGTTCCCCAGCACGAACAGGGCGTCCAGCGGGTCCGGCATCGGCCTCCAGACCTTTTTGCCGTTATAGATGATTTTGTCGTATACCACATTGGAGAGAATGTACGAATCGACAATGAACCGTTGACCCATGAGCCGGAAAGATACCGGAAGCGGGTCCGGATTCTCCGCGTACGGGTCCACCATGAAGAAATCGGAAAGAATGCGCTGCCCGGAACCGGGCGTGGCCAGGAGCGCCGCCTGGAAAGAATCGAAGAGCGTATCGTCGAGGAGGGCGTCCGCCCCGGTAATGTTCTGCGCTGTCATGACTGCCGCCAGTTCGGCGGGGGTCAGATTGTCGCTTTCTCCCACCATGAAAGTGGTGATCTGATCGTTCTCTTCCAGGAGATGCCGCGCCCCGGAAATTTCCACCAGTTCATGAAGAAGCACCGCGCCCAGGTTCATGCGGCGTATTTCCTCCCGTCCCCAAGGAGCCTCATCCGACGCGGGCGGGGGCGTCAGGAGAAAGTCCATGCGCCCCAGCCACATCATGGATCGGAAATACGCCGGAAGCACTTCTTTGTACAAGGGGATGGCATAGTGCCCCCGCACGGTGAACTGGCTGAAATCCAGTCTCCGCGTCCGTTCGGAAAAGAGCGGCAGATGAGCCAACTGTTCCGCCCGCGCCGCCTGCCACACTGTATCGAATTGCGTGGCGGGAAGATACTGCGGGGCGAGCGGCCGGTCACCCAGGAGGGATTTTGCCATGGTGACGTACAGGTCCACATCCCCAAGGGCGTCACGCATCGCCGGATTTTCGCCATATCGCTGGACCAGTTCCGGGTATGAGGTGTAGAGCGCATCGAGGAACTTGATCAGGTTCGGCTGCATGATCTCGAGTTCCAGGTCCCGGAGAATGCGGTCATACGAGTCGTGAATGGCCTGGAGGATCGCATCGGTGCTGACGAATACCGGCAGGTCCTTCCCGTAAATGTCATGGAACGCCTGGTCCATGGTGGGAAAGCTGAGCCGCTCGGTGACCGCGAACCCGTTGCGGAGGAGCAATTCCTTTTCCGGAGCGGAAAGGCCGTACTTGATCTCCACCGAATCCAGCCAGGCATACCCGCCCGTCAGGACGGGACTCGGGCTTTTCAGGTAGTCGGTTTGGGGCGCATGGCGGGAGAGCAGGGTCCCGGCGGAGAGGTCACGGTTCGCCCGGAGAAAACTGCCGTAATCCCCGATGTTGAAATTCGACTGCGCGTGGGAAACAGGAACCGCTCCGATCGCCATAACCGCAAAAAGGAAAATAAAGCGGGTTTTCATTCTGATATCCTCCTCACCGCACCAGCAGCATTTTTACGGTTTCCTCGCGCGCCCCGACTTTCAGACGGCAGAAATACACTCCGCTCGCGGCGCTTCCGGCGTTCCAGCGGACAGAGTACGTTCCCGCGGCCTGATGGCCCGACATCAGTGTTTCCACCTTCCGCCCGAGGATGTCGTAAACGGTCAGCGTGATATGCCCTGAGGACGGGACGGTGCAGGTGACCGTCGTGGCGGGATTGAACGGGTTCGGATATACCGAGAGCAGGCGGAACTGTTCCGGTGAGGAGCCGTTTTCTTCAGCGACACCGGTGGGAAGGACGCCCGGAAGTTCGCGGCCCGCGGCGAAGGCGTTCCCATCCTTGTCCGCCAGGTAGATATTCACCCAGTCCGGACGGGGCGGATGCCGGTCCACGGTGGTGAGATATTCGCCCCATTCCGCGTCGGTGAGACGATCGAAATCTCCGGTCACCTTCTCATGGTAGGACGCGAGCGGCCCCACGAACGCGGTGGGTCCCACTCCGGGGAATGGCGATTCCAGCAGGAACACTCCCAGGTTCACCCATCCGGTCCCCACATGCAGCACCCGTCCCACCACCGAGCCGAATTCGTCCGTGGGCTGGGTATGGACATCGGCGATCACGAAATCCGGATTGCGGTAATCCACCGTGTCGAATTTCTCCCAGTCGTAGAAGAGGTCGCGATACCATCCCACCACCGGCGGCGCCCCGCATTCGCCGTGATTCTGGATCAGCATCTGTTTCAGAAACTCCTTTTCACCATCGGTGAGCGCTTCGGACCGTCGTTCCTTCACCGCGATGGCCTCCAGTTTGTTCATGACCGTTCCCATGCTCTGGAAGAATTTGGAAATCTGCTGCCCGGGCGGGGTGACGGCCACGGAAGGTCGCTGGAAGAAGGTCCCCGCCCGCTCCGCGAAAAGCCCGATCTGACGGTACAATTCAGGATAGGGTTCCACGTAGGAGAGCGGGAAGGAGCACCCTATTCCGCCGGTATACGACTGCTTGGCGTAAAGGAGATTGTCGTGACGGAGCTGCGCCCAGGAGGCGAGTTGGGTGTTCATCTTCTCCTGTTTCCAGGCGGCGGTTTGCATGAAGTAGGGGAGTCCGCCGACATCGCTTGAGGGATTGAGGGCGCGGATGGCGGAAAGCCATGTGTTGTAGAGCGATTTCCCCCAGAACTCATCGTCGTAGGCGTCGGTGAGATAGCGCAGGTCCGCAAGCTGCGAGGAGTAATGATAGGTGTCCAATTCTTCCCGCAGGAGCGGCAGCGCGTCGTCGTTCCCCAATACAAACAGGGCGTCCAGCGGGTTCGGCATGGGTCGCCAGATGTTCCGCCCGTTGTAGACGATACGGTCATAGACGACATTGGAAAAGATGTAGGAGTCGAGAATGAACCGTTGGCCCTGGAGACGGAAGGATACCGGCAGGGTGGCCGGTTTCTCCGCGAAGGGATCCATGACGAAGAAGTCGGAAAGGATGCGCTGTCCGGATCCCGGGGCGGTCAGGAGCGCGGTCTGGAAGGAGTCGTACACCGCGTCGTTGAGCAGCGCGGCCGCCGAGGCGAGCTTCTGCGACTGGACAACCGCCGCGAGTCCATCGGGGGTGAGATTGTCGCTCTCCCCGACCATGAAAGTGGTGATGGCGTCGTTTTCCGCGAGGAGATCCCGTTTTCCGGAAAGGTCCGTCAGTTCGTTCAGGAGGACCGCTCCCAGGCACATGCGGCGTATTTCATCCCGTCCCCAGGGAGCTTCGTTCGCCACGGGCGGGGGAGTGAGGAAAAAATCCGTGCGCCCCAGCCACATCATGCATTTGAAATAGGGTCCGAGATACTTGGAGTAATCCTGGTACGCATAGTGCCCCCGCACGGTGAACTGGCTGAAATCCAGATTACGGTCCCGTTCGGAAAAGAGGGGCATCGAGGTCATCTTTTCCGACTGGATGGCATTCCAGACCGCGGCCACCGTTTCGGAAGACGCGTATTGCGGGGCGAGCTGTTGCCCGGCCAGCAGGGACCGGGCGATGGTGACATACAGGTCCGCATCCGCCAGCGCCGTTTTCATCCGCGCATCGCTTCCATACCGTTCCACCAGCCGGGGAAACGCCGCGGAGAGCGCGTCGGCGAACTGGATCAGGTTCTGGCGCATGCAGTACATCTCCAGGTCCAGCAGAATACGGTCATAGGAGGCGTGGAGCGCCTGGAGAATGGCGTCGGAGGTGATGAAAACCGGAAGGTCATTATTGTAAACGCCGGTGAATGCCTGCCCGATCGTGAAATACTGCTGACGCTCAGTCGCCACGAACCCGTTGCGGAGGAGCAGTTCCTTTTCCCCCGAGGTGAGTCTATACTTGAGCGTGATGGAATCGAGCCAGGCGTAATTCCCGGTGAGCACCGGAGACTGGCTCTTGTAATAGGGAACCTTGGGCGCGTGACGGGAAAGCAGGGTTCCGCTGGTGAGATTCAGGTTCTCTTGGATAAATTGACGGTACCTCTCGACGCTGAAATCCGACTGCGCCCGCGCGGGTGCGGCGAGAAGGCTCGCCGCGAGAAGGGCGAGCACGACGACACGGGGATACATGGCGGCTCCATTCCGGTGAATGCGGATTCACCTTGACCCAAGTATTTGTATATACTTTCGCTTGCGATTCCCCGCTCCGGGCCGGGAAACGTGAGGGTGTCACTGCTCGTATATCAATGCCGCAATGGTATATCTCCAATATATTTTACCGTGGTGAGATTTGTCAAGAGGGGAGTTGTATTTTGTCCGTGAACTGTCATGTATGGCAGGGGAGCGAACGGTTTCCGGATCGGTGTCCGTCGCCTGCGCGGAGCCACAGGCCCGCCGGTCTGAACCGTGACTTGCATTATTGAAGGATTACCGTGATTTATCCGGTCATCGAGGCAATCCCCTATTCGCTCGAATCCCGGTTCAGACAAAATCCCTTTACCCCTTTTCCCTGTTCGCGGCTCCGTTCTCCCTTTCGGCGTATCCGCAAATTTACCGTTTTGTTTTCCCGGGATGCGTATTATACTTCCTTCCATGAAATACATGAAGGATTGGATTCCGATCCTATCTTACGGGACTGTATTTGAAACCAGGAGATGTTCCATGGCAGGGTTATCCAGGAGAGACGCGTTGAAAGCCGGGGCCGCGCTGGGTTTGGGAATGAGCGCCGCCGTTTCATTGCCACATACCGCGCAAGCCGGTGTTTCATTGTCCGGGCGTTCGTTCCAGGACGATTATTTTGACGGCGCGATGAAAATTCTCACCGGCCTCCGCGATACCCAGGTCACGGTCATCGAGCGTGAGATGCGGACGGCGTTCGACCGGGTGAAAAAGGGCGGGACAATCTATTCCCAGATCACCGCGGGACATTTCCCCACCGACGAGACCGCGCTCACCCGCACCGGGCAGCCCGGGGTGTTCGCTTTCCTGGAGCGGAATGCGAAGGATGAGGTCTACGACAAGCTGAAACCCAACGACATGATTCTCACCAATGTCATCCATCTCGGCAATATTCGGGCCATGCGGCGCGGGATACGGGTGGCCGGGGTGACCGTGAATTACTATCCCTTCGCGCAGACCCCGGCGGGAGAGGGATATCAGATCGAGTTCGAGGGCAAGCTGGTCCGCATGGAGGAAGCCTCCAGCGTGATGATCGACAGCCAGACCCCGTGGTACAACGGGCTGGTGCGCACCGCGCAGAACCCGGATTTTCCGGTGCTTCCCGGAGGCGGGATCGCCCAGGCGGCGGTTTACTGGATGGCAGCGGCGGAACTCGCCGGCCTCAAAGCGGGGAAGGGGAAGGAATCGGGCGGCTGGGCGAGACGGTATATCGACCTCTGCATCGACCGTGCGCAGATGGCGCGTCAGGATCGCGAGAAATTCCTTGCCGCCGGGAAAGATCTGGCGGATATGGTGATACGGGGCGGACGCTGGTGGGTGGCCGGAGAGAAGGCGCTCGTTTCCGACGCCACCGGAGTGGCCACCGGTCCCATGGTGACCCGTTCCTACCGGCCCGATCAGGTGAAAAAGGGCGATATCGTTCTCATCTGCGCCTATGCCTCGGACCGTGCGGACGATCTGACCATAGCCCGTGAATGCGCCAAAAAGGGCGCGTATACAGTCGCCATCACCCCCTTCGCCACCGATCTCGACGCTTCCGGCCCGCGGCTCTACAAGGAAGTGGACATGGCGTTCAACAGCTATTCTCCCGAAAGCTGGGGCGTGGTCCCGGTCAAGGGCCTCGACCGGAAGGTTTGCCCCACCAGCGGGGTGACCGGCGACCTGGTCCTGTGGTTGCTCATGGCCGAATGGACCGATGTCATGGCCCGTCGCGACCTCTTCCCCTATTTCTGGAAGGGCTTTTTCATGAAGAACGGAACGGAATACAACAACAAGATCCGGCCGCTTTTCGAGGCGCGGGGATGGTAGTACTCCGCCAACCGGAGATGCGGGGTGCGGATTGGCTGGCTTCGACAAGCTCAGCCAGCGGTAGGCGCTCAGCCCGCGGCGGGCGCTGAGCCTGCGGACACTGAGCCTGTCGAAGTGTCGACGCGCAATCCCCCAGCACGATCCAGTTGACAAGGCAGTGGGAATGACCGGAGCCGGTTGACAGAAGCCGGAATGAAATGGAGTCATTGCTCCTGACGCCCGGAGCGGTTGCAGCGGTATTTTTTTCTTTGGCGCTGTTTTTTCCCAAGAGGAATTCGCATATGATGGATAGAAGAGAATTTCTGAAAGCCGCGGCGCTCGGGATGGCGGGGCTGAGCCTTCCGGTGCGGGCGCTGGCGTCGCGCGGTCAGGCCGGGGGCCGTTTCGGTGTGCACCCCTTTGTGGAGAGCCATCCGGAGGCGGTGTTCATCATGCGGACGAACGTGGACCACAAGCTGAACGCCGAGGCGAAAAAGCAGGCCGGACTGGCGTTCGCGCGGAGCGTGTTTGTTCCCTGGGACGAGAGCGGGATGCCGCTCGGCATTTCCATTCCGGTGAAACTGAATCTGAAGACCACCGACGCCGGACGATATCCACTGGAGCATATTCTGGGGTGTGTCACCGATCCTTTCTTCTCCGAGGGTGTGTTCGCGGGTATGCGGGAATTGGGCATACCCGGAAAAAACATCCATGTCCGTGAGAACGACCGGGGCGGGGATTTCGCCATCTATGGCATCACCGATATGGCCGCCCGCGCAGGAGTGGATTTCCGCACCGACTTTCAGGGAATGGTGGGCAAAGAACTCGAACCGGGGCGTCATTTCAACTGGATCGACATCCCCGATGGACGATGGTTCAAAAAGCTGCCCCAGCTCGAACCGGTCAACCAGCCGGACACCTGGCTTCTCGACATGGCCAAGTTCAAGGCTCACGGCATGGGAATCACCCTCTGCTGCAAGAATCTCCAGGGCGTGGTCTCGCGCCCGTTCACCTCGTTCTGCTCCGCGTCCTTCCGTAATACCGACCTGCCCCGGGGCTGTGTCCGGGAAGACGCGGCGGAGCAACTGAAGGCGAGTTACACCCGTCATGTCCGGGAAAGCCGTATCCCCCGCTGGGACCGTCCCGGCGACACCGGCGGCATATGGCAGGAAATATGGGCTACCCGCACGCTCGACCACCTGTCGGTCACCCGTCCCGGACTCTGTGTCATCGAGGGCATCTATGGCCGTGACGGGGACGCCGGGAACCGTGGTCCGCACGAGCTTCTGGCGAAAACCGATAAATTCCCCGGAGTGGGCGCGCGCGATTACATGAGTAATGTTATCATCTTCGGAAAAAACCCCTACCGTACCGACTGCATCGGGCATTACCTCGCCGGGCAGGAGCCGGGAAATTTCGGATTTTTCCACCTCGCCATCGAGCGCGGGCTTTCCGATGCGCTCGATCCTCACCAGATTCCCGTGTACATCTGGGAAAACGGGGCCGCGACGCTTGTTCCGGTCGAAAAGCTGCCCCGCACGCCGCTCCTGACCTACTATCTGGCCCGGGATTACAACGGCGGCTCTGAAAAGCAGTATCACCTGTGTGATGAGCCGTACGATTATTCCCAAGTGGATGGTATCCGCTCGGTCCCCAGGCCGAAAAAACCCGAGGTGCTCGTACTCGCCCAGAGCCGGGTCACGCCCGCCAATCCCTATGCGCCTCTGGAGTATCGTATCCCGGAAAGCGGGAAGGTGCGTCTCGAAATCCTCGGACGCAAGGGACAGGTGCTCGCGGCGCCGGTGGACGGCCCCCGGGAGAGCGGCGCCCATCTGGCCGCCCTGGATACCCGCACGTTCGACTCGGGAACCTATTCCTACCGTCTGCGGGTGAGCGGAAAAGACACACGGGGAACGGTGAAACTGGAGCGATAGGAAGTTTCGCCAAAATTGAGAAATTGAACGGGGGCGCGGAGAGCGCCCTCTTTCATATGCGGGGCGGAAAAGAAGGGGCGCGGGCGCGGAGGTGCAAAGGGATTTTCTGAATACCGGTTCCCGGGATGAATAGATTGCGGGGGAAGGGTTCGCCCCGGCGCTTTGAAGATTTGAGTCTCCGGCACTCCGGATATTGGCTTTTCGGAACGATTGTGCTATACTATACATCATATCGCCGAAACGCTTTTCCCATCTGCAAGCCGCGGTAACATCCCGATTCCGTTCGCACCACAACGAGAATATTTTCACCACCATAGCTCAGGGAGGACACCTCATGTTGAACTTCACTTACTGCAATCCCGTGCGGATCGTATTCGGCAAGGGAAGCATCGCGGAACTGGCCAATCTCGTCTCGCCCGAGGAAAAGGTGATGCTCACCTACGGTGGCGGGTCCATCAAGAAGAACGGCGTCTATGACCAGGTGCGGAACGCGCTGAAAAATAACACGGTCATCGATTTCGGGGGCATCGAACCGAATCCGAAGTTCGAAACGCTCATGAAAGCGGTGGAAATCGCCCGCGAGGAAGAAGTGGACTTTCTCCTCGCGGTGGGCGGCGGTTCGGTTCTGGACGGGACCAAGTTCATCGCGGCGGCCATTCCCTTCGAGTCCGGCCATGAGTGGGAAATCGTCTCCCGGCGCGCCGAGATCGAGGACGCCATCCCTCTGGGCAGTGTCATGACTCTCCCCGCCACCGGTTCGGAAATGAACCCCACCGCGGTCATCTCGCGGGAAACCTCGGTCGAAAAGCTGGCGTTCTCCAGCCCGCTCGTTTTCCCGCAGTTCGCCATCCTCGATCCGGAAACCACCTACACCCTTCCCGAGCGTCAGACGGTGAACGGCATCGTGGATTCGTATATCCATGTCATGGAGCAGTACATGACCTATCCGGTGAACGCCGCGCTGCAGGATCGTCAGGCGGAGGGACTGCTTCTCGCGCTCATCGACGAGGGGCCGAAAGCGCTGGCTTCGCCGCACGATTACGATGTCCGCGCCAACCTCATGTGGATCGCCACGCAGGCCCTCAACGGTCTTATCGGGTGCGGCGTACCCGGTGACTGGGCCACCCACATGATCGGCCACGAACTCACCGCCCTCTATGGCATCGATCACGCCCGCACTCTCGCCATTGTGCTGCCCGCCCTGCTCCGTCATGAGCGCGAGCGGAAGGCCGATAAACTCCTCCAGTACGGCGAGCGGGTGTGGGAGATACACGAGGGTGGCCGCGAGGAACGCATCGAGGCCGCAATTGAAAAGACCGCCGAATTCTTCCGCTCGCTGGGCGCGCCCACCCGTCTTTCCGACTACGGCATCGGGGCGGAAGCCGCGGAAAAAGTCGAGAAGCGGATTAAGGAGCGCGGTTTGATCTATGGCGATCACAAGCATATCGGGCCGAAAGAGGTCGGGGAAATCCTCCGGCTGGCGGTGTGAGCGACGGTTCCGCCCGGGCTGAAATCCATTCGATGAAGGAAAAGAACGTTCATGGAAATAAATAACAATCTCGATGTTTCATTCATCCGCACGGTCTCGCTGTCTCCGGAAGAACGGACCGAAATCATGCATGTCTGCTGCGAGGCTTTCGGCGGGCCGTTCGACGAGTTGTTCGATCTGGTGGCCCCGACCGGGGTGCATGTGCTCGCCCATCTCGATAACCGTCTGGTCAGCCATGCGGTGATCACCGGGCGGCGGTTCCGGATCGGTGGCCTTCCGGAGATGCGGGCGGCGTATATCGATGCGGTGGCGACGCTTCCCGGGTTGCAGCGGAGGGGGTATGGGAGCGCGGTGATGCGTAAAACAGTGGAATATGCATCCGTGGAGTACGATATCGCCGGGCTTGCCACGGTCATCGATCCCTGGTACGGGAGTCTGGGGTGGGAACTCTGGAAAGGCGAACTCGGCCTCGACGATGCGAACGCGATTACGATGACCGAAAACCTGGAGGAGCGGGTGATGATTCACCGCCTTCCCGCCACTCCGGCGGTCGATGTGCATGACCGGCTCATCGCGAGCTGGCGTCCGGGCGGCGGATGGTGAGCGTCACGACCACCTGACGCGAGCCGCTGCCGGATGCGCGGGAATAGGGAAGGCTGTTGGGCCTGAACCGGGCTTGCGGGATCATGGGAGTCCATAATCCCGCGAATCCCGGTTCAGTTTTTCTTTACGGTTTGTTTCCCGTCCGGGGGCCGTACACCACTTCCGGCGCATCGATTTCCAGCGCGCCGAGATCCGGGGCGCCGCCGGTAAAGCCATCGGTGATGTTGGGCAGCGCGCAGCCGGCGTCCACCGCTTTCGAACCCGGTTTCAGGCGGAAATCGAAATCCTTGGCGAAGAACACCTCGCCGGGTTTTTCGGGGTCGGCCTTCCGCACATTCTGGAAAATGTCGTAATCCACCAGCACCCCGTGCTGCTCCTGCTTCGCGTTTTGGAAGAATTCCTCCAGGGTTTTGAATTTCCCGTTTACCGTGTCCTTCAATTCATAATCCATTCCATTCTTCGCGGCTCTCCATCCGAACTGGTACTCCCCGTTCCGGTTGGGACGGTACCCGTTATAGTCGAACGTGGTGTAGCTCGTGTAGGTCGATACATTCAGGATAGGCCGTTTGGGGGCGTCTTCACCCAGGAACAGGTTGTTCCGGAAGTGGACGTTGGAGAAGGGCGGGCTGGTGGTCCATTCCGAGCAGAAGGTGTTGTTATAAGCGAGCACTCCGGCGGGATAGATGTTGAACTTGAGCGCTCCGCCCGTAGGAATGTGGTAGGCGATATTGCGGATGAAATAGGCCGGTCCGCCGAAGATGGGCTGCGCCGAATAGGCGTGCTGTCCGGCGTTGAAACCGCGGTTGCGGAATACCCGCATATTGTGCACGCTGCTGTCCGCCTCGATGAAATCGTCCGCGCACATATGCATGTCGTTGTTGTAGAAATCCATGGACACCGCTTTCCAGTCCTCGCGCTCCGGCGGGCCCTGCTCGGTGACATCCATGGCGTCGTGAAAATAG
>CAYRTQ010000027.1:12020-21543 GCA_964426865.1 uncultured bacterium
TCGATGGCGATGAAGGATTTCAGGTCGGACAGGCGGCCATACTGTTTCCAGATGTCCGACCAGCCGTGCAGACGATCCTGGTCCTCGCGGCCCAGAATGACATTGTCGGCGATGTAGAAGTTGCGCGAGCCGCCGTACTGGGCGTTGACCGCGCACCCCACGTTCTCGAACCGGCAGTTGCGCACCACCAGGCCGTTGCAGCCGTGGGTATACCGCAGGCCCGCCAGGACTCCCACCTCGCAGTTTCTGATGGTGAGGTTCTCGATGTAATTGTAGTCGGCGAACATGGAGTCGAACAGACGGTACACCCCGCCGCCGTCGAGAATGGCCTCGCCGTCGCCCGCGCCGCGGATGACGATGGGTTTTTCCGGCGTACCGCTCGCGGTGAGCTGGTATGCGCCGTGAAAATGCAGCCCCAGCGGCTCATAGTAGGTCAGACGGTCGGATTTATAGGTCCCCGCGTGGACGAGGATAATGTCTCCGGGCTGCACCCGCGCGCTGTGCCAGAGACCTTTCCCGGGGCCGTAATAGGCTTCCGCGATGCTCACGCAGGCAGGTTCCTGTTTGTCCCCCTTGTACTCGGGGGGATATACGTGGAAGGTACGGCCCCCGGCGAAGGCTTTCGGCTCGGGACGGGTGGTCACCGTTGCCAGGTGCGTCGCCTTCCCCTTCACCCCGTCGGGATCGCGCAGGGTGAACCGGCACTCGTACGTTCCGCCCGGTTCCAGGTCGAAGAGGCTCCCCGCGAACATGTTCGGGGCGGTGTAATTGATCTCCACCGGTTTGAACACCACTTTCTCGCCATTCAGTCGCAGGAGGGGGAGTCCCTGTTTCCATGCGGACGTCCCTTTCTTGCGGTAGCTGACCTCCACGGCGGCGTTGCGGTTGTCGTCTCCCGCGATGTTCCATTCGAATCCGGCGCAGAGAAGCGTGGGCGGCTCCACCACGAATTTGCCGGGGGTGATGGCGTTGACCGCGGCGAATGATATCCCCGGGATGAGAAGCGTTACGGTGACGATGATAAGGGCTGCCAGACGATTCACGATCGATAGCTCCTGGAAACGGGTGATTGTGTGTGTAAAAGCCAAAAACGCTGAATTATTCCGGATATGAGAAACCCATATCAAAAGAACGGGAAGAGCTTTTTCAACTCCTGAACGTTGGGACGACGGCCGTACTCGCAAATTTCGAACGCCTCGGCGGAGCGGACCGTTTTCCCCTTCTCTTCGCCGTAGAGCTCGACCAGTTTGTCCCGGAAACGGTTCGCCTCGCCGGAGCACATCCCGGTAAAGGATTTTTCCACCTGCGCGCGACGATCCCGGTGTTCGGCTTCCGTTTTCGCCATCTGGTCATCGGTCCCGGAAACTCCGCGCTCGACGAACTGAGACTCCATATCGACCAGCCCCCTGACCTTGCGCTCGACCACGTCGTCGATGGACACCGCAATATCGGGCTTGAAAGGATTGGGCTTCTGGAACCCGTCGGAGAAGTAGAGGAAGACCGGGTTCTTGGTCAGGTGGGGGACATCGGGGCAGAAATAGGGTACCGTGACCATGTACGCGGCGTCCTGAACGAGAATGGCCGTATATCGGTGATCGGGATGATAGTCGTTCGGGCGGGGGCAGAGGACGATATCGGCGTTCCACTCCCGGATCAGACGGACGATGGTTCTGCGGTTATCGAGCGTGGGCATGAGTTCGCCGTCATGGTTGTCCAGCACCTCGGTTTCGATCCCGAGGAGTTTGTCCGCGTTCAATACCTCCGCTTTCCGGCGCTGTGCGAGAGGCCCGCCCGCGGTTTTCCAGTGACCGATGTCGCCGTTGGTCACCGAGACAAACTTGACATGGTGGCCCAGGGCCGCCCATTTCGCGGCGACGCCTCCCGCCTTGATCTCGCAGTCGTCCGGGTGCGCCCCGAAAGCGATGATGCGGAGTTTTCCGTCGTTTTTCGCCGCTGAGGTCTGGGCCGGTGTTTCGGTCGCAAGGAACGCCATAAACGCGAACGCCACCGTGGCCATGGTCCATCCGGAGAACAGGATACGATTCATACCCACTCCTTTTGAAAAGGGTTGTTCACATTACCGGTTTCATATCCCGAAAATAGCCGCGTGTATCCCTCCGGCATTCCGGCCGTCCGTGGTTCGGTAATTGCTACTCCCCGAACGGTGCATCGGCGTGGTTCACCACGAAGCTCGACGGCTTTCCCTTCGCTCCCAGCTTGTTCACCGCGCGGACTTTCAGCGTGTTCTGTCCGGATTGGAGCAGCCATGTCCAGCGCTCGCCCACTTCCTTCCAGCCGGTGTCGTCGGCGTTGACCTCGATATGGCTGAAATTGGGGGTGTAAGTCTCGAACCGCAGGAAGAGACGGTCGTTTCCGAATCCCTGGGTCAGGTCCACATGCACCTTGTTCAGGTCCGGCCAGAGATCGCGCTGACGGTCGGTATACTGCGAATACTGCCGCTTGGGCGGGGTCTGGGCGTCGTACCAGTTCACGTAGCCATCCCAGGGCCACCAGGAAGTGCCGTGGTTCAAGGGCTTCGGAGTGGGTTTTTCGTACCAGTTGTTCCGGGGTACGAGGCGCATGAACGCGGCGGTGATGAATCCGGTGTGCTTTACCTTGGGGTCCGGGACGAGCGAGCCGCGCATCACCGGCGCGGGCTGGTCGGCTTTGATATCCATGTATCCGGTGAAATCGTTCATCCAGTCGATGGGACGGCCCGGGAAGTAGTAATCCAGATAGCGGCGGTGCAGTTCCAGCATATCCAGGGGTTCGGCGGTGGCCGGATCGTACTGGTAGGTGTTGTTGTCCGTCTGGGAGAACGCGCCGTCGAGCATGATCCATTTGCCGTACTCGTCGTTCCAAACCTCGATGACTTCGTGGCCGACAATGTTCACCATGCGCGCCTGCCAGCCGTAGGCCATGCACATGCCGCCGATGAGATTGTTGAAGAGGGCGCACATGCCGCCCCAGCCGCGGTTCTCGATGCGGTTCAGGATGCTTTTGGCATCCCAGCCCGGATAGTTGTCGGAAACGACGGCCCATTGCCAGCGACGGGAAACATAGTCGAGCAATTTCACCTGGGCGTCGAATTCGGTGCGGCTGCGGGCGAGAACCTCGTCCAGGTTTTCCAGTTTGCGGACCTCGGCGAATTCGGGACGGTCCCACCGTTCCCATTCCCAAGGCAGGGAGGAGTACCGGATGGCGGGATTTTCCGAGGAGACCACGGTGATATTTTTGAACCGGGGAACCCGCTGTTCCAGTTCGGCGGTGACATTCGCCGATTTCACCACCGGGCTGACCAGCGGATTGGCGGTGGAAAGCACCGCCCGGAACTGCACGTAGCGCCGGTTGAGATCCGCGCCGCCGGTTTCGAACGCGAGCGAGGGCCCCTGTCCGACCGGCTGGTAGTCGCTCCAGTCCGGAGAGAACGGATCGGGGGAACTCCCCTTGCGGAAGAAATATTCGACTTTCGCACCTTCCGGAATCTCCGCTTCCGCCGTGAGTTTCATCCTGCGGATTTCACGCTGGGGAACCACCGGGTCCGGGGAATCGCCTTTCCAGAGATCGATCACCGGGCTGGCCAGCCAACCGGTCTTCACGTACCGGTCCAGGCTGAGCCGTACCGTGTATTCCGCGCGGACTTTGCGGTCCGGGCCGAAGGCGCTCTTTTCCCAGGTTTTGCCGTCGTTGAAGGATTTGAACGAGGTTTCACCCACCTTCGAGGGGTCTCCGCCGCCCGCCGGGAAGTCCTCGGCCCGCGCCAGGTAGAGTTCCCAGCCTTCCGCCTCCGAGGACGCCTCGGGGCAGGAGAAATCGATGACATTCTCGCCCTTCTTCAGCCAGGTCGCCGGAAATTCAACCCAGCGGTAGCATTCGATCACCTTTTTGAAATCCCAGGGATCGATCCGGCTTTCCTTCCCGTTCACCGAGAACCGGAGCGGATGGGTGGGCAGGTTCTTGTTGAGGAATCCGTTGTTGATGAATATGACAATCCAGGCTTTTTCCGCACGGGGGTCGTCGAGCGCGAGCACCTTACGGCCCCGGTTCTTGCCCCAGATGATATCGGAATACGAGCCGAGTTCGCTTCTTCCCGAACCCGGGGCGTCGTTCTCGACCAGTTCCATGTTGAACAGCCGTACGCCGTCGCCCGGCGCCCGCATGAGCTTGTTCATGAATCCGGCGTCATACACCTGCCCGGCGCTCCCTCCCCAGACGGTGGTGACCGTTTCCCCCGCGGAAAGGGATGCGCTCCATAGTGGAAGGCATAGTGTCAGAAGAACGGCGAAACGTGAAACACTCGGCATGATGTTCCTCCATGTGTACATTCTGGACCGCGCATGGTCCGGACTATGATGGGTAAAGGAAGATATAACGATTAATTCCCGCTGAGTCCAAAACGGGGCGGGCCTATTGGCGTCCATCGTCCTTTATCGCTCAAATCATTCGAATCAGTGGTCAAGGTCATCGCTTTATTCTCATTTATCCATCCCGGTCATCCGCGGTTCAGACTATTCCCCGAACGGCGCGTCGGCGTGGTTCACCACGAAGATCGACGGCTTTCCCTTCGCTCCCAGCTTGTTCACCGCGCGGACTTTCAGCGTGTTCTGTCCGGATTGGAGCAGCCATGTCCAGCGCTCGCCGACCTCTTTCCAGCCGGTGTCGTCCGCGTTCACCTCGTAGTGGCTGAAATTCGGGGTGTAGGTCTCGAACCGCAGGAAGAGACGGTCGTTGCCGAATCCCTGGGTCATGTCCACGTGGACCTTGTTCAGGTCCGGCCAGAGGTCGTTCGGGCGGTCGGTGTGCCAGGCGTACATGCGCTTGGGCGGCGTCCGGTCATCGTACCAGTTCACATATCCCCCCCAGGGCCACCAGGATGAGCCGTGGGTGAGCGGACGCGGCGTGGGCTTCTCGTAGAAGTTGTTCCGCGGGATCAGGCGCATGAAAGCCGAGTTTGCGAACCCGCTGGTGATCACCCGTCCGAAATGACGCTTGAGGATGGATTCGTTGTTGATGGGAATGCCGCGCTTGACCGGAAGTTCCTTCCCCTCGATGGGAGCCATCCATTCGATGAGGTCGCCCATCCAGTCGATGGGACGGTCGGGAAAATAATAATCGAGGTATAGCCGGTGCAGTTCCAGCATGTCGAGGGGCGTGGCCGTCGCTGGGTCGTAATTGTAGTGGTCGAAGAATTCCGGATCGAAATAGATCCATTTGCCATACTCGTCGTTCCAGACCTCGATGATCTCGTGCCCGACACAGTTGATGAGGCGCGCCTGCCAGCCATACGCCATGCACAGGCCGCCGAGAACGTTGCTGTACTGGATGCAGAATCCACCCCCGCCGGCGTTGTCGATGCGCTTGAGCGTGGACAGAGCGTCCCAGGGGGGGTATTCCGGGAATGTACCGCCCGGATACCAGCGGCGGCTGACATAATGCATGAGTTTCACCTGGGCGTCGAACTCGGTGCGGCTTCCGGCGATGACCTCGTCCAGGTTCTCCCTTTTGCGGAGTTCTGCGAATTCGGGACGGTCCCACTTTTCCCACTCCCAAGGGAGCGAGGAGTACCGTATGGGCGGATTTTCCGACGAAACCACGCGGATATTGGAGAAGGACGGGACCCGCTCCTCCAGTTCCGCGACGAGTTGCACCGATTTCACCACCGGGCTGACCAGCGGGTTCGTGGTGGAGAGCACCGCCCGTACCTGGACATAACGGCGATTCAGGTCAGCGCCGCCGGTCTGGAAGTCGACCGACTTCCCCTCGCCGATGAACTGGTACTCGCCCCACTCGCCGGAGAAGGGATCGGGCGAGGATCCCCTGCGGAAGAAATACTCGATCTTTGCGCCATCCGGAACTTCCGAGCGCAGCGATACCTTGAGCGTGCGGATTTCCCGCTGGGGAATGACCACATCCTTCGACTCGCCTTTCCAGAGGTCGATTACCGGGGTGGCCAGCCAGCCGGTTTTCAGATAGCGGTCCAGGCTGAGCCGTATGGAATACTCCGCCGCGGTCTGCCCCAGAGGGCCGAAGGGGCTCCGTTTCCAGGTTTCGCCGCCGTCGAAGGATTTGAACGAGGTTTCACCCACATGCGCGGGATCGCCGCCGCCGTCGGCGAACTCATCGGCGCGGGAGAGGTAAAGTTCCCAGCCCTCATTGTCCGATGCCGCTTCCGGACAGGAAAGATCAAAAGTGTTTTTCCCTTTCACCAGCCACTCGGCGGGGAACTCGCTCCAACGGTATCCCTCACGGCACTTGTTTTCATCCCAGTTCGATACCTGGGTGGATTTGCCGTTGACCACCACTTTCAACGGGTATTTCCCCTGCTTGCTGACGAACAGGACCAGCCAGGCCTTGTGGGTGCGTGGGTCATCGAGGAACAGCACCTTGCGCGCCCGGTTTTTTCCCCAGACGATATCTCTCGATACCCCTTTTTCGCTGAAACCAGAGCCCGGAGCGTCGTTCTCCACCAGATCCAGATTGAAGAGCCGCACACCGCCATCCGGATTTCTCATCAGGCCGTGCATGAACCCGGAATCGTACACCATCTGCGCGTCGCCGCCCCAGACAGTGGTGACCGGACGTGCGGAAAGCGGGTGGACGACGGCGAGAAACAGCATGATGGCCAGGATGAAAGCAAAAGAGATCCGATACATCGTTCCCCCGTGATGAAGCGAAAAAAAAGGCATGGGAAAGGCCCGGATACCAGTTCCCCCTGCGCAATCAGAATAATGGCTCCGCTCTGGATGAAAGGACGGATACGGCGCGGCTACCGCTCCCCCTCTTCCTTTTCCAGTGGATCGAGAATGGCGATGGTCGCGCCCCAGCTCGAAGCATCGGAAGGGGTGCTGAATTCACGGACGTACGGGGCGTTTTTCAGGAAGGACCGTACGATCTCCCGGAGCACTCCCTGTCCCTTGCCGTGGATGATGCGTACCCGGAGTATGCCGCGCGCCCGGCATTCGGTCAGATATTCGGCGAGGACCGATTTCACGTCCTTCGGGCGGAACATGTGCAGATCCAGAATGCCGTCGACCGGATAATCGAAAATTTCTTCCGGCATGATGATACCTCGCTCGATGTCGGCGTTATTCCAACCGGACAAGGCCGGAGAAACGGTTTCCCGCAAGTTTGCGAAGAATGGTGGGAAATCGTTCCGGTGATGTTACCTTCAACCCCGTCGTCCGCCGAATCCCGGTTCGGAAGTCTTTCCCCTTTGTCCCTCTGCTCCTTTGCTCCTCTGCCCCTTTTCCCCCTCACCGGTCTTTCAGAATTTTCTCCAGCGATTTCAGGTAGACGTCATGGATGAGCCGGTGCCCCGTTGCGGAAGGGTGGGTGGGATCGGCGTAGAGCGACCTGGCGTCATCGGGATTCGCCGCGAGCGCTTTCACCCATTCCGCGTGAACGTCGATGAGGGGATACCGGTTTTCACGGGCGATTTTTTCCGCTTCGGCCATATAGGGAGCGAACGCGGCGTTCAGACGGGTCCAGATGGGTTCGCCGGTTTCCAGAAAGGTGTTGGACGTGGCGATGACCACCCGCGTTCCGGGCGTCAGGGCGGAGATGAGCCTTTTGATGTTTTCTCGGTAGACCGCCGGGGTGATGTCTTTGGTCTGGCAGTCGTTCAGCCCGAGCGCAATCACCACGATATCCGGGCGGCCCAGGTTGACCGCGCCGATTCTCCGGAATGCATCGGCTGTGTCGTCGCCGCTCTTCCCGGCGTTGATCGCGGTCGCCGGGCCGTACTTCCCGGTGGCCAGATCCTTCACGAGCAGGGAGTAAAAGGATTCCGAGGTACGGTCCACCCCGTAACCGTAGGTGACGCTGTCCCCGAAGAAAGTGATGGTGACGGGCTTTGCCGTTTTATCCGGACGATGCATGCAGCCGAAAGCGGTCAGGAGAAGAGTGGCTGAAAGGAGAAGACGGAGGGAAAAAAATCCGGATCGCATGGAATCTCCAGAAAATGAATGGTGACTGCAAGCGCCCCCGGAGGGACGACTGGCGCGGGATACCGATCTCTGGATTGCAATATAGAAAGAAAACGTCCGGCGGTCGAGAGGGATTTTGGGGGAGAAACGCCGCGATTCGAGTTTTCACCGTTCCGGAATTCGTATCAGAACCGCACGTTTATATCGGCCTGGTACCGGTTGTAGGGAATGCCGTTTTCGATGCCCCGACGGGTGAAATAGCCGGTCAGGCCCGCGAAGGTTCTTCGGGATATCTGGTAGTCCAGACCCAGGGCGTGGCCTTTGTTGCCGGTTCCTCCGCCCGCGATATCGGAATTGGTGAACGCGCCGATCACCGCGTTGCGCTCCAGCCGCTGATAATACCAGCGCGCCGCCCAGGAACCGGGAGCGCTCAGACCTCCCAAGGTTGTCCCGACCTGCCAGCCCCGGTTGTCGGGCACATCCCCGGCGGCATTTTCCACATACTGGAAGTAGGCCGCGGGAGCGAATGGGAGAGGGGTGAGACGGTACTCCCCGAAGAGTTCCACGATGCGAAAATTGTACCGGTAGTGATTCATGTCGTCCACCGAATTCCCGAAACTACGGGTGGAATCATGGAACGCCGGGAGTCCCCGGGTGTTGATGAAATCGTAGAATCCCGCGCCGACCCGCAGGCCGCCCGCCCGTCCGGCGAACCCAAACCCGGCCTGACCGCCCGCCATGTAGGAGTCCTCGGCTGCCGCGCGTTCCTCGACCAGGAAAAATCCGCCGTTCGCGAAAATCTCCAGCGGCGTCAGGGGATGGGTCCAGGAAAGCCCGAATCCCTCCGGATTCAGATCGACATCCCAGATGAGCTGGCTTCTTCCCGCGGCATAAAACGGGTTCTTTATCTTGCCCCCGGTGAGACGCAGTTCCCCGGGAGTCCAGTCGATGTAGGCCAGGTCGATCCAGAGCGGCTTGTCCGAGAATCCGCCGGTGAGCGTCTGGTTGGTGGCAACCGGGCTGTTCGTCTCGCCGCTGGCCAGCCCGAACACGAGGTTGACCGAGTTTTCCACCCGCGCGGTCATGTTGATTCGGGCTCTGAGACGTTCCATGTTTCGCGTGGCGGCGTTTTCCTGATCTATGGTTTCGTGACGGATCCGCAGGTCGCCCTTGAAAGTCAGGAGATTTTCCCGGGCCGGCGACGGCGCGGGCGGCGGAATGAGAGCGAGGACGGCGGTCAGGAGCAAGGCGCTTTTCAGGAAGCGGAATTTCACGAAAATCTCCTTTGGAAAAAAGGCTGAGCGAAACGCGGGGAACGGCCTTTCCACTGCTCCCAAAAATCAAGGTAAGATTCTTTGCCCGTCCAGACAAGCGGAGAATCATCCTCCGGGGGAATCCGGAATCGCTCCGCGGCAAAATGGGGGGGAATGAGTGGAATATCCATGCTTAAAAAAAACGGTGCTTCGCGGTTTTTCGTGGGTAAACGGTACTGATGCTGTTGGCGTTTGGGTAGGAACCTGTCCTGGAAAAGCCCCCCGGGTATGGTATGGATTCCGGGGTAGTGGACCGCTGCTGTTCGAGCGACAGCGAGTTCAGCG
>CAYRTQ010000028.1:0-12448 GCA_964426865.1 uncultured bacterium
CACGGGGAATCTTTGGCTTTTCCCGGACCGCCCTCTTTTGGTACTTTTCTGGGCGTACAGAAAAGTACAGAGGAAGTGGGAAGGACAAGGGCATTCCTTACCCCACGAAAGCGCCAATGCAACCGGCACATGCAGACCATGCCCGGCCATGAGGCATCTATTGAAAACAGCGAAGCACCGGAAAAATAACCGTATATCCAAGGAGACCGCATGTCCTCCACACCGTTCGACCATTCCGTACGGCGGGAGCGTTTCGCCCGTCTTTTCCCCGACGCCGGGGAGCGTATCGACAAAATTCTCGATCTTGCCCAAGAGAAGGTCCGCACCCAGCGTATCGGGGTGATCATGCCCGATGGCAATGGCAACATCCCCTTTCTGTACGCCAGAGGCCGCTGTCTGCCCGAGGCCTGGGAAAATTCCCTCGTGGCGCTCTTCGCCTGCGGCGGCCTGCTGGAAACCCAGTACGATAAACCGGGCGACCCGCCGAGCATCGACGCGAGCATGGTGACCGTCATCGAGTATCCCCTCGCGGAGCCCATGATTCACCGCTCGTTCCCCGGCGGGCTGGAGGACCTGGAGGAATACCGTCAGGAGGTGGTGGACGGCATCAAGAACCACTGGGTGCGCGACCCGGACAATCCGGAGGACAACCGGTGGGAGTACACCTACAACGAGCGCATGTTCACCTACCGTGTACCGGGGCTGGACGCTCCCATCGACCAGTTCGAGGGTATGGCCCGGGCGCTGGCCGAATCCCCCATCACCCGACGGGCGCAGATGATTTCCTGGCAGCCCTGGATGGATCTGGGAGCCTACGATCCCGCCTGCTGGCAGTCCCTCTGGGGGCGCATCATACGCGGAGAGGACGGCGCGGGATACCTGAATCTCAACATGCGCTTCCGCAGCCGTGACGCGTACAAGGCGGCGTTCATGAACGATTTCGCGTTCATCGACCTGGGGCGCGGGCTGGCGCGGCGTATCTCGGAACTGCGCGGCGAGGAAATCCGTCTGGGACGCTTCGTGGATCAGTCCGACTCGTACCACATCTACGGCAGCTATTTCCGGGAGTTCGCGGATGGATTCCTGAAACTCCTGCTGGATCGTCCGGATTTCGGGGACCGCACCTGGACCACGGAGTTCGCGTCGCCATTCTTCGAGGAGGCGAAACCGGAGATCATCCGGAAGATTGCGGAGCAGGATGAGAAATACGGTCCGGGGCGCCGGTAAGGACGGGCGAACACAAGTCGGAATACAGCGGGGCGGGTGAAAAATCCCGCCCTTTTTATTTTCCGGAGCAGAGGGTTGAGGTATGTTCGAGCGACAGAGGGGTCAACGGTTACCGGAAGCCACGCCGTACCCGGAGCTTGCGAGCTTTTCCCGGAACACCCTCTTTGGGCGCTTTTCTGGGCGTTCAAGAAACGCAATATATGCTCATCATTATACAAAACGGCTGCCGCGATTGCATGATACTCGGCCATGCCCATCCCGAGAGTGCGGAATGAATATATCGATATTTCCCCCCTTTGTGATTTCCAACACAACACGGGGCGCTGAAAAACGCGTAATTAATAGCGGACAGGGGAATGGTATCAGGGCATCTACGTGTCCGCGCGGGGAGAAACAATGGACGACAAGCAGTTTCCCCCGCGGAATGGAATGAAATCAAGACGCCCCGGGCTTTGCCGCTCTTCGGTACGGCTGATGCCGTGCGCCGGTTCCTCCGGGAGGGAAAAGGCCAGGAGAGGGTGGGGACCCCCGATCACACGGAATACGGGCGGGGTGTGCGGATGTATCGTTCCGGGGCGTCTTGAATATATTATTATTCAATACATTTTAATTATTGCGCAAACATGGAGAGTATGGTTTATTGTATCAGCTTTCTCCCGGTCGCTTCGGTCCGGATTCTCCCGCACGTTTGATGGCCGAATTGTTCAGGGATAGCTGCGGGATTCGAGCGTCGGTTTGTTTCACATGAGCCTGAGCGGAAGTATGCCCGATGTTCGGCATGAAAAACGATCTCTGGGATATGGATATGGAAACGATTGTCGGACGCCGCGAGACAATGAATATCCATGTATACTGGTAATATTTACAGGAGGTAAATCCCGATGAAGGGGAAAACATTCCGGATTATTGCGTGTTTTCTGGTATGCGCGTGTGTTGCGGGCATGGGATTCGAGTCGTGCAGCACCGTTCCTCTGACCGGAAGACGGCAGTTGAGTCTCATTCCCAGTTCGGAAATACTGTCCTTGAGCGGTCAGCAGTATAACACTTTTCTGAAGAGCAACAAGGTTGTCGCCGCCACCGACAAGCGGACGGTGATGGTGAAAACGGTCGGACGGAATATCCAGAACGCGGTCGCGGAATACTACCGTCAGAAAAACCTCTCCCTGAGCGGTTACAACTGGGAATTCAACCTTGTCGACAACAAGGAAGTCAATGCGTGGTGCATGCCGGGGGGAAAGGTGGTCGTGTACACCGGCATTCTTCCGGTCACGATCACCGATGCCGGTCTTGCGGTGGTGGTCGCGCACGAGGTCGGACATGCCATCGCCGGCCACAGCGAGGAGCGGATGAGCCAGGATTTGCTGACTCAGTTCGGTTCCGCGGTGCTATCCGAAGCGCTTTCCCAAAAACCGCAGCTCACACAGCAGCTCTGGATGAACGCGGTCGGCGTGGGACTCCAGTATGGAGCGGTCCTCCCGTTCAGCCGCATGCAGGAAAACGAGGCGGATTACCTGGGGCTGATTTTCATGGCGATGGCGGGATACGATCCCACCCAGGCGCTGGTTTTCTGGCAGCGTATGAGCCAGCAGAATCAGGGACAGGCGATTCCGGAATTCATGAGCACGCATCCTTCGGACGCCACCCGCATCGCCAAAATACGGAAAGAGCTTCCGAACGCATTGCAGTATTACCAAAAAGCCAAATAACCACTCAGTAAAAACTCTCACAAGAATTTCACACAAAGGGGGCATGCATGAAAATGGGAAGACTTGGATTGGCAGCGGCATTGATCGCATCGGTCATGTTCATGATGACCGGTTGCGGAGCGAGCAGAACGGTCAAGGGCGGGGCGATCGGTGCGGGAGCGGGTGGAGCGGTCGGCGCGATCATCGGGAAACAGACCGGAAACACCGCTGCCGGAGCCATCATCGGAGCGGCGGTGGGCGGCGCCGCCGGAACGCTCATCGGTCGTAACATGGACAAGCAGGCGGCGGAGCTGGAAAAAGTGGAAGGCGCCAAGGTGGAACGGGTCGGCGAGGGTATCCAGCTTACCATGGATTCGGGCATTCTCTTCCAGACCAACCAGGCGGCGCTCCAGACCCAGGCCCGGCAGAGTATCCAGAAAATCGCCGGAGTGCTGAAAGAATACCCCGATACCGATATCATTGTCGCGGGACATACCGACTCGGACGGGACCGAGGAATACAACCAGAAGCTGTCCGAACGGCGCGCCCAGTCGGTGGTGGATTACCTGAAGAGTTTGGGGGTGACCGGCGCCCGGTTGCAGACGGTGGGATATGGAGAAACCCAGCCGGTGCAGCCCAACGATACCGCCGCGGGCAAACAGGCCAACCGTCGCGTGGAAGTTGCCATCATGGCGAACGAAAAAATGAAACAGGCTGCCAAGGATGGGAAACTGCAATAACCGTGAAGCAACGATCAAAAAAAGGGGGTAACGTATGAACCGCACTCGCCTGAAAGCTTTACGAATTCTTTTTCAGGGACTTCTGTTCGGGAGTCTGCTCCTGACCGGAAGCGCCGCATCCTGGGGAGAGCCGGGATTGACCTCGGTATCCCAGTCCATGGAAGGTGGAAAAGGTCTGCTCTTCATGCAATCCGCCCGTACCTTCGGCCAGGCCGCGCTCGTGGTCGGCGGCAATGCCCTGTATCAGCGGAGAGAGTACCCGGTTTTCTGGAAGACCGAGAACAATACCGACAACACAACCATCGGTGCGCTCCATCTGACCTTGGGAATCACCGATTTCCTGGATGTGACCGGAAGCGTGTACGGATACCATGACGCACGCCCGTATCGCGGGAATCTCCGGTACGACCTGGCGGATTACGGCCTCGGTTCGACCAATGCCGGGCTGAAGCTGCGGTATCCGTTCGCCATGGATTACCCGATCCAGCTCGCGGTGAAACTGGACGCCATGTTCGATACCTCCGAAAAGCAGATGGACGGCCTGATTTACCGGTGGACCCGCAAGGGAACCGACTATGCGGGATCCCTCCTGCAAACGTTCGATCTGGGTGAGAGAATCAGCCTGCATCTGGAAGAGGGGTATGTGAGTTCCGGGTCCAAGGTATTCGACGATCAGTGGGTCGGGGCGGCGGGAGTCGAGATGCGCGCCACGGACCGCCTTTCGTTCGGACTCGAGGCGAACAACCGCACGTTCGACGGCAGGAGCCCCCAGTCGGTATTCCAGGCCGGAATGAATCCCGCGAACTATTACGGGGGAAATGCAACCGCCGGTCAGCCTTATTACGTGAAGGAACGCACCGCGGACCGCATGGAAGACTTTTTCATCGTGGTTCCTTCCCTCTCCTACCGGCTCACCGAAAGTGTGGCGCTGGGCCTCGGGGCGGCGATCAACGTCGCCGACCAGAAAGCTCCCCGCGAGACGGTGCAGGTGGTGGTGGGACTGAATTATGGAACCGTGATCCCGTGGCTCGGCGATTCCGATCATGACGGTGTGCGGAACAACTCGGATCAGGAAAAGGACACTCCCGCCGGATATCCGGTGGACCGTTTCGGAGTCTCCCTCGATTCGGACAAGGATGGAGTGGCGGATGGTCGTGACCAGCAGAAGAACACTCCGCGCGGGGCGAAAGTCGACGCGAACGGAGTGGGCGTCGATTCCGACCGCGACGGCGTATATGACGGCATAGACCGTGAGGTGAACACTCCCGCCGGGTATCCGGTCGATCAATACGGCGTGGCGCTGGATGACGACAAGGACGGCGTTCCCAATGGCCGGGATCGTCAGCTCGACACTCCCGCCGGATATCCTGTCGACCAGTACGGCGTGGCGCTGGATGACGACAGGGACGGCGTTCCCAACGGAAGGGATCGTGAACTCGATACTCCCGCCGGGTATCCGGTCGACACCAACGGCATCGCGTTGGACGGCGACACGGATGGCGTTCCCGACGGCAAGGATCTGGAAAAGAACACCCCCATCGGGAAGCTCGTGGACGAGTATGGACGCGCGTTGAAGGAAAAGGAATCCGCGCTTGTCCAGGAAGGCGTGATCCGTCTCACCGCGGTCTATTTCGCTGTCGGGAAGGCCACGCTTCGTCCGGAATCCAACGCCGCCCTGAACGAAGCCGGAGATATCCTGAAGAAATATCCGTTCCTCAAGATCGAAATTCAGGGACATACCGACAATTCCGGCAGCCGGGCGAAGAACATCACGCTCTCCCAGGCCCGCGCCCAGGCGGTTCTCGAATATCTCCTGAGCCATAATCCGGAATTGGAACGCGGCAATTTCACCGTGGTCGGATATGGTCCGGACAAGCCCATCGCCAGCAACGCGACCGCGTCCGGGAAGCAGCAGAATCGGCGGGTCGAGTTCAAGGTGCTCAACATGGAGGAACTGCAGAAGCGTTTCCCGCGGAAGTAAGCGCGAAACCACATGTGGCTTGACCAAAAAGGCCGGGAACTTTCCCGGCCTTTTTGGTGATAGACGTGATTCGGAATGCACTGACTTGTTCGGGATACATTCGAAAGGATGCGATTCAGTGGGCGCTCACCTCACCCGGCCCACAGCCACCCGTTCCTGTGCAGGAGAGGGTAAGACTCCGTGAGGCAGTGAATTACTTGCATTGTGCAGCCGCCATCCCGAGTGAGTCACCCTTCTCCTGATCTGGAGAAGGAACGGGGATGAGGTGCGGCCTCGACCATACAGGACGACCATCATAGTCCGCTTTCTTCCCGGTTTGAACCGAAAACTGGCGCGCGTAAAACTGCCCGGTGCCCGCAGGGCAATTCGGAACCCGGTATGGCGGAGATTGATTGTACAGCCTGAACTTTTGCGGCGGTTGATTCCTTCTCCGGAGCGTCGGCCTTGCCATTACGACCGGAATTGCCATGAAACCACCGCCCGTCATCTCTCAAGAATCCTTTGCGGGAGAAAGGATTTTGGAGATAGTACGGGAGGTGGTTTTTTTATGCCGCGACAACCGGCAACAATAGAATTTTATTCGATTATATTTTGCGCTTGCCGGGATCAGTCCGATGTGGTATTATTACATTTCTTTACATTTGTCGTCGCTTGAGTATAAGCTTTGTAAAATCAATTATTTGGGGCGCACAGTAGTTGCTCCCGGAAATATGATGCGTTCACGATGAGCGGGTATTGCACGTTATGAGCTGTTCCGGCTGTCAACTTTCAACCAACACAGGTAAAGGAGATATCGTGAAAAAACATGCCGCCGCTTTATTCCTCTCCACATTTCTGCTCGCCTCTCTCGCAACCGGCTCCGCGTACGGGTTCTCTTTCCACGCCGCCGCGGGACCCTCCGTGCCCACCGGCGATGAGGCCGATTCATGGAACACCGGGTTGTCCATCCGGGGATACGGGTATGGCCCGCTCACGCGGAACATCCTCCTGGGATTCGGCATGGATGTCAACTGGCACACCCTGAACGGCGAAGGTATCGTCCCCTCCGGATACCGGGGGCTGGACTGGGATAACAGCGGCGACCTGTTCATGATCGAAATCGGACCTTCGCTACGGTTTCAGCCCTCGGGAAGCGAATCGAAAAGCGTCCGTTTCTTCGGTGAAACGGGACTCAGCTTCTTCCGTATGAGCCAGAGCGGAACCATAAGCGCCAGCAACGGATACTCGACCGGCTCCAGCAGTTTCTCTTCCGACAAAAATCAGATTGGCGTGACAATCGGCGGCGGCGTAAGTTTCGGCAGCGGCGCCACCCGTTTCGAAATCTCTCCCCTCATTCATATTCCCTTCGATGAAGACATATACTTCACCCTGACCGGCGGCATCGCTTTGGGGCGGTGAGCCGTAATTACGGAGGGGGTATGGCCGGGAACCGGCGTGTTACGGTTTGCGGATTGTCACCGGGGGTGTTCCGTTCCGAAAATTCTCGTACAGGGGGGATGTATGGCGAAGAGAATACTGATGCTTGTCGCGATGGCGCTGCTGCTGGCCACCGCCGGGTGTATCACCGACAGCAAGGATAAAAACGATTCCGGCATGCCCGAGTACAAAGGGTTCGGTTCGTGGCCGGAATATACGGGGGCGTGGAAGTCCCTGCGTAATGCCGCGGGGAGCAAGAACAGCACCTGGGCCTATCTCGAGGTCAGCATAAAGGATGACGGCACTTTCAGCGGAGCATACCGGAAATACCAGTACGATTACACCTATAACATGGATACCGCCTTCGGCAGCTACCCCGTTCAGGTCTACAATCCTTCCGGAAACCCACGGGATATACGTGGGGCGATCAACTTCGGCGCCGGTACCGGCATCGCCACGCTGGGCGGAATGGGGGAGACGACATTTACCGTGCAGGTTCTTTCCCGCACGGAAGTTGCATTTATTTTCCCGACCGGATTCGGCTTTACCGTGGCAAATATCCAGAGATAAGCGTTCTATCTCCATGGCTCCGGCGGTTGCATATCCAAACGCTGTCCGTATCCGGTATTTTCATCATCAGTGATGAGTTCCCTTGGGTCATGCACTGTCGATCGCTTTTCGCATCACTCCTCAAAAAAACCGCCGGGGACGCTCCCGGCGGTTTGAAGGAAAGGCGATGCGTCGCTTTCCCGTTACCCCTTCCTCATCTCCATGAAAAACCCCGGATAGCACCACAGCGATTCCTCCATCAACGATATCGATACGCTGTCGTTGACCGTATGGGCCAGTTTCGCCTCGCAGGGGCTGAATCCGAACGTGGTGACGCCCGCCGCGGCGGTGAGACGGCCATCGGTGCAGAACCTCCAGTAATCGAGTTTCACTTCCCGATTGAGGGAACCGGCCACCACATCCCGCGCCTGAAGAACATAGGGATTGTCCTTCGCGGTAAAGAATCCTTCCGATACCTTTTCCACTCCCGGCTTGTACTCCAGGACGTTCACTTCGGCATGGACGCCGACATCCGCGGCGGCATTACGGAGTGTGGCGACCAGATCGTCGCGTTTCTCGTAGCTCTGACGGCAGTCCACATACATGGTCACCTTCTCGGGGATGACGTTACGGGATATGTCGCCGGTGCTGTAGATGGTGGGGGTCATGGAGGTGCGCCCCAGATCGGGATGGACCCGGAACCGCTCCTGGGTTTCCTGAAGACGGAGAATGAATTTCGCGGCGTCGATATTGGGGTTGCGCCCTTCCTGGGGCATGGAGGCATGCGCGGATTTGCCGACAATGGTGACCCATATGCCGATGCATCCCCGGTGCCCGAGCATGATTTCGTTGGAGGTCCCCTCGCCGAGGATGGCGACATCGAATTTCAGGCTGCTGTTCTCCAGCAGGTAGAGCGTTCCCTGGCCCCAGTGCTCCTCCTCGACCACGAAGGTGACATACACGGTCGAGCGCGGACGGACCCCGATATCGGCGAGCAGGGCGGGCGCGTAGGTCTGCACCGCGATGGCGCCTTTGGTGTCGGAGGCTCCCCGTCCATAAATGCGGTCGCCCTCGATGTGTCCCGCGAAAGGCGGGAACGGCCAGTCTTTCTCGTCCCCCGGCGCAACCTGGTCGAGATGGGAGTTGAGATTGATCACCGGCGCATCCGGGTCGGTTCCCTTCACCATCCCGATCACATTGCCCCGGTCGTCCCGCCACACCTCGTCATAACCCAGCCGCTTCATCTCGTCCATGACGATACGCGCCACCGCCGCTTCATCGTATGTGGGCGAGGGCGTCTGGATGAGCTGTTGGCAGTAGGAAATCCATTCATTCTTACGCGTGCGCGCCGCTTCCCGAATCCGCTCGATCATGATGATTCCTTTGCTGAGAAAAAGTAACGGAATGCCTGAGTAGACTGCCAAGGGTAAAGAAACCGCGCCGCTCCGGGGATAAATCGATTCCCCCGGTGTTCGCCTTGTCATTCCCCGCGTTTTGGGTATAAATCAATCTGGTTCGTATCAGCGCGCCGAATCCCTCACCCGGCCTGCGGCCACCCTCTCCCCCGCGAAAAGATGCGCGGGCGAGGGAAAAAACGCTTCGGGCAAGGCTTGTGAAGAATATAGCCGCTCGAAAAGGAACATTTCTCATACAGCTTTGAGCCGGCTCCCGGCCTTCATCTGAAAAGCCCTCCTTTCCCTCTCGCCCGCGCGTCTTCTCGCGTGGGAGAGAGGGCGGGGAGTGAGGGCAAAAAGCGCCCGCACCTCCTCTATTCTCTTTCTCCCCAGGAACGTGGTGAATGCACGGCCCTCAACGGAAAGGAAGGAAACATGCGCCAGCATGGGCGGTTTCGCCCTGAAAAAACGCCGCCCGTCGCACAGGCCTTCAATATATCGAACGGGCGCCGGAATGAAAAGGATTACCGGGACTCTCCGATAAAAAACACTGGACATTCACAAATGTAGTAATATCTTACTCTATCTTTATAAATCGCTTTTTCAGTCGCCCCGCGCCGGGAAGGACATCCCGTGAGGAAAGTCCCTGCCGGCGCGGAAAGCGGGATATTTTGGTCCCGGGAGACGGCCTTCCGGGAGGATCAGGGGATCTGTGGCGGAAATGGGGGAAAGGCATGACAAGCGATGAGGGAAAGAACCGGGACCAACTGATAGCGGAACTGGATTCCATGCGCGCCCGTATCGCCGAACTGGAGAGCCGTGACCGGGAAACCGAGGCGCGGTATCGCAGCCTGGTCGAATTTTCCCCCGAGGGTATTCTGGTTTGCCGGGACGGAGTCTATGTGTTCTGCAACATGGCGGGAGCGCGCCTTCTGGGGGCGGCGAGGCCGGAGCAGATCATCGGGCGGAGTATCCATGACTTCACCCCGCCAGAATACCTCGAGATCGTGGAGGATCGAATCCATTGCCTCCAGACGGGGAGTTCGTCCGTTCCCTGCATGGAACAGACGATCGTTTCTCTCGATGGTCGCCTATCTCCGAGCGGAAACGCTCGGAGGAGGACCTGCGTGTTCACTCCCACCTGCTCGACTCGGTGGATCAGGCGATCATCGCGCTCGATCTGGAAGGGGGAATCCTCTTCTGGAACCGGTTCGCCGAGCATCTCTACGGTTGGTCCGGGGAGGAAGCGCTCGGACGCAATGTCATCGACATCCTTCCCGCCAACGAATGGGGGATTTCCCTCTTCCGGGAAGGTGCGACGGGAACGCGGGCTTCGGGGGAGTTCCTGTTCCGGCATCGCACCGGTACTCCTTTCCCGGTGATGGTCACCAATTCCCCCGTTTTTGATGAGCGGGGGGGGCTGTCCGGGATGGTGAGCATCTCCTGCGACATCTCGGAACGGAAGCGCAACGAACAGGAACTGAACCGGTTACGGAGTAATCTCGCGGAGTTGGTGGAGGAAAAGACCTCCGAACTCCAGCGGGCCAACCAGCAGTTGGCGCAGGAGGTCCTGCACCGCCGTCATACCGCGGAGGCTTTGCGGGCCAGCGAGCGCAAGCTCCGGAGCATTCTCGAGGAATCGCGCGATGGCATCGCGCTGGCCGATGAGCAGGGGACAATCGTGGAGTGGAACTCCACCACGGCGGAAATGACCGGAGTCCCGAAAGCGCAGGCGCTCGGAAAGGCAATCTGGGAGATTGCGGAGATCATGGACGCGGGGAAGTTTCGTAACCAGCCGGAACTTCGCGGAAAAGTCGAGGATTCCCTGCGGGAGATGTTCCGGACCGGACGCTCCTTCCTGTTCAATATGCCCCTGGAAATGTCCATGTCACGCCCGGGAACGGAGATGCGGATCATTCAGCAACTTGCTTTTCCCATTCCGACGGAGAACGGGTTCATGGTCGGCTGCATCTCCCGCGACATCTCCGCGCTGAAACGTATCGAGGGGAAGCTGAGCCGCAGCCGCGCCCACCTGGCCCTTGCGGAACGGTTGGCGCACCTGGGCAGCTTCCAGTTCGAGGTGTATGGCGAGGAGGTGGTTTGGTCGGACGAATCATTCCGTATCATCGGCCATAATCCACGGCTGGGACCGCCCGCGAAGGAGCAGTATCTTTCGATGGTGCATCCGGAGGACCGGAACATGCTGCGGCGCGCGATCCTGCGGACTATCGCAAAAGGGGAGCCTTTCGACTGCGAATACCGTATTCTGCTGGACGACGGCTCCACGAAATACATGCGGAGCGTCGGGCGCGCCATTCCCGATGCGGAGGGTATTGTCAAACGCATTTTCGGTACCATGCAGGACATCTCACGCCACAAGCAGGTGGAACTGGACCGGAGACGCACCATCGAGATACTCCGTCTCTTCCATCAGGAATCCTCGATACGGGAACTGATGCGGGAGGTCGTGGTCCGGCTCAAGGAATGGACCGGCTGCGAGGCGGTCGGCATACGGCTGAAGGACGGGGAGGATTATCCCTTTTACGAGGTCAGCGGTTTCTCCGATGAATTCGTGCGCAGCGAGTCTCCGCTCTGCATGAAAGACGCGGAGGGTGAAGTGGTCCGGGACGAAACCGGGACCCCGATGCTGGAATGCATGTGCGGATATATCCTCCGGGGACGGTTCAACCGGTCCAAACCATATTTCACCCCGCACGGAAGTTTCTGGACCAACAGTATCTCCGAACTGCTTGCCTCCCCGGACATCAACCTTCCCTGTCGGATCCGCAAGCGCTGTGTTGTCGGGGGATACGAATCGCTGGCCCTGGTTCCGCTCCGTCATTCCGGGGAGACCATCGGACTCTTCCAGTTCAATGACCACGATAAAAAACGGTTCACCCCCGAAATGATACGGTTTCTGGAAATCGTGGGGGACAACGTGGCCATCGCGCTCGCCGCACGGCACATGGAAAAGCAGCTTCTGGAACAGAAAAATTTCTATGAGACCATTCTCGAAACCACAGCCGGCGGCGTATGGGTAACCGACCGTAACGATGTCATGCGCTTTGTGAACCGAAGCGCGGAAGACATCTCGGGAGTGCCGAGGGAACAGTTGGTGGGATGCAATATCCTGCGGGATTTTCCGGAGGAGGGACTCCGGTTTTTCCGCCCGTTGTATCTGAGAGCGAGAGAATCGCTGCAACCGCTCTTCTTCGACCCCGTCCCCGTGGTCACTCCATCCGGACGCCACACATACCAGTCCGGATGGCTGGTTCCCCGGGTTGTCGAGGGCCGGTTCGAGGGGATGATCAGTACCTTGTACGACGTTACCGAACAATTGAAGATGGAAGAAGAAATCCAGAAATCACGCAAGCTTGAATCCATCGGGGTGCTTGCGGGGGGAATCGCCCACAACTTCAACAACATCCACACCGCCGTTCTGGGGAACATCGCTTT
>CAYRTQ010000028.1:12458-21477 GCA_964426865.1 uncultured bacterium
CCGATGATCCAGAGTATGAAGGTCCTATTCTTGAACCCATCGAACCTTTAAAACCTGGAGAAGATTTTGAGAATCTTCTAACGGTATCTGTGCCTGGAAGACAAGGAATAAGCGTGGGAATTTATCATACGCACAATAGTGAGTGTTATGCCGGAGACGGAGGACCGGATCATCGCTTTGGCGAAAATGGATGCGCCGGGTGACAGTGAACGGTATTCCGCTCTTCTGGATGCGGAGGAATCGATTTCCCGCGCCCAGGATCTCACCCGAAGGTTGATCACTTTTTCACGCGGCGGCAAGCCCATGCGGGAACGGACTTCGCTCGGCCCCCTGCTGATGGATGAGGCGCAACTGGCGTTACGGGATTCCGCTATCCATTGCCGGTATTCGATCCCCGATTCCCTTCCCCCGGTGAAAATCGATCGCCAGCAGATTCGTCAGGTCATCTCCGGGATCGTTTCCAACGCCCGCGACGCCATGTGCGACCAGAATGAAATGGAAATTTCCGCCGAGGAGATCCTCACGCACGAACGCGACCCTCTCCCGGTGCGTCCGGGCAGGTATATCCGCATTACAGTCAAAGACTCCGGACCGGGAATTCCCCCCGAGTTCATCGCCCGTCTTTTCGACCCGTTCTTCACCACCAAGCCCGGTCATGACGGCCTGGGACTCACCACGAGCTTCTCCATCATCCAGAATCACGGGGGATATCTGACCGCGGAAAGCGGAATCGGGACCGGCGCCGCCTTTTCCGTATACCTCCCGGCGCAGGAGAACTCCGCGGATCCGGACGGAAATCCCTCCAATCCGCCTCCTCCGGTGGAATAACCCTATCCGAAGAGCAGCGGACCATCAAGTCGATACAACTGGGTGGTCTGAGCTTTGACACGCTCGGCGCCCGATGGCTGAGCTTGCCGAAGCAGTTGTTGTGAATGGATCCGGGACCGGCCAGTAGTCCTGTCAAAACGTCGTTCCACTGCGCAAAATGCTTGACAATTAGTCTCTCTTTTCGAAGGCGGCAACCCGCTGTGCGTGTGATGGCAGCATTCACGGCGTACTCTCTGGAACCTTCGTTGGCACGGTTGTTGCAAAACGGTTATTGTAATAGGTAAATACCATGCCCGGGATGACGAATTTCCAGACAACCGCCCATCCCGCGCAAAATGATATCATGTGCACTCTCATCCGTATCACACGAAGTTCATTCGTTTGCTGGCTCAGGCCAGGGGGAGGTTTGTATGGGGGAGAAAAGCGCATCTGTTCCGGTGATGGGAGAAGGAAAAATACTCATCATGGATGACGAGGAGGGAATTCTGAGAACCACCAGTCGTCTGCTTCAAAGGCTGGGATATGACGTGCATATCTCACGCAACGGAACCGAGATGCTCGACTCCTTCATAAAAGCCCGATCCAGCGGCGAGCCGTTCAATGCGGTCATCATGGACCTGACCATTCCGGGGGGCATGGGCGGCAAAGAGTCCATTCAAAAGCTGCGGGAGATCGATCCCAAAGCCAGGGCGCTGGTCACCAGCGGTTATTCGAACGACCCGGTCATCGCCGATTACCGGAGTTATGGCTTCTGTGCGGCGGTGCTGAAACCATACCGTATCGAAGATCTGAGCCGTACGCTGCGGGAGGTTCTCCTCGCCGATTCCTGAAAAAGCGCCTTGGGCTGCGCGGAGCCGGTCCGAACGCATGAACCGGTGATGCGCGTGATGAAAAAGATGAACGTCTGATAGACATGATTTCATCAGCTTTTCATCATTCCCGTCATGTGAATCACCGGTTCAGACAAGCAGCATGCGCTTTCCCCGGATTGGCCGCACTTCCGTGCCCGGCGGCGGGTGGTATCCGTTCTCCGGAATTGGTGATGCGGCGTTTCAGCGCACACACATGCTGGAGAGCAGCGCACAGAGCTTGCGGACATCCTTGGGATTTCGACGGTCGATACGGAGATCGTACCGCGGGGGTGTCGACCCACGGGGAGGCTTGATGATTCCTGAGCCGGACGGTTTCCCCACGGTGCTGAAAAGGCTCGAATCGTGAAGGAGCGAAACCATCAGCGGATCATAGTTTTCGTCCTTGATCTGGATGATCCCCAATCCTTTCGCCAGCATCCATTTCTTGGAAATCCCCTTGTTGTCGATGGTGAGTTCCACTGCGGGGAAGCTCCCCCGGTCGATTTCCATGGATTTCTCCCCGCCGAGGGTGAAGTAGGTGGTCACCGGCTCCCATTCGCTGTATGTTCCGGAAGACTTCCCATAATACGTGTAATTCCACTGGACATTGACATCGGACTTGGATGCCCAGGTTTTCTCCTCGGAGAGGTCCAGGAAATTCTTGAAAAGCAGATACCGCGGAGCATAGCCGGTCGAGATGCCCATTTTCAGCGAGGGCACGCTGGATATCATCTCCGTGTAATCCTCCTCGGTTTCGGTGATGTAAAGGCTCTTGCCGTCTACCTGCAAGTGGTCGGTCAGAACGTAGGTGCAGTGGGAAATCTCGTCGCCCCGGACAATATCGAGCGTCATGGTGGTTTTCCGGGCAAGATCTGCGCTCAGGCTCACCGTCAGGTCCTTGATGGACCAGTATTCCAGGTTATCATTGTTCCCGGTCACATAGAATTCGGGAGTGATGACCCGGTATCCCCAGGTTCCCCCCACCGGAAGGGGGAAATATGAATCGAGAAAGTAGTCGAAGATCCCGACAACGATGGACGCCTCGCTCTGTTTGCCGTCCGAGTCGGTCCCGGTAAGGGTGATGGTGTGATATCCCGTGGAGATCATATCCACCACCAGTTCACTTCCCCGCCCCAGTTCTCCGCTTCGGTCCGAACTCCAGACCAGGACGCTGTCGGGAAGCGCCCCATCCTCGGCGTCGGTCCCCTTTCCCGACAGGCGGATGTTACGGGAGGACGATATCTTGGCGTTATGCTGCGGGGAGATGATGGCCATCTGCGGCGCAAGGGATTCGAGAACCAGTTCTATTTCCGAGATCAGCATCATGTTCCGGAACCAACTGTCCGGGAGGGCGTTCCTCTTGACGCAGAAACTGTACTGCATCACGGGCGCGTTGACATACTCTGTTTTCCCGTTTTGGTCCAGGACCTTGTCCGGGAGATCCGAATCAGAGGTGAGAGTCGCCCCGGCGGCCAGCCTTCCCTTTTCGTCCCGGACTGTTATGGAGATATGTGGTACATAGGTCAGGGTAATGGTCAGCGGGTATGCCGCCGCCACGGTATGGACCCGTGAGAAGGGAATATACCCGGTTTTCTGTATGGTGACCCTGTATCCGCCTTCCTTCAGGTCTCCGATAGTGGCTTTTCCGGTCGAATCGGTTACCGCGGAACCGGTCGCGGGAGAGGTGAAAATCTCGAACCCGGGCAGGGGATTCCCCGCCGTGTCACGGACCACCACGGTGATGCTCGTACGGTCCGCGGAAGGATCGTCACCCCCGTTCCCGGTGGCGCCGCCTCCGCACCCAGCCAGAATGAGCGCCAACGCGATATTCCACCAAACCATGATCCATCCGGTTCTTTTCATCGCCGCCCATCCCTTCCCGGCGCGCGCCTTGTCTATACAGCCGTAAATGATTTTTCCCATGATATCCCGCTCCTTATTTTTTTGGGGCATGATCCTCTTCGCCTGCGGATGCTCCGGCGTTATCGGAGAATCATGAGCCGCCGGGTCTGGGAGACGGGCGCGCCGTGGAAACGATAGAAATAGACCCCGCTGGAGAGTCCTCCGGAGGAAAGCGTCACGGCGTGGGAACCCGCCTCCATGCGGCCGTGATCGCGTTCGAGCACTTTCTGCCCGAGAACGTTGTAGACCTCGAGCGTGACCTGCCCCGGAGCGGAAAGAATGAAGGAGATTACGCTCTCGCCGTTGAACGGATTCGGGCTGTTCTGACGGATGTACATAACGAACGGCAGCGCGTCCGCCTCTCCGGAAATGGTCGCTTTCTGCACCCGGACAGGGATTTTTCCCGCGTTCAGATCGCCGGTCTGGAGATCGTACTCCCGCAGAATCCGCCCGAATTCCCCGGCGGTGATATTCTCACGGGTGATGAGGGCGTTCGTGGTCTCCGGGCTGAACAGGCCCGCCTCGAGAATCCGCTGCAATTCAAGCGTGCCGAAACCTTCCGTTTTCTGGATCTTGAGCACATCCCCGGATACGGTGACAACCATATCAACTCCGGCGTTACGTCCGTACTGCACCAGGTATACCGCCTTTTCCGCCTCGGACTGGACAACGCTGCGGTCTCTGGAACGCTGATACGCCAGTCCGAGCTGGGGAAGCTTGGGGGGCTTCATGATCGGGTTGTAATTGATATTGCAGTCGAAAACCATCTCGTTGCCCTCACGGTGGATATTGAAAATGTTGATGCCGGAGGGGTACGCCGAACTGTTGGCCCGGGATCGGGGATTGGTGCTGTCCGAGAACTCGGTGTATTTCACCCCGTCGAAAAGATCGGTGGCGTCTCCCATATTCCCCGCGTGTTCCACGGTATACGCCGTGTCGTGGGACCAGAAATCGAGATTGTCGCGGCCGTTCTTATCCGATGTGTCGGGATATTCGCCCAAAGGGTATCCCTTGTCCCTGTAGAGGCCGTCGGCGCACTCCAGATCGCACAGTTTCGATTCCTCCGTGGAGTTGGACTCGCGTTCCATGACATGCCAGATGGCCAGACCGCTGCCGGGAAGCTGGTTGTCGTAGAAAAGGCTGCTCTCGTTGCTCCGGAACTCGATCAGGAAATATTCGTCGGTCTTGAGCCATGCGCGGTAGACCGTTCCGTTGACGCCACCCACTTCACTGATCCGCACTCCCTTCCGCGATCCGTACAGATCAACCAGGTTGGAATTCCCGGGGCCGATGGAGGACATCTGCATGCGATTGAAAGCGCAGGGTCCCACCGGAATACCGGTCGTCCCGCCCCATCCGGTGGCCCCCCATCCGAGCATATCCCAGTATCCCACTCCGGCGGAATCGATCTCCGGGAGAGAGTACTCCTTGTCCATGAGGTCGAGCGCCCCGAAAGCATGGGATATCTCCGCCACGATGGTTCCAAGCGCCGGACGTTTCCAGGAAGCGACCACAAGGCAGCCGGAATACGCGTCCACGATGACGGGGTCGCCGCCATACGGCCTCAGTTCGTGGGTTATATACGGCGCGGGCAGGGGGAGGGACATCACCCCGGTGGCCAGTTTGAGAATGAAATTATAAGGGCGGGACATGGGGACGAGAATCAGGTAATCCACGAAACCGTCGTCGTCCCCGCTGTTGGGTATGCCGTCGAGACCGTCGTTGTCGAATTTGGCGAGACTGACATCCTTGTCTTCGTCCAGTATCTTTATGATATCCTGGGCATAGGTCGTGCTTTTATTATAGTATGTGCTGTCATCGGGCATCTCGTACATCTTGGGAAGGTATTCGCCGGATACCTGAAACTGACCGAAACTCACCGTATTGAAATAATCGTCCACGCTCCCCGGCTGACCGTTGAAAAGTTCTTTCGCATATTCGGGCGCGGTGGTCTGGCCCGGAGCTTCCCCTTTCCACTTGGTGAACACCACCACCACATGGAGAGGGTTCACCGGACGGGGCCAGAGCGTGGAGGCCTGTTTCCCCACGCTGCCGATGGGCATGGCCGCCTCGTATGGATTGAACGCGTCTTCGCCCGCAATCATTCTCCCCGGAAAAAGGATACAGGCCACGAAGCCGCCGGCCAGAAAGATAACGCGAAAAGTTTGCCAAAACAGCGTCATACTCCAACCTCCCACGGCGAAAGTACAGGCAAGGCATGAATTTGTCTACTAAAGTAAAATAAATAGCTATTTCTTTATCCAGTCAAGAGGTTTTTATTCAAATTTCCTAAATATATGTAAATTCACCGGGTACGCTGTCCGTGCCGAACGTGGCGCGTGACCGGCGGGCGTCCCTGCCTCCGTACTCCGCTCCGATCCCGCAACATCTCTCTATATGGAATAAAGCAAATAGCATGCCGAAAATGTAATTCCATGCGCCGCTTTATGCAACGTGATCCGCGCCCGGATGACGCCTCTCGCACTGTCCGGAAACGGACGCCCGGGTGTCCGTTTCCGGACAGTGCGAGGCGAAAATGAACGTATTTGAACTGTGACGGGGTGATTGCGCGTCCGGATGGGGGCGCGGTGATACGGAAGCGGGTGTGACGGGATGATCAGGCGTTCGGGATAAAAGCCGGTTGTTTGCGATATTATGAAATATTATATTGAAGAGAGGAACGCAAGCGGGAACCGGCGTGGAGGGATTGATCCGCGCGCCGGTCACTTTTCGTAATCGCCGGGGGAGTCCACATGGAACAGAAGAATGTCTTGATTGTCAGCGCCGCGCTCGTTCTCGCCGCCATCGTTTTCGGATTGTTCTTCTACAAGGCGCGGGCGCAGGTCCACACCATCTCCGTGGTGGGCAGCGCCACCCGCGGTTTCGATTCGGATATCGTCAAATGGCAGCTCAGCATGGTGCGCAACGTCTCCAACTCCGGCCTCTCCCAGGGATACAGCCAGATACGCTCCGATATGAACGCCGTGGTCGGCAAGCTCGCGGCGCGCGGTATTTCGGCCAAAAGCCTCAGCGTTCAGCCCCTGACCACCAATCCCATATACGAGCAGGCGGGGATCACCGGCTATCGTATCCAGCAGAGCCTGTTCGTGGTTTCGGACAGTCTCTCGCTCCTGGAGGATCTCGCGCTGAACCCGGACACCTTCGCCACCCAGGGAATCATCATCGAATTCTCCACGCTCCAGTATTTCTATTCCAAGGTGGATGAACTGAAAATCTCCCTCCTCGGCGAGGCCGCCAAGGACGCTCGACGGAGGGCCCAGGAAATCGCGGTGGGATCCGGCATCAAGGTCGGGAGGATTCTCGACGCCAGAGCCGGAGTGTTCCAGATCACCGAACCCTTTTCCACCGATGTCGCTCCGGGGGGCATCTACAACACCTCCTCCCGTCACAAGGATATCCGGGTGACCGTCCATGTCACCTTCGCGCTGGAATAGCCCCCGGAATTTCTCCGGCCCTTTCCCCTGTTCCGGGTTTCCGGCCTCTGCGCCGGAAACCCGCCTCGTCCCGGTTTCCGCACGTTCCCCCTTCCATTCCCCCCCGTACTCCCCGGTTACGACTCCCATTCATGGAGGGTCGCCATGTTTCCCATCCCATACGGCCGTATCACGCTTCCCGCGTGTATCCTTTTCAGTGCGCTCCTTCTGATCCGGTGCGGCGTTCCGCCCCATCCCGGAACCGAAAACCCGCCCGCTCCGGGCGAGGTGTGGATTCAGGAGGAAACCTTCCATCCCAACATCCTTCGGGTCGATGAGGGCGCACGGGTCACCTGGCTCAATCGCGACGTCGAAGTCCATACGATTTCCGATGGGCTGAACCGCTTCGAGGGAGCTTATGAAAGCGGTGACATCCCCCCCGGCGGCGCTTTTTCCCGCATCTTTCACGATCCCGGCGTCTATTACTACTACAGTCGGCGTCACCCCGGAATAACCCGCGGCGTGATCATCGTGGGCCTGGAAAAAAGGGACAATCCGTTCTGAAAAAAAGGAGCAAAGGAGCAAAGGAGCAAAGGGGAGAAGCGACGGAGGTGCAAAGGGGGAAACCGGGAAACAGCCGGTCCGTGCGGGGAAACGCCCGGTGCGTTTTTCCGTGCAGGCCGGTGGATGACTCGCGGTTCACGGTTGCATTCCGGCGCTTTGCCGCTCCAAAAACTTCTTTCCCCATTCCCTGAAATACGTTATACTTACGCAATATACAGGCGTATACACCAGGACGGGAATGGGACGAAACAGTTTCCCGCGGAATGGATTGAGGGCGAAATGGCGGATCTGGGAACGCAATATCTGGGGCTGAATCTCGGGAATCCCCTGGTTGTCTCCAGCAGTGGTTTGACAGGAAGTGTGGACGGCGTGCGGGCGTGCGCGGACGCGGGAGCCGGCGCGGTGGTGCTCAAGTCAATGTTCGAGGAACTCATCGTTTCCCATGCCCGCGACCTCGATCTCGATCTTCTCCAGTCCGAGCGCCCGGAGGCTTTCGACTATGTGAACGCGGAGATCGGCATGCAGCTCGGCCCGCTCCCCTATCTCCGGTTCATCGAGGATGTGATGCGGCAGGTGAGCATCCCTGTCATCGCCAGCGTGAACTGTGTCTCCCCGCGCTGGTGGGTTCCCTATGCCAAGGATATCGAGTCCGCCGGGGCGCACGCTCTCGAACTGAACATCTCCCATTTCCCCCAGGGCGGGGATGAGGATTTCCGGGACATCGAACGGCAATATTCCCGCATCGTCGCGGAAGTTTGCAGCCGGGTGAGTATCCCGGTCGCGGTGAAGATCGGACCCTACTTCACCTCCATCGCCGGTGTGGCGAAGGAAATCTCCGATGCCGGAGCGCGCGGGATCGTCCTTTTCAATCGCTATTACACCGTGGACGTGGACCCCGAAACCGGGAAATTCGTCCCCGCGATGACACTCAGTTCGCCGGAGGAGATATATCTTCCCCTGCGCTGGACCGGTTTCCTGGCGAACACCCTGGATTGCGATATCGCCGCCTCCACTGGAATCCACGACACGCTCGGCGTGGTCAGAGTCCTCATGGCCGGAGCGTCGGCGGCCTGTCTCTGCACCGCCCTGTACCGTAACGGCGTCCCGTACCTGGAAACCATGCGGAATGAGTTGAACGGCTGGCTGGACAGTCACGGTTACCGTTCGGTATCGGATATCCGGGGGATGGCCCTGCGGGAAGAGGGATGCGACGGGATGCTGCTCCACCGTCTCCAGTATCTCAAGGCGCTGGACGAGGCGTGAGAAGGCAGCGCCAAATATCCAGAGCGGTTTTTTCTTGGACCGGCTTTGCATCTGGGTATGAGTGGCAGGGAAGGATATAGTCCTGGAAAAGCCCCCCGGGTATGGAATGGATTCCGGGGCATTGGACCGCTGCTGTTCGAGCGACAGCGAGTTCAGCGGTCCCCGGAAGCCATGCCG
>CAYRTQ010000029.1:0-4945 GCA_964426865.1 uncultured bacterium
AGAGGCTTCTTTGTCTCTTCTCCAAAAAATGGCCCTTTTCATTTTCAGATAAAGCAAGTAAGAATGGTTTCGCGAGATAGAGTATACGGCCCGGCGAGCTAACTGATTGTCTGAAAGCCTGTTCTGGTGATTCGAATGATTGAACTGATGAAAGACTGATACAGGCATTTCTTTTCATCAGCTTTTATCACTCGCATCATTCGCATCACCGATTCAGACAGGTTTCGAGCACTTTCTTACCATGCGGAATGGTTCATCTTTTCCGCTGGATGACCGGGCGGAGTTTCACCCCGATGATCGCGGCTGGAATGGTTTTAAAGATATCCCCGATGAAGGGGATGGTCAGCCCGGTCTGGATGATGGTGGCGACACTGGTGGGCGCGCCCATGATGACATGCAGGGAGAGGTACAGCCAGAGGACGCCCGGGATGTACAGCGCCGCAAGCCCGGCGAGCATGATGAGATACGCGCCGGGCGCGGAGTGACGCGGATTGTACCGGGCCAGAAATCCGGTGGCAAGGGCGCAGGTCGTGAATCCGAGGATGTACCCGAAAGTGGGTGAAACCAGGTAGGCGGGACCTCCGCCGGATGTGAACACCGGAATGCCGGCCAGTCCCACCGCGGTGTAGAGCAGGGTGGCGGCGGCTCCCCGCGAGGGACCGAGACAGTATCCGCAGAGCAGTGCGGCGGTGGATTGCAGGGTCAGCGGCACCGGACCCGCCGGAATCCGTATGAAAGCCGCGACCGCCAGAATGGCGGCGAACAGCGCGGTCAGGGTCAGATGGTTTGTTCTTTGAGTCATTGGGGTAGTATTTGTGAGAATACAGAAGTCAGTGGAAATAACAAAGGACAAACGAAAGAATACTGAATTCAGGACTTGAAAGCCAGAGAAAAGGGAAGACAGATATCCCAAGAGTGGAGATCACTCCGATAGTGACTTGGCAGAGTGATCTTGATGGGAAGATACCCTCCGATTTCCTTCGGGATCCTGTCTCCTGACTTCTTCATTTCAAAAAAGGACCATTCCATGAAAGCAGGCATTACCGGGCTCCCCTATTCCGGGAAGACCACCCTTTTCTGCGCTCTCACCGGCCAGAAATACGAGGCGCTTGCCCACGGCAAGGACGTGCATGTCGGCACGGTCAAAGTCCCCGATGCCCGTCTGGATCGCCTCAACGAGATGTTCAATCCCCGTAAGGAAACATTCGCCACCATGGAGTATTTCGATGTGGCGGGCCAGGCCGCGGGGAAGGGCAAGGGGATGGAACCCCAGACCATGCAGACGCTCAAGAACGCCGATTCGCTCATTGTCGTGCTCGATGCGTACTCCGAGAGCGCGAACCCGGCGCGTGATTTCGATACGGTGATCGGCGAACTGGCGTTTACCGATCTCGTGGTGGTCACCAGCCGTCTCGATCGTATCGAGCGGGATCTCCGAAGCGGGAAAAGCGAGGATCTTCTCGTGGAGAAAGCGGTGATGGAGAAATTCCGTGAGGTGCTGGAATCGGGCGGCGCGTTGCGGACTCTGGAACTGGAGGAAGATGAGGAGAAGGTCATACGGGGGTTCCAGTTTCTTTCCCGCAAGCCGGTTCTCATCGTGGTGAATATGTCGGAGGATGCGCTCACCGGGGGAAAAGCCCCCGAATACGAACGGATGTTCGCGGAAGAGAAGAACGCCCGGGTCGCCGCCATGTGCGCCCTGGTGGAAATGGAGATCGCTTCCCTCGATGAGGCTGACCGTCCGGATTTCCTCGAATCCATGGGCATCGAGGAACCGGCGTTGGGGCGGGTGATACGCCTGAGCTACGAGAGTCTGGGGCTGATCTCGTTTTTCACCGCGGGAGGGCCGGACGAGGTCCGCGCCTGGACCATACGGCGGGGGGCGAAAGCTCCGGAGGCCGCCGGGGCGATTCATTCCGATCTGGAGCGTGGTTTCATCCGGGCGGAGACGGTTTCGTTCGAGGATCTCATGAGCGCCGGTTCGTTCAAGGCGGCCCGGGAAAAGGGTACCCTGCGGATCGAAGGCAAGGATTATGTCGTCCGGGACGGAGACATTTTAACCATACGTTTCAGCGTATAGAGGAGTGTGTATTACATGTCGCATGTGCATGTCACCCGCGAGGGAGAGAGGAAACTGCACGAAGAGCTGAAGTATCTCAAGGAGGTGCGGCGGCCCGAGGTGCTGCTTGCCCTCCAGGAAGCCCGTCGCAAGGGTGACCTTTCCGAAAATGGGGAGTACGATGCCGCGAAGGAAGAGCAGCGCATCGTTCAGACCCGCATCAATCAGCTTGAGGTAATGGTACGGAACGTCCGTATTCTGGAAGACCAGAACATCGCTTCGGATAAAGCGTTCATCGGCGCACGGGTGGAACTGGAAGACCTCTCCACCGGTCAGCCGCTCTTCTATATTCTGGTCAACGAGGTCGAGGCCGATTTCAAGGCCCGCAAGATATCCACGGTCTCCCCCATCGGCAAGGGATTGCTGGGGAAGGGGATCGGTGATACGGTGGAAATCACCGTGCCCAAGGGGACATTACGATACCGGGTGACCGGCATCTCCCGGGAAGTGTAATCCCGTCCGCGTCCCGACAGGGAGAAAAGCGGCGGGTCCGGCGGGTAAACCATCCGGCCCCGGTTCCCGGGAAACGGGTTTCCTTTATGTAATTCGCTGTGCCCCCAGGAGTTCACGTTTTTGTTTCGGGAGGACGGGCTATCGAAGTGAGTACTCTGTCAATCAGAGAATGCAGGGTGTGGGTTAGCTGGCTTCGACAAGCTCAGCCAGCGTCTGGCGCTCAGCCAGTGGTAGGAGTTCAGCCAGTGGTAGGAGCTGAGCCAGCAGCCGGGCGCTGAGCTTGTCGAAGCGCAATCCACCCAACGCTATCCAGTTGACAAGACGCGAGTATGGCTCATCCCCCTATTCTCCTGATGCGCTCACGGGAATGAAACGAGAAAAGACAGGTTTTTTCGACCTGTCTTTTTTTATTTTTCTTTACCCGAACGAGATTATGCAGTATACTACCCCTCAATTCATTTCCGTTCCGCCCGGACACTTTCCGCTTCCCGGCTCCTTTTCCCGAGCGCTCCCGTCTGAAAATGCGGGGTTTGACGGGATGAGGGCTTCGAATCGGAAGCGGAGAATAAGGGCGGCTTTTAGTGAGTCATTCGCTGAGAGAGGGGAGATGGTCCGTGAGTTTTTACCCGAATGACAGGACTACCGATCACGCCTTTTCCTTTCAATCCTTCCCGGCCCGAAATTCCGTTCATACTTGTTTTTTGCCCCAGAATATCGTATATTAGCAATTAACATATGTCTGCCGTTAAGCTAACTGCCGTTCCGGCAATCTGTTAGGATAAGGTCTTCCAATGGGTCAACCACGCGGCCGTGAATACCTGGAAACACCGTTCCTGAATGTGGAAAAGCTTTTGCGGGAATATGCCGTCCTCCTCGAATTCTATTCCGAACTGGAAGCAGTATCCGCGGTAGTTTTTGAGGCTCTGGCAAGCGGTTCTCCGGCGCGGACCATACGGGGAAAACTCGATGTGAAAATGCAGGTGGCCGAGAAGATTGTACGGGAGTCGCGGCTCATCGCCGGAATGAAAAAAACCCTCCTGGAGGAGGGAGGCTGCAACGAGTATGACCGTAAGCGGGTGCGTCAGAGTGAAGAGCATCTCACGCTGGCGGTCAACCGCATCATCGAACAGGAAAACCGCAGTCGTGACCTGGTCATGCGGCAGGGTATGAAAATCGAGAGGAGATGATGGCGGAAGAAGTTCCCTCTTTCAGGGAGAAGTCTCAATCGAACATGGATTCGAAAGCCGGACTCCCGGAAATCCCCGCCGGGATTTCTCCGGAGCATGTGGAGTTCCTTCGCGGGCTTATCGAATCGTTCAACTGTTCGGCCGCCAATCTTCGGGATGCCTACCTTTCCCTGCAGGAGAAGTTCGATCGCCTGAATCTGCGGCTGGAGGTGACCAATCGAAGCCTGAGCCGGAGCCTGGAGGAACAGGAACGTCTATCCGACCACCTCGAAAGCATTCTTGAAAGTCTCTCTTCGGGTGTGGTGGTGATCGATGCGGATGGGGTGATAACCCATTTCAACCGCGGCGCCGAGGAGATGACCGGAATACCGGTGCATGAGGCGGTGGGGAAAGCCTATCGACGGATCATGGGAAACGATCTCGCGGATGATCTCACCCCGTTGGGGACGCTCGCCACGGGGGAGGGGGTTACCCAGCTCGAAAAAACCCTGGTGAGCCGCAACGGGGAGCGCATAGCGGTGGGGTGTTCCATCTCGCCCCTGATGAACCGTCACGGCGCCATGATCGGCGCGGTGGAAATCTTCATGAACCTGAGCCGCATCAAGGCTCTGGAAGATGAGATTTCCCGTATGGACAAGCTTGCCGTGCTCGGTCAGATGGCGGCGACCATGGCGCACAAGATTCGCAATCCTCTGGGTGGGATCGCCGGGTTTGCCGGGCTTCTGGATTTCGAAATGGAGGGGAATCCCCGCGGGAAACGCCTGGTGGGGAAGGTCGTCGAGGGTGTGGAAAAGCTGAACCGGATTGTCACCAGCCTGGTGACCTATGCCGCCCAGCCGCATCTCCGTCCGCAACGCTGCGACTTGGGCGGGCGGTTACGTGAAGTTGCGGGGCAGTACGATCCGGATTCCCATCCGGGTGTGTCCATCGGGCTGATCCAGCCGGAAGGTCCGGTCGCGGTGGAAGTGGACCGCGAACAGTTCGCGGACGCGGTGCGCAAGGTGGTGCAGAATGCGCTGGAGGCCATCGAATCCGGCGGCGTGGTGTCTCTGTATGTTCTGCCGGGGAATTCCGGGTATAATCCCTCCGATCCGGTGGTGACGGACCTCATGGAGCGCATGGGCTCCGGCTCGAAACTCATCACCTCCCGGATACCCTGCGGAATAGCGGTCGTGGCCGATTCGGG
>CAYRTQ010000029.1:4955-13856 GCA_964426865.1 uncultured bacterium
CTGGACCGTCTCTTCATGCCGTTCTATACGACCAAGGAGAACGGTATCGGGCTGGGACTCGCCGCGGCGAGGAAGATCGTGGAAGCGCACCACGGCGAAATATGGATCGCGAGCCGTGAGAACACCGGGACCGCAGTGGGCGTCATTCTCCCCTGCGTGAGCACCATCGGGGAGCGGAAGCCCTGAGTACGCCGGTTTGTGTACAGTGCGGCGATATTCCGCATCGGGTTTCGTCCGCTTGCTCCGGCGTTGACTCCGGGCGATTGAGACCGTTGCCGTCGCAAATACGGAGAAAAATTCCGTCAGATACCTGAATACTGCTTTGCGGGGAATCGTGGGGATGGTTGATCTTTGCTTCAGTTCGGTGCGGGAGTTGTGGTGAATGGCCTTTTTGTATGGAAGGATGCATCGTGAGCAGAATTCTGGTTGTCGATGATGAACCGCTGATGCGGGAGTTTATCAGCGAGTCGCTTCTCTCCCACGGGTATGAGGTGGATACCGCCGAAAACGGTTCCCGCGCCATGGATCTCATCGGGGGAGAGACATACGATGTTATCCTGACCGATTACAAAATGCCCAAAGTCAGCGGAATCGATCTGCTGCGCAGGGCCCGCGAGAAAATGCCCGACGCCAAGGTGGTCATCATGACCGCCTACGGTACCGTGGAGAACGCGGTAGAGGCCATGAAACTGGGCGCGTACGACTACATCACCAAACCTTTCAGCGTGGACGAGGTACTCATTCTTGTAAAGCGGGCGCTGGAATTCAAGTCTCTCCAGGTGGAAAACCGTCGGCTCTGCACCGAACTGGAGGACCGTTACCGTTCCCGGAACATCATTGGGGATTCCCCGGCCATGCAGCACATTTTCGATCTGGTCAATACCGTGAGCCAGTCGCGTTCCACCGTGCTCATCACCGGGAAATCGGGAACCGGAAAGGAACTGGCGGCCCGCGCCATCCACTACCAGAGTCCCCGCAAGAACGGTCCCTTCATCAAGATCAACTGCGCCGCGCTCCCCGCCGAACTCATGGAGAGCGAACTGTTCGGCCACGAAAAGGGAGCGTTCACCGGAGCCATCCGAAGGTACAAGGGCCGGTTCGAGCGCGCCGACGGCGGAACGCTTCTTCTCGACGAAATCAGCGAGATGAGCCCGCAGCTTCAGGCCAAGCTCCTCCGTGTTCTGCAGGAACGGGAATTCGAGCCGGTGGGTTCCTCGGAAACCATCCAGGTCGATGTGCGCATTATCGCCACCACAAACCGCGATCTCCAGAAGCGGATCGAGACCGGCGACTTCCGGGAAGATTTGTATTATCGCCTGAATGTCATTCACATCCTGCTTCCCTCCCTCCGGGAGCGGGTCGGGGATATTCCCTCCCTTGCTCATCATTTCCTCCAGAAATACAACCAGGAGAACGGGAAAGCCATCGAGGGCATTTCCGATGAGGTCATCGATGTCTGGAAACGGTATGACTGGCCGGGAAATGTGCGCGAGCTGGAAAATACCGTCGAACGCGCGGTGGTGATGTGCAAGGGGAAAATGCTGAGCCTTTCCGACACTCCGCCCGTGACGGCAGTTCCGGAAGAGGAGGAGATGGTTCCGGAACAGGTCTCCGGTGAGACCGGCTGGGACGTTGACGCCCGGATCGGTTCCACGCTGGCGGACATGGAGCGCGAGATCATCCTGAAGACCCTGTCCCGTGAGGGGGGAAACCGGACCAATGCGGCGCGGGTTCTGGGAATCAGCGTCCGCACGCTCCGGAACAAGCTCGCGCTGTACGGCAAGATGGATGTTTTCAAGTGAAAAGGCGCTTGTCCGGATTTACGTTCGACCGCCGGAGCGCGGCGCGCCGAGGGTCCGGTGGACGGAATTGCCGCGGATAATCTTCCAAAATCGGGAAAGAATTTCCTTTTGACCGGTTTGCCGCACTGAGGATGGCCGAATAAACGGGGCGCAGTCCGGAGTTGAAAATGATGCTGTATACAAGCGGCGCATGACGATAGATTGGGTTGGGCGGTGGTGGATCGGAGGAATGGCATAAACTTTGCAAGCTCTTTCGGGAGAGAAACAGGAGGTATTACACCAGGGGACGCACGAAGATGCTGAAAGAGATGCTTTACGGGTACACCCCCGACCGGCTTCTGGGCAAGATGCTCGACAAGGCCGCGGTGTCGCAACGGGTGATTTCATCGAATATCGCCCATGTCGGCACGCCGGGTTATGAGCGCCTGGGAGTCAGTTTCGAGCAGGCTTTGCAAAAGGCGGTTCGGAAAGGGAAGATGCACATGACGGTCACTGATCCGCGTCATCTGCCCAATCCGGATTATATCTCGAAATTGCAGCCGGAGGTGGTGAAAATCGAGGACGGTTACTGGAACGGTATCAACAATGTGAATATCGACCAGGAAATGACCGATCTGGCCAAGAACCAGCTCGATTTTGACATGTCGTCACGACTCCTCGCCGGGAGATTCGCCGGTCTGAAAACCGCCATACGCGGCAAACGGTAACCGGGAGGGGAGGACGCCATGAAAGCCATCGACCCGAAAGACAGTCTTTTCAGAGGCAATATCTACCGCTCCATCGATATCTCTGCGACCGGCATGACTTCCCAGCGTATGCGGATGGATGCCGTGTCCTCGAATATCGCGAACATCTCGGTCACCCGGACAAAGGACGGCGGCCCCTATCTGCGCCGCCATGTATTGATGGCCCCGGAACCGCAGCAGACGTTCGCCGACACCCTCAAGAGGGTATCGATGAAGATGGAGAGAACCAGTCCCGCGCACCTGGGACAGACCAAGAGCCTTGGGATGAGAACGGAAAATATCCCGCTTGTGAAGGGAACCGAAATCGAAATCCCAAACGAAAAGAAAAACGTCGTGTATGAACCCACCCACCCGGATGCCGACGCCCAGGGATACGTGACGTATCCGGACGTCAATGTCGTCGAGGAAATGGTTGATCTCATGGTCGCGAGCCGGGCTTTCGATGCCAACGTGACCGTGGTCAATGCGGCCAAGAGCATGATAACCAAGTCGCTGGAAATCTGAGGCCTGAAATCTGGGCGGGGCGATACCGGCAGCAGCCGATACCGTTCCGTTACAGCGTTCATGCCTCACCGTGAGGAGGAGTACCGTGCTTGAGGTTCGCGGAATCGCCGACTACGAGAAGTTTTCCCACCTGAGCGGAAAGAGCCGCAGGGGGGAGGGTGACGGTGCGGAATTCAGACATCTGATGTCTGCCGGCGAGGATGGAAACGATTCGCGGACGGCCCCGGCAACCGGGAGCGCCGTACTGGACGAAATCGTCTCCGGGCCATCGCGGGAGGTGGTCACCTATGACATCTCCGGGCGGCTGTCCGCGCGCGGCGCTTATGTCGGGAGGAATCTCAATGTTGCGATATAATCTCTACTCAAGCAGGAACGAGCAGCCCTTGAACAAATGGCTGCTGATTGCGAGCAACCTCTTCATTTTTGTAATTGCCCTGGGCATGCTGAACCAGAAAGTGAAAGACGTTTCCCCGTCCCGGGACTTGCCGCAGGTATCCCAAAGCTCCATCGTCCCCGTCGAAAAGGTGTTTCAGGAGGTTCGTACGCAGGTGCTGGAACCGCCCCGCAAGGGAAAGGCGATATCTGCACCGGCGTACCGATCGAAGGACGTATGGGAGAGCATTCACCCCTGGAAATCGTTTATCGACCGGTATTCCCGTGAATACGGGGTGGACCCGTACCTGGTGAGCGCTGTACTGTACATCGAAAGCAAGGGCGATCCCAACATCATCTCCGCGCGGGGTGCGCTCGGACTCATGCAGATCACTCCTTCCACCGCCCGTTCGCTCGGAATCGAGGATATTCTCGATCCCGAAGAGAACATAAAGGCCGGGGCGAAGTATATCGGCCAGCTCATCCGCAAGTACGATGAGCCGTCCGCGCTCCTGGCCTACAACGCGGGAACCGGCATCCTCGAGGATAACCGCATCCCACGGGAAACGAAGCGGTTCGTGGAGCAGGTGCTTTCCCTGCGGAGTATTCTGAAGGACGGGAAAAAACGGCAGGAATTGAGTTGACAAGTGCATTGTTTTATGATAAAATATACGCTGATAGACGTACCGATTCCTTACGGTATTTTAGGGAGGTTTGACCTGTGAACACCTCGATTACCCGTATCGGCGACCAGGGCCTGACGCTTCCTCTGAAGCCATCGGGAGTGGATTCCGCTGTCGGGAGCGATGAATCTTTTGCCAACGTTCTGGACAAGTTTGTCACAGATGTGAACAGCTTGCAGAACAAGGCCTCCGAATCCATCGAGAAGCTCGCCACGGGCGAAATTTCCGATGTGCACCAGGTAATGATCGCGGTCGAGGAGGCGGGGACGGCCATGGAATTCATGCTCGAAATACGTAACAAGGTCGTGGAGGCGTATCAGGAAATCATGCGGATGCAGGTTTGAATCGGCGTCCCCGTCTTTTCCTTTCCGTGCGGATTAGTCATCGGATATTTTCCGGGGTGACCCTATGTTCCAGACCATAGAACGGGCTGTAGCGCGAGTGAGGGATGTATGGAACGCTATGAGCCTGAACCAGAAGGTTATCAGCGGCGCGGTTCTCGCGGCGCTCCTTCTGGTGACCGTATGGTTGTCCACCCTGAGTGGTATCGCCTCCAAATATACCGTTCTTTCCGCGCAGTTGGATCCCAAGGATGCGGTTGAAATCACCCGCATCCTTGATCAGAAGAAAATCCCCTATCGTGTTGCCCAGAATGGCTCCGCCATCGAGGTTCCTTCGGATCAGGCCGACCGTCTCAAAATGGAGCTTTCCGCCCAGGGGCTCCCCGGAAGCGGCATTGTCGGATACGAAATCCTCGATTCCACCAATTTCAGCATGTCCGATTTCCTCCAGAAGGTCAATTACCGTCGCGCGATGGAGGGAGAACTCGCCCGTACCCTCTGCACTCTGGAGGCGGTGGAGGATGCAAGCGTCAAGATCGCCATCCCCGAGCCCAGTCTCTACTCCGATTCCCAACAACCCACCACCGCCTCGGCCATGCTGAAGCTGCGGAGAGGGCGGACTCTTCCCGATCGTTCGGTCGAAGCCATCACCAATCTCATCGCTTCCTCCATCGAGGGCCTCGATCCGCAGAATGTCACCGTGGTGGATACCCGGGGATCTCTTCTGACCCGTCCCAACCGCGACGCCCTGGCTATGATGTCCGCCACCCAGATGGAAATGAAAGTCACCGTGGACCGGTATCTCTCGGACAAGATACGTACCATGCTGGACGGAGCGTTCGGGCCGGGAAAGGCGCTGGTCATGGTGAACGCCGATCTCAACTATGACCAGCTTGAGCGCACCTCCACCACGTACGACCAGGAGAAGAGCGCCATTGTCAGCGAGGAACGGCTGGAAGTGACCAACAGCACCGAGGAGGGCGGCGGCGAGGAAAACACGGTCACCAATTACAACACCGGGAGCGTGGTGGAAAAGCTGGCCAAAAGCCCCGGAGGCATTTCCAAACTGACCGTGAGCGTCATGCTCGACGGACGTGATTCGACCGCGGTGGACGCCAAGGGGAAATCAAACATTGTCAAGGTCCCCTGGACCGCCGCGCAACTCGCCTCGATCCGGACCATCAGCGAAAACGCGGTCGGGTTCAGCCCCGAACGGGGAGACCGGGTGGATATCGAGTACATGGAATTCTCCGGAGCGGATGAGGGGAGAGGGGAGCGCATGGCGGTGAAGGATACCATCGTGGAGGCGGTGAGGGCTTTCTCCACGGGATTGGCGATTCTGGCGGCGCTCGGCATTCTTTTCTTGATCGTCCGCACCATCACCCGCTCGCTGGATCCCACCCGTATCAAGCTGCCCTCGGAGGCGGATTTCGAGAAGAAGAAGGCGGAACTCACCAAGGTCGAGGAGGAAGTGAGCGAAACCGAGAAATCCGTCCTGGTGCGCAAGATAGTTTCCAGGGCGATCAAGGACCCCGAAATGATCGCCAAGAGCCTCAAGACCTTCTACCGGGAAGATATCCGGTGATGAGATGTGAAGCATAAAATTGCTGATGCGGGATATGGTCTTGGGGAAACAAGGCGCATAATTTGCAGGATATGAAACTGCCGGGAAGTCAGGTTCGGATACCTGCATTTTTTCATGCTTCCCGAGATGCTTTTCCATATGGAGTGCGCGATACGGTATGCTTGAACCGACCCGTTCCACCTTTAAGACGCTCGAAGATCTGACTCTCCGCGAGAAAGCGGCGATCATCCTTATTTCCTTGGGGAGGGATGTATCCGCGCAGGTCATGCGGCATCTCCCCGAGCCGGAAATCGAGCAGCTCAGCGTGGAAATCGCCCGGATGCAGAATGTCAATCCGAAGACGGAGATGGAGGTGCTCCGGGAGTATTACTCCATCATCCAGGCCTCGGAGTATATCAACGAGGGCGGTATCGATTTCGCCAAGGATGTTCTGGAAACATCCCTGGGGCGGGCGCGCGCCGAGAGCATCATGAAGAAGATCTACGATGCCCTGAACCCCGGCGGGTTCGAATTGCTCAAGGATGTGGACCCCACCCATCTCCTGGAATTCATCCGTAACGAACATCCCCAGACCATCGCCCTCATCCTTTCCCAGCTCAACTCGGGGCAGGCGGCCCAGGTGCTCAGCCAGCTTCCCGAGGATGTGCAGACCGATGTGGCCATGCGCATCGCCACCATGGAGAAAATTTCTCCCGAGGTTATCCGCGAGATTGAAAGCGTGCTCGATGTCCATCTCAAGGAGGTTATCTCCGGAAATCTCTCCGCCTCGGGCGGGGTGAAAGCCATCGCCTCCATTCTCAATCTCGTGGACCGCGGGACGGAAAAGTCCATCCTCGGCAACCTGGAGATGGAAAACCCCGAGCTGGCCTCCAATATAAAGAACCTCATGTTCGTTTTCGAGGACCTGCTCGTGCTCGACGACCGCGGAATCCAGCTCATCCTGAAAGAGGTGGATACCAAGGAACTGGCGGTCGCGCTCAAGGCCGCCTCCGACGAGCTCAAGGAGAAGATATTCCGCAATGTCTCCGAGCGTGTTGCCACGATGATCAAGGAAGAGATGGACTATGCCGGGCCGTTGCGGCTCAGCGTGGTTGAAGAGTCGCAGCAGCGTATCGTGGAGATTGTGCGCCGTCTCGAGGAAGAACAACAGATAGTCATCGTACGCGGCGGCGCCGAGGGAGGCGAGGTCTTTGTCTAAGATCATCAAGGGGGGAAAGCTCTCCGCGCCCGCGGCGCTGGAAATCTTCCAGCCCCCGGTGCTTCACGGCAATCCTCCGGAAAAGAGCGCCCGTTCCCTGCTGTTCATCACCGGCGTGCGTGAGGAAATCGGGGAATGGAACCGTAAATTCTCCGTATCCCGGACCAACCGTAAGCAGCAGATTGCCCGGCAGGTGGAGAAAGCCTACCAGAGCGGGTACGAGCGGGGGTTCGATGACGGTCTGAACCGTGAGAAAGCGGACCGTATCACCGCCATCGACACCCTCCTGCACGAAGCGAAGCGGAAGCGGGAACGGGCGGTCGGCGATATGGAAGTGAAGGTGGTGGAACTCGCGATGTACATCGCGGAACGGATCATCGGGAGCCGCATTGAGGCCGATCCGGAGGTGGTGTCGGATATCATTCGCGAGGTGATGTCCAATATTATCAGCGGGGAATCCGTCATTCTCAAGGTCTCCGAGGAAGACCTGGCCCTGGTGAATGCCCGGTATGACCAGTGGCTGGGAATGGCCGGCAACGCCCGCGAGTTCCGTATCGAGTCCGACCGCCGTCTGCGACGGGGCGACTGCGTGGTCGAGACCGAGGGGGGCGTCATTGATGCGGTCGTGGCGAACCGCCTGGACTGCCTGGTGGAAACGCTCCTGAAACGGTGAACGCCGTTTCCCGTCGGGACGCGGAACGAAAACAGCGTCTTTCGGGATACTCTTTATCTTCCTCTCTTTTCCTCCGCATCTCTGCGAAAAATTCACTTTAGAGGACTATGGATACCGTTCCCTTCGACACTTGGCGCGAAACTCTCCGGACGGTCAACACCATACGGCGGTGCGGGATCATCGCGGAATCACGCGGACTTCTCCTGGAATCGCGGGGACCCCAATCCTCCATCGGCGAAATCTGCCGTATCGATTTCGGCGACCGTCGGCGCGTGCTGGCGGAAGTGGTGGGATTCCGCAACAATCGTCTCCTGCTCATGCCGCTCGGGGATCTTTCGGGAATCGCGCCGGGGATGCGGGTCGAGGCCACCGGGTCGGCGTACCGGGTAAAACTGGGCCCGGAACTTCTCGGGCGAGTGCTGGACGGTTTCGGGCTGCCCATCGACCAGAAAGGGGCGCTCACCCTGCCGGACAGTATGCCGCTGACCGGTGAACGTATCAACCCGCTCGTGCGGCGTCGGATTCGGGATCCGCTCTGGACCCAGGTCCGCGCCATCGACGGGTTGGTGACCATCGGGAAAGGGCAGCGCATCGGGATTTTCGCCGGCAGCGGAGTGGGGAAGAGCGTCACGCTCGGGATGATCGCCCGCAAGGTCATGGCCGATGTGAATGTCATCGCCCTTATCGGAGAGCGGGGCCGCGAAGTACGGGAATTTCTGGAAAAGGATCTGGGCGAGGAGGGACTCAAACGCTCCGTGGTTGTCGTGGTGACTTCCGACAATCCCGCCATCCTGAAGATACAGGGGGCGAAGGCGGCCATCACCATTGCGGAGTATTTTCGGGCCCAGGGGCTCGACGTGGTGCTCATGATGGACTCGATCACCCGTATCGCCATGGCCCAGCGCGAGGTGGGTCTTTCCACGGGCGAGCCGCCCACCACCAAGGGGTACACGCCCTCAGTCTTCGCTCTCATGCCCACCCTGCTGGAGCGGGCCGG
>CAYRTQ010000029.1:13866-21282 GCA_964426865.1 uncultured bacterium
AAGGGCACCATCACCGGAATCTACACCGTACTCGTGGAGGGGGATGATACGAACGAGCCGGTTTCCGATGTACTGCGATCCATTCTCGACGGGCATATCGTCCTGTCCCGTAAACTGGCCCACCACGGCCACTATCCCGCGGTGGACATCCTCCAGAGCATCTCCCGTGTCCAGAACGATATCATTGACAGTAAGCACCGCAAAATGGTTACCGATCTCATCGATCTCTACGCCACCTACCGTGACGCGGAGGATCTGATCAATATCGGGGCCTATGTCAAGGGATCCAATCCCCGTATCGACCGGGCGGTGAGCCGCATCGACCGCATCAACGCCTTTCTCCGCCAAGATATGCATGATTTCACCCCGCCGGAGGCGATGCTGGGCCTGCTGGAAAAGACTCTGGGAGGACAGTCATGAACCGGTTCCGGTTTCGGCTGGAGAGTGTGCTTCGGGTACGCGGGGCGGAGGAGGAGGCGAGGAAGCGCGCTTTCGGCGCGGCCCGTCAGGAGGCGCAGCGCGAGGAGAATCTCCTGAACGAAATCCACCGTGAGATCGAGGAACATGACCGGATCACGGAAGACCGGGAGAAAATGCCGCTCAACGCCCGGGATATGGCTATGCATCACGGGTACTCCCGCCAGCTCGAACGGGAGAGGGAGTTGCAGCAATCGCGTCTGAAACGGGCCGAAGAAATGCTCGATACACGCCGTAACGAGCTGATCGAGGCCACCCGCCGCAAGAAAACCCTCGATCACCTCCGCGAACGCGCCCTCCAGGAACACGCGCAGGCGGAGAACAAGGAAGAGCAGGCCATTCTCGACGAGCTGACCGTCCAGAAGTACAAGCCCGAGCCCTCGCGGGAAGAATAGCCTTTTCCCCTCTGTCCATGCCCGCTTCGAACTCCGCTCCGCCGTGGGGAGAGGTCGAAGCCTTTTTTAAAACCGCTCGAACCACGCGAATGCCGCATCGTAAAGAATTTCGTGGCCGCCCTCGAAGAGGGTGAGGCGCGCCAGGGCGTTTTCCCGACGAAGATGAACCCTGCGGTTGTATGCGTCATCCACGATGGTTCGCCGTTCGAATCCCTCCGGAATCTTTTCTTCCCGTTCAATCTTGGCGATGACCTCTTCGGGAATGGACGCGCCGGTTTTTCCCGCGGCCCTGGCCAACTCGTTGAACGCCCGTATGCTGTGCCCGACCGGCACCGATCCCGCGCCGCCGAGGGCGCCGCCGAGGGCGCCGCCGTGGCCGTCGTGAATTCCGGCGTTGATGTCCACCGGAATGATGTGGGCCCGCCAGAGGGAGTCGATAGGGGAGCGCTGACGGTATTCCGCATCGATATCGTCGCCGGAGCCGGGCGCGCCGCCGCACACCGTCTCCAACTCGCCGGAATACTCGAGTCCGCGCTCGGCGCATTCCGCATGCCATCGGGCCAGATCGAAGATGGGAACCCATGCGCTCACCGCGGTCCAGAGCGTGGGGAGCCGTCCCGCCGCTAGGAGCGACATGTAGCCGCCGCCGCTCTCCCCGGCGAGAAATATCCGCCGGTGGTCGACGCTGAAATGGCTGATCGCCCAGTCCACCGCGTCCTGGATATCCGCCAGTGATTCGGAAGAGCCGCAGGCCCGGGGGGTGCGGCAGGGTCCCCGGAAGTCGGGGAAGATGCAGTGCCAGTTGCGTTCGGCGCAACGGCGGAAGTATTCCGCGGAAACATCCTGGGTATAGTCGTAGCTCCAGGTGTGGAGCGCGACCAGCAACGGACGAGCTTTCCCTTCGGCCCGGAAGCAAACCGCCTGCTGCGGGGTTCCGTCGTGGGTGGAAGGGATTGATACCGTGTTGATGTACATTCCTTTCTCCAAAAACATCACATTATTTGGTACTTCGCAGTTTTTCATGGGTAGATGCGATGACCGGACATGGCCTGTATGTGTCGGTTACAAAAGTGTTTGATGCCATAAAGAAAGTCCCACGCCCTCCCATCTCCTCTGTACTTTTCTGGTGCGCCCAGAAAAGTACCAAAAGAGGGCGTGTCCGGGAAAAGCCAAGGACTCCCCGGGTATGGCATGGCTTTCGGGGACCGCTGAACTCGCTGTCGCTCAAACAGCAGCGCTCCACTACCCCGGAATCCATACCATACCCGGGGGGCTTTTCCAAGACTATCTTCTCCCGCACCACCCATACCCGGCTTCATCGCTGGCTATGGAGAATGCCGCATCAGTACTGTTTACCCACAAAAACCGCGGATAACCCATTATTTCAGATACAAGTACGCGAAGCCCGCCACGGTCACCGCCAGACAGTAGAATCCGAAATATCCGATTTTCCCCCGGCGAATGATCTTCATGAGCAGAACGAGGGATACGAGGCCGGAGATGAACGACGCCAGCGTGCCCAGGATGATGGCCGCGAGGGAGACGGAGGGGAGCCCGCCGGAAAAATCCTTGAGCGCGAGTACGGTGGCTCCGGCGACCGCGGGAAGGGAGAGGAGAAACGAGAACTCTCCGGCGGTTTGACGGTCAACTCTCAGGAGCAGGGCGGTGGTGATGGTCGAGCCGGAGCGCGAGATGCCGGGAATGATGGCGATGGCCTGGGCTATGCCGACCAGAAGCCCGCGGAGGAATCCCACGTGTTTGTCACCCTGGCGGAAGAAAAAGGTGGCGAGCAGGATGGTTCCGGTCACCGCCAGCGCCAGGAGTACGGGAACGACGGTGGAAAAGAGCGCCTCGATGGGGTCTTTCAGCGTGAAACCGATGATGCCGGCGGGAATGGTTCCGATCACGATCGCCACCGCCATGCGGATATCACGGGAATTGTTGTAAACATGGGAGATGGAGAACTTCTCCACCAGGATGGACCGCAGACCCGCGGCGCAGCTCATGAAGATGGAGATGATGTTCCGGTAGAACACCGCGAGCACCGCGAGCAGCGTTCCGAAATGGACGAATATATCGAACGTCAGGAGTTCGCCTTTCAGACCGAAGAGGTGCTGGGCGAGAACGAGGTGTCCCGAGGACGATACCGGCAGGAATTCGGTGAACCCCTGCACCAATCCGAGAATAATGGCCTGTATTGTAGTCAAATCGTGGGTCCCTTTCCGGTAGCGGAGGATCGATAATCCCGTCGGCGGGAGGCGTGACGCAGAGAACGTTTTGTCATGCGGGTGATGTGAATTATGAACGTTTCAGCAAAATATATCCCATCATGCGGCCGGAAAGGACTCCATCCCGGCGGTGGGAAAAGTATAATGCATCGTTGCAGATTGTACAATGGGGAATTAACTCGATGTGATCATTTTTCACTCCGGCGGAGTGGAGCCGGAGTGTGATTTCCGCGTGCAGATCGGCATAACGGCTGCCTTTGCGGGAAATCACCGACCCGGGCGCGAGGCGGATGGCGACATCCTCCCCGATCTCGTAGCAGCAGGGGCCGGCGGAGGGTCCGAGCGCCGCGAGCACGTCTTCGGGGCGGGAACCCCATTCGCTGTGCATCAGTTCAAGCGCCCGTTCCAGGATTCCGGACACGATGGGACGCCAGCCGCAGTGGATGGCGCCCGCCGCTTCCCGGCGCGGATCGTACAGAAGCACCGGGACGCAGTCCGCGACCCTTACCCCGAGGAGCACTCCGGGCGTGGCGGTCAGCAGACCGTCGGTGTCATCGGAAATCCCCCCCCGGTCGACCACCCGGACTGTACCGGAATGCACCTGCCGCATGAGCGCAACCCGCTCCTCTTCTACGGAGAGGAAGTCGTACAGGATACGGTAATTCTCCCGCACGGACTCCGGGCGGTCCGTGGTTCCGGTTCCCAGGTTGAGGGAATCGAACGGCGGAAGGGATACGCCGCCCGGACGGGTGGTGAAGCCGCAGAGCGCCCCGGCCCGCGCCAGGGATTGGGGAATGATGGGGGATGGATTGTTCGGATTATTCATTCTGGCTGAGCAGGTTATCCGGGGAACGCATGTCACGGCGCACCACCGAGGTGACTCCTTTTACCTTGTGCACTTCCTTCATGAGATTCTGGAGCGCGATCAGGTCTTTCACATCCACATCGAAATCATCCACCGCGATGTTGTCCCGGGTGTCGATGCTTGCCGATCGTATATTGCAGTTGGCCCGGGCGATGGCGGAAGTCACATCGGAAAGGAGGCTCTTGCGGTTGGTGGCCTCCACCCGTATGGTGGCCACGAAAAACAGGTCCTCTTTCGGCTCCCAGTTCACATGGATGGTGCGTTCCATATCCTCCGAACTCTGCTTGATGCTGTCGCAATCCGTACGGTGGATCACCATGCCGCGGCCCCGGGTGACGAACCCGATGATGTCGTCGCCGGGGAGCGGCTTGCAGCATTTCGCGAAAGTCACCAGGAGATTTTCCATCCCCTGGATGGACACCCCGATGGAATTCCGGGAAACCGGGGGGCGCTTTTCGGGTTTCTTTTCGATCAGCCCGAAATAGTTATGGATGGAATGTATGGAGATATCGCCCGCGCCGAGACTCAGGACGAACTGGTCCCAGTTCCGCTGGTAATACTTCCGGACGAGGTCTTCCTTCTCCGTGTCGGAAATCTTTTCGCCGCGCAGTTTTTCGATCTTGGCGATCATGTCTGTGCCGAGTTCAATACTTTCCTCGTCGCGCTGACGTTTCATCCACCGACGGATGAGACTGCGGGCCTTGGCGGTCTGGACGGTGTTCAGCCAGCTCGGATTGGGAAATTTGCCGGGATGGGTGATGATATCCACCCACTGTCCGCTGGCGAGCTTGGTGTCCAAAGGCACGATCCGCCCGTTCACCTTGGCGCCCGAGCAGTGCAGCCCGAGTTCGGTATGGAGCGCGAACGCGAAATCCACCGGAGTGGAGCCGACCGGGAGCTGAATGAGATCCCCCTTGGGAGTGAACACGAATATTTCATCCTGGAAGAGGTCCATTTTCAGTTCGTGCATGAACTCGCTCGCCTCGGGGGTACGGCTCTGCCAGTCGACCACCCGTCGCAGCCAGGTCATATACGAGTCGATCTCGTCCGGTTCGACCTTCCCCTCCTTGTACCTCCAGTGGGCCGCGATACCGGACTCGGCGGTCTGGTGCATTTCGAACGTCCGGATCTGGACCTCCACCATCCGCCCGCCCGGCCCGACCACCGTGGTGTGGAGAGACTGGTACATGTTGAATTTCGGGGTGGCGATGAAGTCCTTGATGCGCTCCACCACGGGGGTGAACATGGAGTGGATGATTCCCAGGGTGTGGTAGCATTCGGAAACCGTATTCACGATGATCCGTATGGCGAAAATATCGTAAATCTCTTCCAGGGACTTGTTGTCCCGGAGCATCTTTTTATAGATGCTGTAGAGGTGTTTGAGACGCCACTGGATCTGGTGTTCGACATTCTCCTCCGAAAGCTGCTGTTTCAGGGGTTCCAGAAACTCGCTGAGGTAGGAATCGCTCTCGTTGACCAACGTTTCCAGGGAACCCTTGAGACGGCGGTATTCCTCCGGCATCAGCCACCGGAACGAGAGATCCTCCAGTTCCGTCTTGACCGTGTACACGCCGAAACGGTGGGCGAGGGGCGCGAACACCTCAAGCGTTTCGTGGGCGATGGCTTTCCGCTTTTCGCTCGGGAGAAACTCCAGCGTCCGCATGTTGTGCAGACGATCGGCGAATTTCACCAGGATCGTCCGCACATCCTTGGCGGAATAGAGAATCATCTTGCGGAAGTTTTCAGCCTGCTGCTCTTCGGGGCTCTTGAGTTTCAGTCCGGCGATCTTGGTGAGCCCGTCGATGATGACCGCGATTTCCTCTCCGAATTCCCGACGGACATCCTCGACCGTGATCGCGGTATCCTCCACCACATCGTGGAGAATGCCGCAGGCGATCATCACCGAGTCGAGGTGAAGGCCGGCCAGGATGTCGGCGGTCTGGATGCCGTGATAGATGAACGGCTTTCCCGAGGCGCGGCGCTGCCCGGCGTGGGCCACCGCGGCGAAACGGAGGGCGCGCTTGATGAGTTCTTTGTCGACATGCGGATTGTACAGCTCGATCTTTTCCAAGAGTTTGCTGAACTCGTCCACCACTTCGACCAGTTCGGTCGGCTCGATGGTGAATCGGCCGGGGGGCGCATTCTTTCCTTGCTGATGCTCAGACATGTATGGACATATCCCTGTATGCTTCGAGTGTCTTTTCCGCGAACCGCGACAGGGAATAATCCCGCTCCACGGTTTCCCGACCGTTCCTTCCGAGCGCCGACGCCCGCTCCCGTGAGGCGAGGAGGCGCTCCATACCATAGGCCATGGCCTCCGCATCCGCTCCGGGCACGATGAAACCGGTGTGATTGTGGCGGATGACCTCCGGAATGACATTGGTGTCCGACGCCACCACCGGCACGCCCATGGACATGTACTCCATGGCGATGCGGCAGACCGTCTCCGACCCGACCGAGGCGATCACCCCGGCGTCTACCGAGGCGATGAGATCGCGAACATCATTTTGACGCCCGGTGAACCGGATTCGTTCGATAATTCCCGCGGCAGCGGCCATTTCCATCATGTCCTCGCCATTGAGCTGCGCTTCCCAGCCCGCCACCACGAACCAGGCGTCGGGAAACACCTGCAAGACCCTCCGCGCGGCCTCGAAAAAGTACGTGTGCCCTTTCACCGGCGAAAACCGCCCGATGATGCCGAACACGAAACCGTCTTCGGGAAGTCCCAGGCTGTCCCGCAGGGTGTTGCGGGGGTGCGCGTCGGAGAAAAACTCGCTGTCTACCCCGCCGTTGATGACCGGAACCTGCTCCGGGTCCATCCCGAACCCCTCGACATAGAAATCCCGCACCGTCCGGCAGGAGGCGATGACCCCCGCGGTATGCGCGCGCATGAGGTATCTCGACGCGGGATGAACCTTGGGCGGAATCTGGTTCCCGGAAGTGCGCACCAGCGGAATTCCCGTCCCTCGAAGCGCGAACGCCCATACCAGGTGATCGCGTCCGTGATGGGCGTTCACCACCTCGACCCCGTTCTCCAGAGCGTAGGCGCGGTAGGCGTTCGCCAGGGCGTAGAGGGTGAGCGGATTGCCGGAAGCGGGACTCAGATGGTCCAGAACATCCAGCCCCAGCGCATGCGCGCGCTCCAGAGCGGGCGTTCTTCCCCCTCCGGCAACGGTTACCCGGTGGCCGAGCATCTTGAGGCTTCGGGCCAGAGTCACCGCGTAGTCCGCGCATGCGTTATACCAAGGGACGGTTATTGCCTGAAGGATATGCGCCATATTTCCCCGTGTACGGTTCTTGACAATGATTCCATATCAGTCCATATTACCATGAATACAGCTCGCGGAGAAAACCGGATTCACCTTCGCCCGATTTGGGAACCGCGTCCCCGTACCCGTCGCTTCAGATGGACGAATCACCCGCGGCGGCTGTTTGCTCACCGCCCGCTCCA
>CAYRTQ010000030.1:0-3505 GCA_964426865.1 uncultured bacterium
GGTAAGGGTGAAATGGCGGGGTAAGAGCCCACCGCCCGGACGGCAACGCCCGGGGCATTGTAAACCCCACCCGGAGCAAGACCAAATAGGGGGCAAAGGGACCCTCCGGGGTTCCGCGATGCGGCCCGCATCGACATCAGTCCCGGGTAGGTCGCTTGAGGCGGCGGGCAACCGTCGTCCCAGAGAAATGACCGTCGCCTCCCGAAAGAGGGGTACAGAACCCGGCTTACAGGCCCGTTTCGTCCTGGAAACATATTTTCACCGGATACCGGCCCCGCGCGGGGCTTTCCGTGGTGCGGAGAGAGGATGTCGTTCGAGATTTCGAAATGCCTGAAGGCATTTTCCATGATGCTGGACTACTCCGAAATGGAGTACATGGGAGTCCACACCAACCACTCGAAACGCGTCGCCTACATCTCTCTCTGCCTGGGAAGAACGCTCGGTTTCTCCGACCGCGAACTGAACGACCTCTACATCTCTTCCATCCTCCACGACAGCGGGCTCACCGCCGCGGGACTCCTGCTGGGAACCGCCCGCTACGCCGACCGTACCATCGTCTATACACACTGCATCGAGGGTGAACGCAACCTGGCGTCCTTCCCGGCAATGGAAAAACGGGAGAACGTCCTCCGGTACCATCACGAGAATTGGGACGGCTCCGGGCCTTTCGGCATACGGGGCGAGGAAATTCCGTTATTCTCGCGCCTGATTCGTCTCGCCGATTCCGTGGACGTGGAATTCGACCTTTACCATCTTCCGGTCCATGGCCGTGACAAGGTGCGGCGGTTTGTGGAAGAAGAGCGGAACGCCAGCTTCGACCGGGTGACCGCGGATGCGTTCCTGGCGCATTCCGGAACAGACCGCTTCTGGATGGACCTCTCCCATGTCAGCATCTCCGACGTGCTCACCCGGGTCGCCCCGGACCAGCCCCACGTAATCACCTGGGACGAGATGCACGCCATTTCCGAGATCATGATGCACATCATCGACAGCAAGAGCGCGTTCACCTACCGTCACAGCCGCGGCATCGGCGAGCGCACGGCGGTGATGTGCGATTATTATTCCCTGGCTCCGGAACGGAAGCAGAAGCTCTCCATCGCCGCCTGCCTCCACGATATCGGGAAACTCTGCCTTCCGAACGCCATTCTCTCCAAGCCCGGCCCTTTGACCGCGGAGGAATTCGAGACGGTCAAGAAGCATGTCTATTATACCAAGCTCGATCTCGGCCTCATCCCGGGGCTGGAGGATATCGCCAACTGGGCGGGCAACCATCACGAAAAACTGAACGGCAAGGGCTATCCCGAGCGGCTCGGGGAAGCCGATCTCGATTTCGAATCACGGCTCCTCGGGGTTGTGGATGTCTACCAGGCGCTCACTGAGGACCGTCCCTACCGGCCCGGAATGTCCCGCCCCGAGGCGCTTTCCATTCTCCGGGGCATGGCGGACAAGGGATTCCTGGACCCGGACATTGTCGCCGATGTGGGCCGTCACGCCGAATGACGAGGTCCCCACGCCCGATTTTCCCCGAGGGCCGCAATGCTCCCTATACACGAGAAGCGGCGTCCGGAAGAAAATTCCGGACGCCGCTTTTACATACGACTTTTTATAAATCTACTTAAGCAGAAGCATTTTGCCGGTCCTGTTCATTCCCGCCGATTCGAACCGGTAGAAATACACGCCGGAAGCGAATTTCGAACCGTCGAATTTCACCGAATGCCTGCCCGCGCTTACTTGACTGTCAACCAGCGTGGCGACCTTCTGGCCGTTGATGGAGTAGATGTATAGCTTGACAGAAGAAGGGGCCTTGATGGAATAGGTGATGGTAGTCATGGGGTTGGCGGGGTTGGGACTGACCGATACGCTCTCACTCTCCGCCGCCGGTTTGGGCTGTTCGGGGTTGCGGTCGAAATTCTCCGTAACCCCCTTGAACCGGTCCGTATATTGCCAGGGCAGGTAATCCATACCTGCTGTCCGATAGGCAATGTAAAGGCATTCCTGACCGGGATTGAGCGTGGCGGCTTTGTCCGCGATTTCCTTCGCTTTCACTTTGTCCTTGAGATTCATCCCATAGAGCACCGCCACGCGGGTAAGCATCTCCACTTCCATTGACGTCCCCGCGTATTGGGCGGCTTTGGCGGTGAATGCGTCTATCGCCTCGGTGTATTTCCCCTCTTTCACCAAGACTTCGCAGAGGAGGTAATCGAGCACCGCCCGGTAGGAGGAGGTCGCCGTCATCAATTCCGAGAGAATGACGGAGCGAGCCTCGCGGTAATCGACCACCTTGTTTTCCTGGCAGCGCATCTCCGAATCATGAAGAATGGATTTCACTGCAGCTCTCCGCATTACCGGATCGGTGTTCTCGGCGAGAATCTCTTTATAGGCGCCGATCGCCCCGTTCCAATCGCCTGCCGCTTCTTTCCCTTGCGCGGATGCGAAAAGATCCGGGGAGAGTCCGGCGGGTTTGCTCAACGGCGGCGACCCATTATCATAACCTTCACCAATCGTAGAATCTGAATACTGGATGAGATCAGCCTGATAAAAATTCGGAGTGCTCGACCAGTAGTTTAAGGCGGCAGGCAAATAATAGTAAGATGGGTTGTTTATGGTGTATCCTGTTCCGGGATAGATTTTGTTATAGCCGCCTTGGGGATCGTAATAAAAATACCCCAAATTCAAATAGGCATAGGCCCCCACATATATATTATCCACAACGTTTGTGGAATTACCGAGATTGCTGTTTTTCAGGATCGCATCCGTGTAACTGTCCAACGATAATTCTGTTCGTGACTTATTGAAAGCAACTCTGTACACGGTCGGATTTGAGGAAGACCCTGCCACTCGAATCCCGGTTGAATAGGGATACGACACATCGTAATTTTCTGTTATTTTCAGATAACTGATGGTCGGTGAACAGTTGTAGGAATATATCCCGAAATCGCGGCAATGCTGGATGGTTCCGTAGGGCGAGTTTGTGGGATATACTTCGATGCCGCCACTTCCATCCGCATAATTCGTAATCCCCGTTTTTGCATATTCAACGACGCTTCCCGGTTTGAATGTTACTTTCCCGTTCACCGTTATTCCGGACCAATAGCCGGAATTACCCAATCTGGTAATCGTTAAACCGCTGGTGTCACCCAAAGTCAACGTTTTCCCCGCGGGGACGGTAATCGAATTTGTCGATCCCCCTGAATCGGTTACAACATACATGGTTCTGCCGCCAGGAATCGTTGCGGAATAAACCGAACTGCTGATTGTAGCATTGCCGCAGATGTAAAATGCCTCGCCAGCTTCCAAATGATCTTTATCAAAGTAGTCTGCTATCGAAGGAAGCAGATTGGGGAAAATCTTTGCGGCGCAATTCATTGCAAGATAATTTGAAGTCAACCCTCTTTGCTGGGTATGAATGTACGGGCAATAAGCAGCCTCACACCAATCATTGAAATTTGCCGTCGATACTCTGAAAAATTATACACACCAGTGGAAACTCGAAAGTTTGTTGCCC
>CAYRTQ010000030.1:3515-14978 GCA_964426865.1 uncultured bacterium
GTCGATACTCTGAAAAAATCTCCATACCCGTTTTGCGAATAGGTACCATTACCATTAGCATGCCCGTAACTGTTCATACATTCAAGAAAGGGAGTTCCATTTTCAGTACCATAGTTCACAACTACGACATAATGAAAACCATCGCCGGTGCTGGGTATTGTAACAATACTTCCATTATACGATGTACTTTGTACGGTACTGGCGATTGTCACTGCATAGTTCTTTATTCGTATGATCACTGGGGTTTCGTTGAGCCTGCTTTGAAGTGAAGTCAAATCCGGAGTCCCATATGGCACCCATCCATCCCAAAGTCTTTCCCAGCTATTTATTCTGAAGAAAGCGTGATCATAATTAGGAAATGTGTTCACATTCTGCTTCGCCCAGGCACTGGAAGAAGGACTGTCAAATTTCAATCTACCCAATACATCCTCAATCATGCCAGTTTGATAGTATCTGATATCAAGATCAAGCTTGTTGGCTCCCAACCCATACCAGGCATTGTACAGAATTTCCAGACATTGCAGTGAAGAGTATTTGGGGCAAAGATTTCCGCCTAATTGTCCCAACGCAGTTAACGAATCGGCTTCAATTTCTTGGTGTTCTGGTGTGCCGGCAAACTCCTTCCACTTGATTGCAGGGTCCAGATCTGTACTCGGATCAAAAGCGTAAGCAGACGGGATATAGCAACACAGGAAGCAGGCGCAGAGGAGAATCCAGGCGTAGAACACGAAATTCCGTTTCATAATGCACCTCCGAATGAGTAACGTGTTTGTCTTCTCCATTCAATATTGAACGGAGGACCGTCTCAAGGTGCTTTTCATTATGTAAACACAACGGAAATCATTCCGGAATCCTGCTGAATCTTCTGTCCGACTGTCCGAAAACGGACACCCGACTGTCCGAAAACGGACGCTTTGGAATGGATTCTCATCGTGATCATTTTAAAACGGAATGGCGCACAATCAATTGTAAACTTGGCGAGATTATTGCTGGCTATCAATCAGAGGCAGGATAAATTTTCCATTGCATATAGTATACATAGTCCTTGATCGCTGTCAATAAAAAAATGTACATAAATAAAAAAAAATATAGTATATTCTGTGAGTATCTCTCGCGAAGGAGTCCTACCATGAAAAATTGTTACATCGTGTTTTCATTCTTGATGGTATGCGGTTTCTGTATTCCATTCGCTTCTCCGGCGTCGGGTTTAGTTGTCCAGAGCTATCCGGAAGCGCCCCTGTTCTTTACCGTCAATAAAGGTCAGACCGATCAGGACATTCGGTTTACATCTCGGGCATCCGGATGCGACTTCTTTCTCGGTTCTTCCGGGGCCACGCTCCTCCTGAACCGGGAAACCGAGGCTTCACGGGCAAAACGGGCGGCGCAAAAGAGTGTTGTTTTTGCCAATGCAAACGATTCTATGATTGGGGAAGAACATGAATACCATACGCTCAAACTCCGCTTCCTGGGTGCGAATGAAAATCCCGAAATGACAGGAGAAGAGAAACTCACCTGGAATTCGAACTATTTCATCGGAAACGATCCTTCCCGGTGGAAGACAGATGTCCCGAATTACTCCAAAGTCCGCTGCCATGATCTCTATCCCGGTGTAGACATGGTCTGGTATGGCAGGCAAAACCGGTTGAAATATGACCTGATTATCCAACCGGGAAAAGACATATCGAAGATTACCCTCTCCTGTATCGGCGCGTCTGGCATGGCCGTAAATGCGGCGGGAGACCTGGAAGCGGAAACTCCTTTGGGGAAAATTGTGGAAAAGAAGCCATACAGCTACCAGGAAATAGAAGGCAAGCGAAAAGAGATTGCCGTTCGATACATCATCAGGGATAGTTCGGCGGGTACATACGGTTTCGCAGTGGAATCGTACGATTCACGGTATCCCCTGGTCATCGATCCGGAACTGGTGTATTCCACATTCCTGGGAGGAACAGGAGTTGAGGGACAAACGAAGATAGCCGTTGACGCGTCAGGGTGTATGTATCTCGCGGGAGTCACCCGTTCTCTTGATTTTCCGGCTACTCCGGGAGCGTATAACTCCACCATATCCGATACCAGATTCGGAGATATCTTTGTCACAAAATTCGATCCTTCCGGCAAGAATATTCTGTTTTCCACATACATTCATGGAGGGGATGCAGAAGAATTACGCCAAATAATTGTTGACGATACGGAAGATATTTTCCTGGCCGGTGAAACCCGTTCGATTGACTTTCCCAGAACTCCTGGAGCATTCAGCACGCCTTTTGATCAAAACTATCAAAGAGCGGTATTTGTAACCAAACTTTCCAAACAGGGGAATGCTCTTGTCTATTCTTCAGTATTCGGAGAAACGCTAAAGGGCTGGGAAACAATATATTTCGGATTGGATGGATATGGCTGTGCGTATATTTCCGCATACGGAACAATCACCCCGACTTCCGGATGTTTACAAGAAACAAGTCAGGATCATTACGGCGATCTACGTTTGGGTCAGTTTATCTGCAAGCTTTCCGAAGATGGAAGCAGGCTTCTGTATGCAACCTATTATGGCGGAACGGATAATGTGTATTCTTTAGACGGATTCGCCGTGGATTGGGAAGGGAATGTGTTACTTGCGGGGACCGCGGGAAAAAACTTTCCCATTACGGCGAAGTCATTGTGCGATTCAATTCTTCCTCCCGGATATCTGTGCAAGATCAATCCCGAAGGAAGCAAGCTGGTATTTTCCACTTTTTTGTTTGGAGAAAATCCGCGTGGACTTACCGTAGATAAAGACGGATTCATTTACCTGCTAACCACTTTTGGGAGTAAATTCCCCATTACGCCCGGAGCTTATTTAAGTTCGAAAGGAATCCCCGCCATATTGTGCAAACTCTGCCCGGAAGGGGATCGTTTTGTATTCTCCGCGCGTGCTTTTATAATTGGCGGGTATTTAACTACCGACATCGCGGGAAGAATATTTTTGTATGGCAGATTCGATTCCCCTCCTCCTGTTACGATAGATGCCTTCAAACAAACAGTTACTGATCTCTATTTCTGCGCAGTTGATCCCACTGGAAGTTCACTCCTCTATGGAACGTATTTAGGCGGTTCCAGTAATGACTTGCCACCCGGCGGAATCGCCACTGACAACCAAGGGAATGTATATCTTTCCGGAGCAACTTTTTCCACGGATTTCCCCACGACCGAGGGGGCGTATGACCGTATAAATAATGGCGGGGATGCTTTCTTCTGCAAATTTTCTTTCGGTCTTTCTCCTACACAGGTCGAAGACGCCCCCCGCGCATTTCACCTTTCCCCTGCCCGCCCCAACCCCTTCAACCCCGCAACCACCATCAGCTTCACTCTCCCGCAAGCAGACCGCGCCGAACTCGCGGTCTACTCCATCACCGGCCAGCGGGTCCGCACACTTCACTCCGGTCCTCTCTCCGCCGGGACGCACTCTTTTGTCTGGAACGGCCGCGACGAATCCGGAAAGCCCGTCTCCTCCGGCCTGTACCTCTCCCGCCTCACATCAGGGAAACAGACCGCAACCGGAAAGATGTTGCTCTTGAAATAGGTATGCGTCAAACAGTTTTTTCCCGCTCCCCTCGATCCCGTTCAATGAGCGCGAAAAGCTCGTCAACCAGGTCCTTTTCCTCCACCTTGCGGACCACCTCGCCCTTGCGGAACAGGAGGCCGAATCCCTTGCCGCCCGCGATGCCGTAATCCGCCTCGCGCGCTTCACCCGGCCCATTGACCACGCACCCCATGACCGCGAGCGCGAGCGGCTCCTTCAGGAGGGCGGCGCGACGCTCCACTTCCCCGGCTAGATGCACGATGTCGATTTCCGTACGGCCGCAGGTGGGGCAACTGACCACTTCCGGGCCGTACTTGCGGAGTCCCATGGCTTTCAGGATGGAAATCCCGGCATACACTTCCTCCACCGGATCGGCGGTGAGCGAAACCCGCAGGGTGTCCCCGATCTCACGGGAAAGGATGGCCCCGATGCCGCAGGCGGACTTGATGGCGCCATAGCGCAGGGTTCCCGCCTCGGTGATCCCGACATGGAGCGGGTTGTTCCGGCGTTCCGCGAAGAGCGTGTAGGCCCGGATCGTTTCCATGACGTTGGAGGATTTGATGGAGACGCAGACATCGGTGAATCCCAGGTCGTCCAGCAGGTCCACTTCCTCGATGGCGCTTTCCACCAGGGCTTCCGGAGTGGGACGGCCAAACCGTTCCAACAGCTCCGCCTTGAGGGAGCCGGAGTTCACCCCCACCCGGATGGGAATCCCGTGGGCACGGGCCGCCTCGGCCACTTCCCGGACCTTCGAGGGCGATCCGATGTTCCCCGGATTGATCCGGAGCTTGTCCACCCCCGCCTCGATGGCCATGAGCGCCAGATGGTGATCGAAATGGATGTCGGCGATGAGGGGAACCTCAACCGCCTTCCGGATTTCCGCGAGCGCCAGCGCCGCCTCACGATTGGGAACCGCCAGACGCACCATCTCGCATCCCGCGCCGGTCAAAGCCTGAATCTGCCGCACCGTTTTCTCCACGTCGCGGGTGTCCGTGGAAGTCATGGACTGCACGGTCACCGGGCTGCCGCCCCCGAGGGGAATGCCGCGCACCCAGACACGCCGTGTTTCATTCCGTGTAAACATATCGAACCGATGTTCCTCTCCTGCCCAAACCCCGTGTTACGGGCCGTGGGGAGCGGATTCGCCGAAGCATTCCGCCAGCCGTTCCGAATCCCCCCGGCCTCATATCGTAATACTCTCCGGATGCACGAAAGTTCCGTGCATTACATTTACTTACGCAGTGTCACCACAGTCACCCCGTAGCTTCCCTCGTTCCAGTTTCCAAGCCGCCGCGATTCGACATGGGGATGACGGTCCAGCCAGGCGCTGATCTTGTTGCGGAGCGCGCCCGTACCCTTGCCGTGGATGATGTGCGCGGTTTCCATGCCCATGAGGTGCAGACGATCCAGGAAGGGTTCCAGTTCATCCTGGGCCTCCTCGAAGGTCATGCCCCGCAGGTCGATCTCGTTGGACTCAATCTCGGTGGAAGGTGTCGCCACCCGCACCACGTGTTCCCGCTTCGGCGCGGTTTCCGGCGCGGTGGAAAGATCGCGGGTGTTCATCACCAGCGAGGCCTTGCTCCGTCCGACCAGCACCCGGGCCCGCTTGCCGCCGTCAAGCACCTGTTCCACCAGGGCGTCGGAATTCAGGTTGTTCACCCAGACACGCATGCCCACCCGCAGTTCGGTAAGCGGGGCGCGCGCCGCCTTCTTCTCCTTTTGCGGGAGCTGTTCGGCTGTTTTCTCCACTTCCTCCGTGGCGCGGGTTACCGTGGCGCGGGCCTCCGCAATGGCATCACGGGAGGCGTTCTGTTCCTTGATGGTGCGGATGGCGGTCTCGATGCTGCGGTTGGCGGTCTCCACGATGCGTTTCGATTCGGCCACCGCCGCGGAGAGCAACTCCTGACGTTTGCCGGTGAATTCCGCGAGCTTCTTTTCGTAGGCGTGTTTCTCTATTTCCAGACGGGCCCGTTCGGACTCGGCGGCGCGACGCTCCCGGTCGGTTTCACGGAGGCGCTGCTCCATTTCGAGAATGAGGCTCTCCAGGCTCTTCCGTTCCCCCCCGGCGAGCGCTTCGGCATCGGCCAGCACCTCGGGCGGCATGCCCATTCGTTTGGCGATCTCGAACGCGTAGGAGGACCCGGGAATCCCGGTGCGCAGGATAAACGCGGGACGGAGATTCTCACGGTCGAATTCCATGGAGGCGTTGGCTACTCCCTCGGTTTCGTGGGCGAAGACTTTCAGGCCGCCGTGATGGGTGGTGGCGAGCGTGAGCGCCCCCACCGCGGTGAGCTTGCGAAGGACAGCGAGCGCGATGGCTTCCCCGTCGGAGGGATTGGTTCCGCCGCCCAGCTCGTCGAGAAGCACGAGCGAGCCGCGACCCGCCTCCCGGAGAATGGTGACGATCTGTTTCATGTGGGAGGAGAACGTGCTCAGGTCGTCCTCGATGGACTGCTCGTCGCCGATGTCGGCGAACACGCCGCCGGGGACATACAGTTCGGTTCCCTCCCCGGCGGGCACCGGCATTCCGGAGAGCGCCATGAGGACAAGCAGCCCGAACGTTTTGAGCGCCACCGTTTTTCCGCCCGCGTTGGGGCCGGTCACCACGATGGTCAGAATCTTTTCACCCATTTCCAGGTCCGCGGGAATCACCCGCGAACCATCGCCGCGCTTCCGGAACTTCCAGTCCAGAAGCGGATGACGGCCCTTTCGTACCTGGAAGCGGGGCTCGTCGTTGATTTTCGGGATGACCCCCTCCGCCCGGACACCGTACCGGGCCTTGGCGGTGATGACATCCAGACGGACCAGGACGCCCTGGTTCACCACGATGTCGTCGGCTGCCTCGGCGATGAGTGCGGTGAGTTCCAGGAGAATGCGGTTGATCTCCTCCTGCTCGGCCAGTTCCAGTTCCCGCACTTGGTTGTTGCCTTCGATGGAGGCGAGCGGCTCGATAAAGAGCGTGCGCCCGGTCTGGGAACGGTCGTGGACCGCCCCGGCGACCTTGTTCTTCATGTTGTCCCGCACCGGGATGACATACCGTCCGTTGCGCAGGGTGACCACCCGCTCGCTCACGATCTCGTCGGAGAGCGAGGTGAGCGTCCGCTCCACCAAACTGCGGAGCTGGGCCCGCGCGTTTTCCAGACGGCGCCGTATGGAGCGCAGTTCCGGCGTGGCGTCATCGGCGATGGTCATGTCCGGAAGGATGGTCCGTTTCACGCGGGTTTCGATGTTCTCGTGGGGGATGATAAGCCCGGTGATGCCCGAGATGCGGGGGTATTTTTCCGCCCGCCCGGCGTACCAGTCATGGACGTCCCGCGCCACCGCGAGATTCTCGGCAATGGCGGCGATGGCCTCGATTTCCAGACGATATCCCTGGACCTTGAGAAGGGGGAACTGCTCGCGGATGTCGTGAAAGGACAGCGACGGCTGGGCGTCGTCGAACCGCAGGGCGTTTATGACCTCGTCCACCTCGGCCAGACGCCGCAGGATCGATTCACGGTCATTCAGGGGCTCCAGCCCGGAGAGCGCCGCCTTGCCCTCATGGGAATCGGCCAGGGAGGCGACGATCTCGCGGATACGATCGAATTCGAGCACCCGGAGGGCGTGGGAGCTATATGGAGTAGTGGGTTGATTCATTCCTTTTCTTCTGCTTTTCCGGGTTTGATGGCTTTTCCGGCGATCCGGAGGGGGAAGAGGGGGCGATGTACTTCAGGATGCCGACCCCCGCGGAGGTCGCGGCGGGAATGGTTATTTTCACGAGCTCCGCCAGGGCGCCCCCGAAAAACGAATGGTTGTACTGGGCCCGCAACGCGCCGTGAGCCGGCATGAAGGAGAAAATGAGCGCCAGGATTCCGGCGACGAAGAACGCCTTGATCACCCCGAGCGCCGTCCCGAGACCGCTGTCCAGAAAACCGAGCGGGGTGAGATGCACCACCCGTCGGAACACCTCGGCCAGAACCGCGAAGAGGATCGATCCGGCGATGAACGCGCCGGCGAACACCATGGGAACCGCCAGACGGGGAGGGATGCTTTCGAGACCGCGGGCGAACTCCGCAACCTGCCCGGCGCATACCGACAGGACAATGAGGGTGAGGAGGAACCCGATCAGCTTCACTCCGCCCCGCACGAGACCCTCGCGCCATCCGGAAAAGCCCATGAGGACCACCAGCAGGACTATGATCAGATCGAGCAGATTCATGGTCTCGACCTCCCGGGACGAATGTCCGCGGAGCGCGGGATTCACCGGGGAATACCGGTGCGCCAAAGTCATGGGCGCCGGGAAAAACGGCGCGCGCCGAACGGTTCGGTGGAATGTGTCCGGGAGACGCGTTTCCGGGGAAAATGTTCCCGGAATCCGGTATGCCGGCCCCGTCGCCGGGATCAGCGGGAGTGCCTCCCTCCGTCATAAAAATAATAAAGGCGGCTAGTCCTGATGCAAGACTACCGCCTATATCCGCCGGAAAAGATATTTCGGCGCTCCGTCGAATTAACCGACGGTCTTTTCCAGCTTTATCCTCTTACGCTTCGCGGCATTGATTTTCCGCTTTTTTCTTTCACTGGGCTTTTCGAAATGCTGATGCTTTTTCATATCAGATATGATACCCGCTTTTTCGCAGGCTTTTTTGAATCTCTTCAGCGCTTTTTCGAATGGCTCCTGATCTCTTACTATTACGCCCGGCATCCGGTTATGTCCAACCCCCCTTCGTCGCAGACTTTTACTGCAAAAAGTACAGCAAATAACATTATATGGTAATCCTAAATATAATGACGGCATGCAATGGTCGCAAGGAAATTTTTATCAAAGCACGTAATTTTTTCCACCCCCGCTCCCGGGGAAAAGAAGATTTAAACACAGTAAACACCGGGAGAATAAGCACTTATACCCGAATCCGGGCATCCCATTTCCCGGTCCTTCGCTGTATTGTATAGTGATGATGCGGGCCGCATTGGTCTGTCGCTGATCCCAATTCCACGGAACGTCCTTTTTATTCCGCCGGGTGAACCGGAAGCCGGTCCGGCATCATCCTTCGGATTTCTTTTCCCGGTGTCCGCTGGGTTTCAAGGTTTATCTTTTGTAACTGTCTACCAGGTCAAGTAAGAGAAGCATGCGGTTGAGGAATCCAAGGATTGCCATTGAAAGCATTGACGATATTTTGGAAAAGGTTATGACCTTGTTTACGCGATGTGGAGATATAGCTCCGGATGCGGGCGAATATTTGTGCGCCCATGAAGGTGCGTTCGCAGCCGGAGATTTTTTGCCGGAGCTTGACCATACGGATATCCCGTTCCGCCTGGTTGTTGGTGAAGGGTACGGTGGGGTCGCGCAGGAATCGCAGGACCGCATCGCGGTGCTTTTCCAAGCGTGTATGCAGGTTGGTGGACGGAGCATTCTTGGCCCGACCTCTTTTGCCCGGAGTCTTCCGAGGCGGAGGCAACTCGGGCCGTCCGCGCGAAAGAATCTCGTCGTAGGTTTGCTCGAACCAGTCCGCCAGTTCGGGAGTAATCACGGCGCCCTCCGCGGTGGCGCTCGTCCGGGACATCATTCCCAAGAGGCAGAACAACGCATGTGCTCAGTGATGTCCCTCGTTCTCGCAGACGCCCCGCAGTTCCCGCAAAAGATGGGCTCCGCACAGGGCGTGCCGATCGCCGTAGCGGAAATAGGGTCCCCAGCAATCGTGGACCAGAACCCCTCTGAACCCGGAAAGAATCTCGTTGTCATCGATGGCCTCGCTCCCGCGTTCGGTATGCGCCTGGTACAGCGTAAGAAGCCCGGTAGACACCCCATGCATCCAGTGGAGTACTCCGTTCACTTGCATGCCTGTTTCATCGACATGCAAGGCAGGCGCGTCCAACAATTGCGTGCGCACTTCCCGCTCGAAGGGCAAGAGAGCCTCGTACACCCGCACCTGTGCACTCTCGACAGTGCGCTTGCACATGGTTATGTGAAATATCTCCTCGAAAACTTCCATCAATCGCTCAAAGGGTACCAGTTGAGCGGTGCGCAGATACACCGCCGCACCCATAATTTTCGGACCGTACTGCACTGGCCCCGGCGCTTCCGGGGGCGCATCCGCATGGTTCATGCGCCCGCAGTCCGGACACTTCCTGGACACCATCTGATGTTCGGTCACCCACACCAACTTCTCGGGAAGGTCGAAGACTTGTCGGCGTTCCACATGATCCACGGGGGCTTCTTTCAAACTATGACCACAGGCGCATCGCTCCGGTTCATAGACCTTGATCTCGTCCGGATTCTCAACCCGTCGCAATGTCGTTCCGGTATGTCCCTTCTGTCCGCCGGGCTTACGGCCACTGCTCTCGCGAAGACTCCTCGGGTTCGGCTTCACGTACCCATCGCTCGAGGGCGGTTTAGAACTGTTGCTACTGTTCATCCCAAGACGCGCCTCAAGCTCCGACACCCGAGCGGTCAACTGGGCAATATGCTCCATCAGTTGCTCTACCCGCTCCATCAGATGGATAATCAGGTCCACCTTTTCCGTTTCGCTCTGCAATGCAAGCTGTGCGCGTAATTCCTGTTTGTCTTTCATAGTACCAATTGGAACACCGTTCATTCAAATTTGTTCCAATTTTAACGCTTCTTCACACGGTAGGTAGACAGTTACAAAAAAAGACTGAATTGGGCTATGGGCGCAGAATTTCCCAGAACCTCCCTGCCCTCTCTCTCCCACGCATACTGCGCGCGGGCGAGAGGGTAAGGAGTGAGGGAAATTCGGCCCTCATCGCCACATCCACCTTTCTTTCTTTGCGTCCTTGGCGAACTTGGCGAGAAATTTCTCTTTTCACTTTCACTTCCCGAAGCGGAGGGAATAGAGATCGGCATCCTTCAGGGCAAAGCGGAGGCGGATTATTCCCCCGGAGGGGGCGCTCACCCCGGTCGAGCCTTTCCAGGTGACCGTGCGCTCGATGGAATCGCCGACCAGTTCGTCGCAATCGGTGAGGGACTTTCCGGGGAGCGCGCGTCCCGATTCGTCCGCGACTTCGACCCGCACGCTTCCCGCCGCGGAGGTGGCAAAGTTGAGGACCAGCGAACGGCCCTCGAAGCGCAACGGGCGGGTGAGCAGTTCGCCGCCGCGATAGGGAGCGTTCACGGACGCGAAACCGTCGGTGCGCACGGTGAACCGAAGAAGATGGGCGGTGGGCTGGGCGTAATTGGCCTGTTTATAGAGGGAAAGCTCCGCGGGGCCGGTGGGGACCAGGCCGCAGGCGACCATACCCGCCCGGGAGGCCCAGTTGCCGAGGTCGGTTCCGGGGCGAATGAATCCTTCCATAAAGGAACGGTCGTAGCGATTTCCGCCGCGGCTGGTCATGAAGACGGCATCGGCGCAATCTCCCGCATGGCCGGGGTCCACGCCGAGAGACCGGACCTGGTCGGCGGTGAGCACCTTCCGTCCGGGGAAAAAGCGCATGGGAAACGCCAGGTAGAGATGCGGAGCCCGGAAATAGGGAGTGGTCTGGTTGGTGTAGAGGTGTTCGGGAGGGGTATTGCCGAATTCCATGCGCGAAGGAGGAGACCAGGTGAGGAAATCGGGGGAAGTCGCCCGGCTGACCGTCCGGAAACCGTTGAACCCGCCTTCGGTCCAGGTACGGAAATAGCAGACATACCGTCCTTCGCTTGCCGACCAGAAGGCCACATTCTGGGAATCGAAGGCGCCATCGCGGAGAATGGGCTCATTCCGCATTTTCTTCCAGCGGAGACCATCGGGAGAAGCAAACGCGACCAGGCCGCTTACCACGGTTCCGGCCACCGCCTTGTAGCGCGTGGATTCCGGAACGCCAGGACGGGTATCGAGAAAGGGGGAGAAATTGTGGGAGAAGGGGGCGGCGGCGGCGAGCACCACATTGTTCCGGGGCGCGCCTTTCATGGCATAGAGGCTCAGTTCCGG
>CAYRTQ010000030.1:14988-18379 GCA_964426865.1 uncultured bacterium
GCAGGTGACCTCATTCGTGGAGCCGTCCGCTCCCGACACCAGACGCCCCCGGTAGTACATCCGGAAGCGGCTTTCATCCCGCACCACGGTGAGGTATGCGCAGAACGCTCCTTCCCAGGGACGGTCGAATGTCAGGACCGTACCCGCCGGAGTGGGTTCGTGGAGCTTGAGCGCGGTCCCGTCCATCCTTTCGATGAGATAATCGTCCACGAAGAGTTCCAGACGGGAACCGATGTCGCGGACCAGCGGCCCGGCCGATTGGGCCGAAGCTTCCCGGGAGAACATGGCCGGTGAGATCGAAGCAAGGGCGAGCGTGCGGAGAAACTGCGAGCGGGTGGACATGGGAAAGCCTCCGGAGAAAGCGTTCTGTTTTCCGTAGCGGGGAATATCTCATATTTTTCAGGACAAAGTACAACAGAAAGGCCACTCCCCTATTATTTACCCATAGAAAACTGCGAAGCACCTTATTTTTTCGCCGGAGTCACGAATTCCACCAGGCCGTGCTTCTCCAGAAACCGGTACCAGACGACAAAATCGAACTTCCCGCTGGATGTCCCCGCCTCCATCTCCACTGCTTCCCGGATTTCTTTCAGATTACGGGTTCCATCGCACCAGAAGTAGGATGCGCCCGCCCAGTTGCGCGGCGACCACCACTTGGGGGAGCCGGACAGGCCCTGCCATTCCTCCGGCGGAATGCCTTCCAGGGTCAACGGCCCGATCCGGGTGGCGCGGGGATAGAGAGCGGCGGCTTCGAGATCGCGGGGATTGTCCTTCCGCGGAGGCGCTGTCGACTTGAGCGAGGATGCGGCCGCCCCGGCCCGCACCATGTTCGCGAACTGACGGTTCTGGAGTTCCCCAAACTCCCCGGTATCCCGCAGGTATACGGCGAGCGCGCGTTCCGCCTCCGCCCTCTGTTCCGGGGGGACGATTTTGAGGATGCTCCGCAACGCCTGCGCCTGAAGGCCGGTGTAATATTCGATGGTCCGCGTCCCGGAGGCCAGCGCCGCGCCGAGTTCCTCGCCGGTTTTCGCCCGCATGGCGCGATCCCGCATTTCCCGCGCCTTGCCGAGGATCACTTCCGTTCCCCGGTCATAGGTCAGGGGCGCGAGCAGGGAGAGGTCGTCGTATCCCGCATTCGCCGTGTAGTAGAGAGCCAGCGCGGTGAACATGCAGAGATCGCGGAGGGAGCGGGAATCCACTTTTTCCAGCGTATCCCGCGAGTTGTGGTGAAGCTGGGTGCCGTTCTCCATGTACACGAAGGTGGTGGGAATGCCGAGGATGGATTCCGCGAAATAGGTGTCGGTCGCGCCCTCGAAGGGAGCGGTCAGCACCAGCTTGTTGGAGCGTATGGAGGCATAGTAGCGCCGGAACAGCTCGGGATAGAGCGCATCGGTGAACGCGGGGCATACATCGGGATTCATGTGGATTTTGACGGTCGAGGCGAGCGCGTTGTAATCCGGGGCGGGGGTGTCCAGGCAGAGGGAAGCCACCGTTTTCCGCAGATGGTCCGGGTTTTTCTCCGCGTAGGCAAGGGAGCTGTACATCTCCTGCCCCATCCAGAGCCGTATAGTGCGATGGGGACGGGGGAGCGCGCCGGAGCGGATGAGATCGTTGAGCGCGCCCAACGCCTCGAGCATGACCGCGCACCCGGTGGCGTTGTCGTTGGCGCCCCATTCATAGAGATGCCCGCCGGCCAGCACCTCCCCGGCCGTCGCGTCCGCACCCCGCACGCAGCCGATCACATAGGGAAAACTGTCATCGGTATAATACCGGCTGTCGATCCGGGCGCGGAGAACGACTTTCTTCCCCCGGTCCATCAGGTCGCGGAGGTACGCGCCCTTTTTCGAGGAAATGGAGAAGCAGAAGGTGTTCCTTCGGTCCCCGGCGGACATCAGCCAGCCCGAGGGGTAATCGCTCCAGGTGTTCAGCCAGTGGTTTGCGTCCTCGTAATCACCCACTCTGGCATCGCCCACCACTCCCAGCGCGCCGCAGTCCTCCAGAAGCGGTTTCAGTCTCCCCCCCGCGGAGGTGGAGAGAACGATTTTCCCCTTAAGATTCATCGATTCCATGGCTTTGGGGTCCGGACGGTCCAGCACCGCCAGTTCCGCGGTCACCCCCTCCGCCGGAGTGGGACAGCTGAAGAAAGTGAGCGAGGTGGGATTGGCGAGATAATCGCAGAGGAACCGGTACTCGTCCGGAAGCCCCGCGGGCTCCACCACCTCCAGAGTGGCCTGATGCACATCCCATCCGATGGGATTGGTCCAGTCCTGGAACCGGGTGACCCCGTCAGCGGGGGTATTGACCATTTCCGCCTCGTCGAAACCCCGTTCCCGCATGATGGTCTGCGCTTCCGCGGCGCTCCGTTTCCACATGGGGAGAGTGCTCCAACGATCATACCTCCAGATGCGCGCGGTATAATCCCGCGCCCGATCCCCGGAAACCGCGCCGGAGAGAGCTTTCAGAATCTGGTCCGGGTCGTTCGGCGCGGCCTGCCCGGACGGGACGGCCAGAAAAAGCAGAATTGCCGGAAGTGCCAACAGCATACTCCGGTTCATGGGATTTCCTTTCATCGTTCGCGCATCTCTCCCCTGTGTACAATGAGGATAAAATACACGTTTCACGACGGGATGCAATGACGATGTGGAGAGATTCCCGCGCCCGGGAACTGATACCAATCCCCCTTCAAAATCGGGAGAAAGGAATTGGTGTCTTTCCTTGCCCCCATCGGGGGAAAGGTGGCCGAAGGCCGGATAGGGGGCCGCTTTGGTACGGGGATTGAATCAAACTTGGTATGAGATCGATTTCAGGGAAGGGATTGCAGCCCTGAGCCGCTCGCCGCTCCCGGTTCCCCTTCCCCGCTTTTCGACCGGGCCAGGACCACTCCCGTAATCACCACGGCAAGCCCGATGACCTGGAATGGGGTGATGTGTTCGCCCCGGAGGAAAAAGGCAAGGAGAAGGGTGAACACCGGCTCCAGATTGATGTAGATTCCGGAGCGCGAGGGGCCGATATGGCGGATGGCGGCATAGTAGAGGGTATTGGCGATGAGCACCGCGCCGAAAGCGGAGTAGGCCAGATTCCCCCAGTTCGCGAGGGAAACATCGCCCCAGGACTGGCGCGGGAGATCGAGAAGCATCAGGGGAAAATAGAAAAGGGAGAGGAACAGGAGAATCCAGGCGGTGGCCAGCATGGGGGGATAGATTTCCAGATACCGTTCTCCCCAGACCGCGTATATCGCCCAGCAGAACCCGGACGCGAGCACCAGCAGATCGCCCCGGTTGAATTCGAACACACCCGTCTGCCCATTCACCAGGACCACGCCGGTCAGCCCGAGAAGGATTCCGGCGATGAGCCGGGGTTCCGGGCGATCCGTTCCCCGCACCAGGGATGT
>CAYRTQ010000030.1:18389-21239 GCA_964426865.1 uncultured bacterium
CGATGATGAGCGGTATGGCCCCCATAAAAATCCCGGCGTTGGCCGCGGTGGTCAGGGAAAGCCCGATATTGAACAGCACCATGAACAGGAACATGCCGAAAAACGAGATCAGCGCGATCCCGGGTAAATGCTCCCGGCGCAGCCCGAGCGGGGAGCCGGAGAGGCGGAGCCACAGGAAAAGCGCGGCGGCGGCCAGCGGAAACCGCACCCCATTGAATACATGCACCCGGAAGGTCTCCGGGGTTTCCCCAAACGCGTTCTTGCACACCACGGTGCCGAGCGCCCAGAGCAGGCACACGATGACCATGAGAAAATCCGCTCGGCCCGCGAAGGCGATTCCGGTCATGCCGCATTTCTCCCCGGTACGAATTCGGATGTATTGTCTCCAGCGTCCCGGTCACTACTCCCCGCGGAAAGCCCGCCGACGTTTTTCTGAGTCGATACCGTCAATATGGAATACGCCTTTCCCCTCATATGGAACGACGGGAGATGTCAGAATTCCATTCCCCGGCTCACGGTCACCGCCCAGGTCACCGCGTCCCTGCGCGCGCCGGTGTCCCCTTGCGCCTCACGCACCGAATGGTCGATCAGGGTGGTGTACTCCACATACGGGGCCAGCGTGAACCCCTTCCCCACCGCGATGGGAACGCTCGCTCCGAACAGGGCGTCGGTGAACGCCGGACCGCTGCCGAGGCGCTTCCGGTAATACCGGGGTTCGCTCACTCCCAGCGAACCGTACAGATCGACATCCGGCATCCGATTCCCCGGAGAAATCCGCTGCGCCAGCGAAAGGATATGGTAGGATCCCCGCGATTCCTTCGGGTCCACCCGCACCCGCAGACGCGGCTGGAGCGGCAGGAACGTTTTCACATCGAGCGTAATCTTGGTGGAGGACGGAAAGAAATCCGTGGGAGAGGAAAAATGCAGCACGCCGGGCGCTACGCTGAAATGTCGGAAAGCGAACGTGTAGTCGAGGAGGAAATCGTATTCATTCAGTTCGAACCGGTCGCCGTTGATGGAGGTCAGGTCCACGTTGAAGAAATTCCAGGCCCGCAATCCCTTGTAGCGAAGGGTGGCGGTCTGCCAGAACACCGGGTCGTCGGTCCACATTTCACCGCGCCACACGAACCGGCTCAGGACCATGCTCTCCAGGTCCATTTTCACCGGCTCGCGCGCATCCGCGGCGTTTGTTCCCATTCCGCATCCCAGCGCGGCAAGGACAATGAGCAGTCGAATGAGCGAGGTTCTCAAAAAAACTCCCGGCGTTGGTATTTTCTTAAATCCTTCTTGCGGCTCCGCGCTTATTCTCCCGTCTTTACTTCTTCTTCCCGAACCGTGCATATCCCCCCATGACCTTTCCCCCCAAAATCATGTCCACCGCCTGCATGCCGCCCAGAAACGCGGGCCAGACGCCGTGCGAGAACTTGGGCTGAAAGAGTCCCTTCACCGGAGTGCGCATTCCCAGACGATTGCGCCCGAAATTGTCCGGATAGGGCGCCATGTCGTAATTCGCGCCGGTGGGCGAGCCGCAGAACCGGGCGAATGTGGCGGGAGTGGCGATATCCTTCACCACGATATGGTCCCGCAGCCCCGGAACGGCGAAGCGCTCCACCTGGCGGATGAAAAAGTCAGCCCACTCCTCCTTGCGGCAGCGGTAGACCTCACGGTCGCGGCATCGCAGTTCGATCCAGTCCGCCATGGGAACCGGCGCCGCCCGTATGGTGAGACTCGGCCTTCCCCCGATTGCCAGGGAGGGACAGATGACCGCAATATGGAAACAGCGCTCGCCGAACCCCGCCTTCCCCCGGTCGAACGCCCGGAACAGGTTCTCGAACGTGTTCCCGCCGGTGGTGATGACCGTATAGCCGCATCCCAGCCCCAGCCCTTCCAGATCGATATCCTCGTCCAGCCCGAGACTGATGTGCAGGGAGGAGGCGGACATGCGCGCCGACTTCGCACGGTCCGCATAGTCCGGGTCCAGCGCCCGGAGTTCTTTCCACCCGACCAGTTTTCCCATGGCCACCGTAGGATCGATGGTGGTGATGACATATTTCGATTCGAGAATTTCGCCATCGGCCAGCCGTACCCCGATCACCCGGCCACCCTCGATGAGAATACGCTCCACCTCCGCCCGGGAGCGTACTTCTCCGCCCAGTTCCTGGAGACGGCGCCGGAGTTTCAGGGGCAGTTCGATGAACCCTTTCTTCGGACGACAGGCCCCGTCGAGCGTGGCGTTGAGCGCGGAAACGGTGACGAGGGCGGCGGCGCGTTCGCCCGGCAGGCCGCTGAACGCGGCAAACACACCGAAAATTTCCCGCAGCTCGGGGTCTGCAAATCCAAAACGGTCGTATAACTCCCGGAAGGTGCGGTTACGATTATGGACGATTTTCGGGCAGGCGATCACGGTTCGGAGAAGCTGGAAGGGGTTCGGCTCCACCCGGAGATGGTCCAGTTCCTCGTACATCGCCCGTGAATACTCGAAAAACGCATCGATATTCGCGGCCTCACGGGGATACCGCTCCCGGAGCATGCACCGGAACTCCCGCAGCCCGGCGGGAATGTGGATTTTACGAACCGTTCCGGTTTCCGGATCCACGAGAAGAATGCGGGCGAAACAGTTCTCGAACCGTTTGAGTTCGATTTCCACCCCGAAGTATTCGAGGATGTCCGTGAGGTCCGGAACGAGTTGCGTGGTATCGAAAAGATATCCCTTGCGGCGGAAGGATGTGACATATCCCCCCACGATGGGCTGTTTCTCCAGCACCACCACCGGCTCCTCGCGCACATCCACATGCAGCGCCCAGGTAAGCGCGGCGCTGAGCCCGGTGATGCCGCCCCCGATGACAATGA
>CAYRTQ010000031.1:0-1137 GCA_964426865.1 uncultured bacterium
GAACGAACACCGCATTCGGGTTCTGACGGATAAAGGGATGCACATTGAATTTTGGCCCGGACGCGCTTTTCCCGAGGGAAGAACACCCCGGTATCGCCGCTCCCGCCATTCCCGCCACCGCCGAGGACTTGAGAAAATCTCTCCGTTTCATAATCGTTGCACTCCGGTTAAGGAAGAACTGTTTACCACAGAAAACACGGGGTAAGGCGAAGAAAACGGGGCGTAAGGAGCTTTTCCCCCGAACAGCCTTTTCCCCCGTGCATCGGCGGAAAAAGGAATCACGAAATATAAGTGAAAAATCAGTTCACGGAAGCGTTTTTTCAAAAATCGGCTCCGCAAAAAAGCGCCGGGCTGAACTCAGCCCCTGACCACCATGCGCTCCGCTGTCTCCCAACCCGTTCCCCGCGCCCGCGCGATGTACACCCCGGGCTGCACGGAAGCGCTCCAGACCGCCTGATGGCCGCCCGCGTCCAGGTTTCCCTCCAGGATGCGCGCCACCACGGTCCCTCTGGAATCCAGAATGTCCACCGCCGTATCCCCGCGCCGGGGGAGAGTGAGGTCGAACACCGCCCGGTTTTCCCCATCGGGGCCGAGATGACACAGGGCTGGACGCATGCCGCTTACCTTTCCGACGCTCCGGAAGGCGGAATAGTTGAATAATTCGTCGCAAAGATGATATTCCGGCTCGTTCCCGCCGTTATAGTCGCGGCGGAGATAAGGAGTGACCAGGGGCGTGCGAACGAGAGACTCCAGTTTCACCTGCGTGGCGCGCCCATCCCTCCACTCGTAGATCGGGATGTCGCGCGGGTCCAGCACCTCGGAGAAGCCCCGTTCCCGGGCGATATGGAACAGCCCGAAGTTCCCCGGTTCGTGCCCGGCCAGCCAGTGGGCGAGGATATCCACCCGGAACGGGTCCTTCCCGAAAAGCACCCGGTTGGTGAGATAATCGCGGCTGGTAACCATTTCCGGACCCAGCGGACGGTGGGGGCCGACCCCGAGCCCGTTGCCGTCCTGGGAGTAAATTCCCTCCACCACATTGAGCGCGGTGGCGATGCGTCCCGCTGTATCGAGCGTGCGCTGGACGTATCCCTCCTGAAAGATGCCTGCAAGCCATGGATATGTTCGGACCTGTCCTGC
>CAYRTQ010000031.1:1147-1669 GCA_964426865.1 uncultured bacterium
AAAGATGCCGCCCGATTCGCCCGGACGATCCCAACGGGGGATGCCGTTCTCCCGGTGATGGGAGTAGAGTTCCTCGACCCGCCGCTCGAAATAGGGCTGAAAGTACCGTTGATACTGCGCTTCGTATTCCTTGCGGATACGGTTGTACGGGGTGGAGAACTGGTTGAACCTCCGGCAGGCGATGCCCTGGAGGTTACGAATCGAGGCGGCGATCCCGTTGGCATCGGCCTTGAGTTTGGCAATGTTTATCAGGAAACTCCCCGGTTCGGTCATGGGGGCCATGAAAGCGATTTGCTTGCATACCTCGCCGTTGGGGACCTCATGGAGAAGGTAGTCCCGGCCCGCTTTCATTTCCCCGATATGGGAACTGGCCAGGTCGCGCAGGTCGATGCCGCTCCGACCGCACATGGCGGTCCATCCCATGGACGCCCAGGATCCGGGGCAGGCGCTCTCACGGATGGAGAAATCGCGCGGACCCGCGATCCGCATGCCTTTCACCCAGCCCTCGATGAAATTGGGGTC
>CAYRTQ010000031.1:1679-21015 GCA_964426865.1 uncultured bacterium
TCCCTCACCGGTTTGCAGTTTTTCGGTGTCGCGCAGGTCCAGTCGGGTTTGATCGCGACTTTGGCGGTGAGCGGGAAACCGAACCCATAGGTCCGGACAATCAGCTCGCTCGCGAGTTTCTGCCCGGTGCGCCGTATTTCCGCGGCGTCTTCTTTGTCCGTCACCGCGCTTCGATGGATGAACACCGCCTCCGGATGCGCCAGGATGAAGGGATGAATGTCGAACCGCAGGTCGGTGACACTCGGATCCCGCGAGGAGCACCCGAATACGGGCAGCCCGGATACCCCGAGCAGAGTGGAAGCTTTCAGAAAATCCCTGCGTTTCATGGCCGAAAAGTCCTTTATGGAGAACCCGGGGACGATACATCCCGGCTGAACATGCCTGGTGGAAAAGGGTATATCTCTTCTGCCGCATTTATATACCGAGATAATATACGGAACGGCGGCGCTCCTGTAAAGGACGAAGCGGACAGTGGGGGCAAAGGCGCATTGGAACCGGGTATGCCTTTTCTGTTGACAATCCCGTGCAATGATAATATTATAAATATATATAAAGCTAATAAAAAACCATGAATGGACCGGGCCGTGCAATCCCCTCCCGGAAAAATGAAAACACGGCCATATCCCCTCGAAACACAAATCCAATGATCCGGGCGCCGGGAAGCGGAAAGAATCGCGGGGTCCGGTTACTCACGGCGGAGGCGATTTCCCGTCATGACCGGCGCGTCCGCATTCCGCCTTGTCCGTGTTCTCTCCATTCTTTCCGTGCGTTTCGTGATTTGACCGGTTCTTCTTTTTTCCAAAAAAGCGAGGACATCCCGAACATGACCAAAACCCGGCTCCTCCAGTACAAAATAAAGAACGGCGTCCGTGCGTTCCAAAAATGGATGATTCCCTACGTGCAGTCCCATATCCACAATTCCGATCTCCGTCCGGTCCTGTCCTATCTCTACACGGACTGGAAATGCAATATCGATTGCCACTACTGCTTCCAGTACGACAACCAGCAGCCCGGAATGACCATCGAAACCGCCCGCAGTTCGATCGACTGGCTCCGCTCCGTCGGATGCAGGGTGCTGGCGATCATGGGCGGGGAACCGCTCATCCGCAAGGATTTTATCGTGAATGTCATACGGTATGCGAGCGGGAAGGGATTTTTCGTGTACCTCCCCACCAACGGGTATCTCCTCACTCCGGAACTCATCGATAAGCTGGGTTCCGCGGGGGTGTCCGCGGTCAATCTGGCGGTGGACTGTGTCGCGCCCCGTCCGGGGCTCCCCAAAGCGCTCATGGCGGTGGAGCCGCAGTTCCGGTATCTGGTGGAACAGCAGGAAAAGTACGGGTACCTGGTATTTTTCAACATCAATATCACGAGCAACAATATTCGAGATGTCCGAATACTCACCGAAATCGCTCATGACAACCGGGTGGGGACCGATTATCACATCAACGAGCCGCCGTTCGAAACCAACGATGTCAGCCATTTCACCCATGATCGGGATGGCATGTGCATCCGTCCCGAACAGTACCCGGAGGTCGATGAGCTGCTGGACTGGGTCATCATGAAAAACCGCGGCGGGTATACCATGGTGAACTCCATCGCCCATCTCAATCTCATGAAGAGATGGATGCGGGGAAAGCCCATCCAATGGCAGTGCCGGGCGGGCCGCAACGGTTCCATGATCCGTCCCGACGGCAGTCTTTCCCCCTGTTTCGGACTCATGGCCTACGATCACGACTGGGGACGAATCTGGGACCCGAAATTCGATCCCGCTGAACTGAACAAGGTGCGTCAGCATTGTCAACCGCGCTGTTTCTCTACCTGCTTCTACACCATGGGCCATTATTACCAGCCGACGGAAGTCCTCAAATGGATGTTCAAACACATGGGTACCGGAAGCGCGGTGTGAAGTGGCATGTAATCATTCCGGATTGAGACAAAGTCGCCAACGGTTACCTCACGATATCCCATTTCCGGTGGAGGATTCCTCCCCCTCCTTCGCCGGAATGGGTGTATATAAAAGAAAGGGGCCGCACTTTGCAGCGCGGCCCCTTTCTTTTATATTTCGTGCCGGAATCATTTCCCGTCCAGCGCGTTCACCTTCCGTTCCAGCTCACGCCGGTATGAGGTCATTTCGATGGTTTTCCGCGCCACGCCGTCGTGCATGGCGGCCTCGGCCACCGCGGAGGAGGCCCGGACGAACACCCGGCGGTCAAAAGGCTTGGGAATGAAATAATCCCGGCTGAATTCCATCGCGATGCCGCCATAGGCCGCGCGCACGGAATCGGGTACTTCCTCGCGGGCCAGCCCGGCGAGAGCGTTGGCGCATGCGAGTTTCATGTTCATGGTGATGTCTCTGGCCCGCACATCGAGCGCGCCCCGGAAAATGAAGGGGAAGCCGAGCACATTGTTGATCTGGTTGGGGTAGTCCGAACGCCCGGTGGCGATGAACGCATCGTCGCGGGCGGATTTGACCACCTCGGGCCGCACTTCCGGCTCGGGATTGGCCATGGCGAACACCGCCGGACGGGCCGCCATGCTCCGCACCATCTCCGCGGTCACCAAACCGGGCTTGGAAACCCCGATGAATACATCGGCGCCCCGAAGGACATCGGCCAGAGAGCGGCATTCGGTTTTCATCGCGAACTGCTGTTTCTGCGGGTTGAGGTCGTTACGGTCCTCGTGGATCACGCCTTTCGAATCGCACATGAAAATATTCCGCGCCCCGGCGTGACGGAAGAGTTCGCCAATGCGGATTCCCGCCGCTCCGCTGCCGCTGATGACAATGGAGATATCTTCGATCTTCTTTCCGGAGAGCAGGAGATAATTTTGCAGCCCTGCCAGGCTGATGATGGCGGTGCCGTGCTGGTCATCGTGAAATACCGGAATATCGAGCATGGCGCGGAGACGGTCCTCGATTTCGAAACATTCCGGAGCAGCCACATCCTCGATGTTGATGCCGCCATACATGACCGCCAGACGCGCCGCGGTTTCCACGAAGGCATCCGGATCGCTCCGTCCGGTCAATCCGTTGCGCCGAACCCCTTCCAGGGGAATGGGCCAGGCGTTCACATCGGCGAACGCCTTGAACAGGACCGCTTTGCCCTCCATCACCGGGATGGAGGCCGCCGCTCCGATGTCACCCAATCCCAGCACCGCTGTACCATCGGTGATCACCGCGACGGTGTTCCATTTGGCGGTATGGGTGAAGGCGCTCTCCGGATCGCTCTCGATGAGACGGCAGGCTTCCGCCACTCCCGGAGTGTAGGCAAGCGAGAGGTCCACGTCGTTGCGGAGCGGTTTGAGCAGGTCCAGACCGATTTTCCCGCCCACGTGATACTCCAGCGCCATCTCCCGTGTTGCCTTGAAACGTGAATCAGCCATTGCGAAAACTCCACGGTAAGCGGGATTCGGTACTCCGGAGTCGTCCGTTTCCCGAATCCCTTCAGGTTATATGCACCGTTCCCCCGGGCCGCACGGCCCGGAGAAAGCGTCAGGCGTTATCTTTTTTGGCTTTTTTCCCGCATCCGCAGCGATTGCCGCCGCACGAAGATTTCCCCGGCTTCTTCTCCTGAATATCCGTTTCGCCATGGTCCGGGGCGTCATTTCCGAAAATACGGTCCCAGTTTTCACGATAGGCGTTGTTCGACGGCATGCTGATGATTTTGCTCATGACCTGTATCCTTGTGTTGATTGTATGAAAAGAAAGCGCGCTTCCGGGGCGGCGATCCGCCGGGACATGGTCCGGGTCCGGAATCGCGCGGTGAATGCGTCACTTGGGCGGCATTTCGCCTTTATGCCAGCGATGAATTTCGTTTTCGGCCGCCTTTATTTCGCGCTGAAGGTCCTCGAGTTGCTGGAGAATGGGATCGGGCAGGAGATCGTGGCGCAGGCTGAGGCTGGTGACAACCCGCTGGCCCTCCTGACGGACGCAGCGTCCCGGAACGCCCACCACGGTGCAGTCGTCCGGCACGGCGCTGAGCACCACGGCGTTCGCTCCGATATAGACATTGTTGCCGATGGTGATGTTGCCGAGCACCTTGGCTCCGGCTCCCACCACCACGTTGTTGCCGAGCGTGGGATGACGTTTTCCCCGCTCCTTGCCGGTGCCGCCGAGAGTCGATCCCTGGTAGAGGGTGACATTGTTTCCCACCACGGCGGTTTCTCCGATGACCACTCCAAACCCGTGATCGATGAAGAATCCGCTTCCGATCTGCGCCGCGGGATGGATCTCGATACCGGTGAGGAGACGCCCGATCCACATGACAATGAATGGAATCACCGGGATGCGCAGTTCGTGGAGAACGTGGGCGAGACGGTGCAGCAGAATGGCATGAAACCCGGGGTAGGTCAGGATAACCACGATAACGGACCAGAATCCGCGTGCGGCGGGGTCGCGCTCGAAGATCGACCGGAAATCATCTATGATCTTCATTCATCATTTCCTTCGGAATCTATAACTTTTTCAACTGGATAGTATTGGGTTCCCACCGCCGGAAGCCCCCTTCCGGCCCTCGCTTTGGCTCGCGCCACCTTCCCCCGTGACCGGGGGCAGGTAAAAAGTGTTTTCCTGGCCATACCCGCCCGGAGTGGGATGTCTTTCCTTCCCCGCCGTTTACGAAGGAAAAGTGGCCGCAGGCCGGATAGGGGGCTGCGGGTCACCGGGTGTCACACACCTTTTTCCCGTTGAACGAGTATTATGGATATCTGAACCGTGATTCACATGATCGGGGGATTGCTCCCGCATCAGGGATTCTTACCCTCGAACTCCGGCTCTCTGAATCTCTCGTTTATTTACGGGAACAGCATATGGTCCATGAAAACGTTCATGAACTCCGGCAGGGCGGCCAGTTCGACATGTTTCGCCTCACGGCGTATACGGTCGGCATCGGCGCGGACCGTCCGGGAAAGCAGCGCCATTTTTGCGCCGGTGGAGGCGGCGTTTCCCACGAACCGTATGCGTTCCTCCGGGACCGCCGGCAGGAGGCCGATGCGTTGGGCGCTCCGCTTCCGGATATAATTCCCGAACGCCCCGGCCAGGAGAATTTTGCTGAGATCGTCGAGTGTCATCCCCATCTCACCGAGCAGGAGCGTGATTCCGGCGCTGATGGCCCCCTTGGCGAGCTGAATCTGACGGATATCCCGCTGGGTGAGTGTCACATCACGGGAGGATCCGTTGCCTTCCGCCGTCCGGTGCAGCAAAAACGCGGGCTGGTCGTCCAGCGTGACGATGCGGTCGAGAAGATGGGGGGGAACGTTTCCTTCGAGTTCTTCGCGCTCCAGCAGTCTCCCCATTGAATCGACGATTCCATGGTCGAGAAGTTCCGCCAAAAGATCGATGATTCCCGAGCCGCAGAGCCCGACCGGCTCGCCATCTCCGATCACATCGCATTCCACCGCGGAATCGGTGATCCGTACATGCTCGACCGCGCCGTTGGCCGCGCGCATACCGCAGGAGAGCGCCGCACCCTCCAGCGCCGGTCCCGCCGCGGTGGAGCATACCATCATACGGCCATCGCGGCGCAGCGCCAGTTCGCCGTTCGTTCCCACATCCACCGCCAGCACCGAAGGGCCGGGATCCAGGTAATCGCAGGCGAGCATCACGCCCACCGTATCGGAACCCACGAATCCCGCGATATTGGGGAGGATGTACAGATTCCCCCGGGGATGGATGCGGATGCCGGCCGCGTCCGCCCGCAGGTCCACCGGGGCGCAGGTGACCGGAGTGAAGGGGATTTGCGAGAGTCCGGACGGGTCCAGCCCGAGGAAAAGGTGGGACATGGCGGTGTTGCCCGCGAAAACCGCCTCGTATATATCGTTCGGGGCCACTCCCGCCGAGGAGGATGCCTCGACGATGATTTCGTTCACCGCGCCCCGTATTTTTTCCGCCAGCTCATTGCGGCCCCCGGGATTCTCCAGAACATGCCTGATGCGGGAAATGGTGTCCTCGCCATAGATGACCTGGGGGTTGAGACGGGATGCATGGGACAGTTCGCGCCCGGTCGCCAGGTCGATCACCGCGCCCACCACGGTGGTGGTGCCGAGATCGAACGCCATGCCGTAGCGGCGTTCCGTCGTATCGCCCGGCTCCACATCCATCACCCGTCCGCCGGAACGTACCACGGTCACCCGGAAGTCCGATTCCCGGAGCCTGCCGTGCAGTTCACGCAGCAGGTCGAGATCGAATCCGGGAGAGTCGCCGTCCGCGCACCCCATCACCCGTGCAATCCGCTGCTGGTCGGGAGTCTGGTCCTCGAGCGTGGGCGCGGGCATTTCCACCCGGGTCTTGGTGATCGAAGGATCCAGATCGAAACCGCGGTCGATGCCGTCCACCAGGATTTTTCCACCAAGCACCCGTATGCCCGGACTGATGAGCACGCTCATGGAACGGTCAACGCGGGTGCGGCAGGCCAGGCGCATCCCGCGCCCGATTTCCTCGGCGGTCAGGTGGAGACGATCGAACGGCCCGGCTTCCGGCGCGGGATGGATTTCCACCGCGCATTTTCCGCATTTCCCTGTCCCGCCGCAGGGAAGATTAATCGCAATGCCGAGCCTTTGGATGGCGTCCCGGAGCAGTGTCCCGCGCTCTACGGTAATACGAAGGCCATCCGGCTGAAACCGGACCTCAAAACGTTCCATTCCCGTTACTCATTTCCCGCACAACATCATGAAAGTGTTCGAACGGGATGTACGCCAGCCCGTTCCTGTCGCAGTATTCCGCCAGGTCGCTCCGGGCGAAGACCATATCCGCGCTTCGGATGGCATACCGGTCGGAATACCCGTCGCCGATGTACACGATACGGTCGCCCTCCCGACGCTCGGAGTCGATATGCCAGCGCTTGCAGTTTCCGCACCGCCCGCATCCCTTGTCCACATACGGGAAGTCGACCCCGATGGAACCCTCGGTGAAATACATGTGGTTTGCCCGGTAATCGACCTCGCCGAGACCGAACTTCCCGAGGATGAAATCAATGTAGTAATCGAGGCCGTCGGAAAGGACGGTCAGGGGAATGTTCCGGTCTCCGCAGAATTCAACCAGACGATCGAATCCGGGAGTCAGGGAATGACTGTCCAGAAAACGGTCCAGATCCTTGCGGGTAACCACGGTGTTCTCGCATTCCCGTGCGAGGCAATCCCGTGAGGAAAGCCTTCCGGCCTTCCATTCTCCGATGAGGGTCTGATGCCATCCCTGTTTCAGAAGTTCGGGGCGGAGGAACTGCTCGAAAATACTGTCCCCAACGTCCCGCTCGGTGATGGTGCCGTCAAAATCGACGAAAATTCGTGTTTTTCCCGTCTGCATGACCGTTCCCGCATCTGATACGGTATTTACAGTGTAAGGCCCAGGTTCTCAAAGGACCTGCATTCCCGGCCCCGCTTCCTTCCGTTCCGGCGGTACGGTCCCGGCGACGCCTTTTTCAGATGAATGGCGCGCCGCGGTAGAGACGCCGGAGACGGATACTCCGTTCCCCCCTTCCGGGAAGGAGTGTCAAAATCTCCAATCAGGTCAGCAGGATTCGGAGCGCCATAATCAACAGAATCGCCCCGAACACCCGCTGGAGCACCCGTGCATGGGTGCGCGCGTTTAGCCAGGCTCCGAATGAGGCCGAGGGGATTCCTCCCAGCATGAGCGGAATCGCCGCCGACCACCAGACATACCCGGAAGACCACCCGGGGAGGGGAATCCCCGCATCCGCCCCGGTAAACATATACGATATTGTAGCCGCAATCCCGATGAAAATGATGATGGAACTCGAAGTCCCCGCCACCACGGTCACGGGAAGCAGAAAGAGAAGAATGAGCGCGGGCACCATGATGATGCCGCCGCCGACTCCGAGAAAGCTCCCGAGAAATCCTGCGATGAAGCCGAGCATCGGGAGAAATCCGCGGGCGAGCAGCGGCTTTTCCGAAACGGGTCCGTCCGGCTTGGTGGATCCTTTCGTCACGATGAGCGCCGAGGAGATGATCAGGATCAGGGCGAACGCTTTTTTGAGCACGAACGGATCCGCCAGGGAGGCCCCCCAGGATCCCGCTATGGAGCCGACCACCGCGAGCGGCCCCATGAGAAACACGGTGCGCCAGTCGATGCGTTTTTTCCGATGGTGACGGATCATCGCGGAAAAGGAGAACATGGTCACCAGGAACATGTTCGTTCCGAAAATGACCTTCACCAGCGAATCCCCGTTTACCCCGAGCATGGGGAAAACGATCAGGCAGACCGGAGTGAGGATCACTCCTCCGCCGATGCCCATGAACCCCGCCCCGAAACCGGCCAGTCCGCCCGCCAGTAAAAGCGCCAGAAAATATGTCAATGACATGAAGTTTACGAACCTCTCCCGCCGCGCGATGGGATGGAAATATGAACCGGATCCGGTCGCGAATGCCATCGCCCGCCCACCCGGCGCGTGAACGGACGTTTCGGTAAACCGGACATTCCGGCCCGGTTTTTTCCTTGAACTCCGGACGGCTCCCGCAATTCCAGACGGAATATACATCGGAGAAGCGAAAGAGGAAACCTTTTAGAACAGAAATTCATTAATTTTCTGCATTTTCGTCTACCACGGGTTAAGTATCCTCCCTCGGCCTCGGAAGCGCGCACTCCCCCAATGGATCGACCGGGATGTATCCGTCATTTCCTCCGGAGGACGGAGAGAAAGAGGGCGGCCCCCCGGGTTACGGTGCGCCGCCCTCGCGACCTTTCCTGTCGTCACCCGCGTTATTCTCCGCTCTTGCTCATGCGCATGGGGAACGCGATGATATCCCGTATGGATTCCTTGCCGGTGACCAGCATGACCAGACGGTCGATGCCATAGCCGACTCCGCCGGTGGGGGGCATGCCGCAGCCGATGGCGTGGATGAAATCCATGTCCACCGGGTGTTCCTCGTACCCCTTCACCGACTTCTCGATGCGCTGGGCGCGGAACCGCTCGTACTGTTCCACCGGGTCGGTCAATTCGCTGTAGGCGTTGCCCATCTCCATCCCGGCGATATAGGGTTCGAAACGCTCCACGAAATCGGGGTTGCCCCGTTTCACCTTGGTGAGCGGGGAGATGTCCATGGGATGGTCGCAGAGGAAACAGGGCTCAAAGAGCCGCCCGGTGGTTTCCAGGTGCTTCTCCACCGCTTCCATGACCAGATGCCCCAGCTTGGCCTCGGCCAGTTCCGCCCTGAACTGATCGCGGGAGATGCCGACGAAGGACAGCTTCTCATCGGACATTTCGGAATCGATCTGGTCGGTGAGCGCGGCGCGGTCGATTTCCTGGAAAGGACAGCCGAATATCTCCCGGATGACATCGGGAACGCGTATCCGCTTCCAGGGCGGGGTGATATCCACCTCGCGGCCCTGGAAAGTGAGCTTCAATCCGCCGGTGAGCGACCGCACCACGTGGCTGGTGAGATTCTCGAAACGGACCATCTGGTCTTCGTAGTCGGTGAACGCCTCGTACCACTCCATGAGGGTGAATTCGGGATTGTGGGTGGCGTCGATGCCCTCGTTACGATAGCACTTGTTCAGCGCGAACACCTTGGGGAATCCGCCGATGATGTACCGCTTGAGCGGCAATTCCAGCGAAACCCGCATGAACACTTCCTGCCCGCCCAACGCCCATACCGATGTTTTGAAGGGACGGGCTTCCGCGCCGCCATAGACCAGTTCCAGCGTGGGGGTTTCCACCTCCATGAATCCCTGATCCTCCATCCAGTGACGGACCAGAGAAATGATGCGGGAGCGCAGTTCGAAGCGTCGCACGGAATCCGGGTCGGTGATCCAGTCCAGGTATCGCTGCTGACGGCGCACCTCGAGGCTGGAGAGAGTGTAGCTCGTCCCGCCTTCATGAATCTTGCCGAACGGAACGTCCGCCACCGATTTGCCGAGAACGTCGAGCAGCTTCACCAGAAGGGTGGGTTCGCCGGTACGGGTGCGGAACAGCGTTCCGGAAACCCCGATCCAGTCGCCGATGTCGAGATTGGCGACGAGCTGCACCGAGGCGTCCGATGCCTGGTCCGGGCGGACATAGAGCTGGAAGCGGTCGCCCCGGTCTATGATGTCGAGAAACCAGGATTTCCCCATCTTCCGCGCGGAGAGCATGCGACCCGCGACGGAGACCGTGGCCTCTTCCGTCGCAAGGCGCTCGAAATCCTCGATGATTTCATGCACCGCGTGCGAGGCGGAGAATGAGTATGGATAGGGGTTCACCCCTTCGGCGATGAGACGCTCCCGCTTGGAGAGACGGTGTTCCTGGAAAAATTCGGGCTGAGATTCCATGAAAACGGATTCCTTTTCTATGAGAGAAGGCGCGATAGTATTCGTATATCCGGCGGAACGTGAAAACGCGCCCGCCGGTAAAGCGATGTGGCCACATAATATAGCGATAAACGCAATGCAATGCAACGGGAAAGGATGACAAGAGGGGAAAAGATGGGGGTGGAGGAGTGGGCGGGCGAATGGGATGTCTTTTGTCTGAAGCCGTGAAGATGCGTTCCGGAAACCATGTAACGTCTCGATTTTTTGGGAAATATTGCTTGCCGCTTCGCATGCAGTGGTGTATAATACCTGAAACAAAATACTTACCAAAATGGTAATTTTTATATCCGATGAAAATAGAGTTCAAGACACGAGCGCTTGAGAAAAACCTCTGTTCAGAAGGCGAGATACGGAAAGCGTATGGCATTCTGGCCGGAAAAATCATGGTACGTATGGCAATGCTTGCATCCGCCGACAATCTGGCTCAAATTCCGCACACTCCTCCATTTCGGAGGCATGAGTTGACGGGTAAAAGAACCGGACAATATGGAATCGATATCAATCAGAATTTTCGCCTGATATTTGAGCCAAGTCATGACTCGCTGCCATTGAAGTCCGATGGAGGGCGCGATTTATCCCGGATCACCTCTATCAGAATACTGGGCGTGGAGGATTATCACTGATGGTTATGGCGCATTCGAATGAATCCTGCCTGGATTATGCGATTCATCCCGGTGAGGTTGTTGAAGAAATTCTGGAATCGAAAAGAATGAGCGCCGCCGAATTTTCCAGGCGGAGCGGACTGACCGCAAAACTTGTCAGCCAGATTTTGCAGGGGAAAGCTCCCATTACACCGGATACGGCGGTTCGCATGGAACCGGTGCTGGGGATATCGGCAAATCTGCTCGGCAATATGAATTCACGGTATTATACATTCATGGCGCGACGGGAGGCGGAGGTTGAAAGGAAAAAAAGTATTCAGGAAACGCGCGAATGGATAAAACGTTTTCCAATCAACGAATTGCGTAAAAGAGGGTTCCTGCCCTGCTCGGATCAAAGCGGGATTCTTGTTCCTGCGCTCTTCTCCTTCTTCGGGGTGGGGAATATTGCGGGATGGGAGTCTCAGTATGGCAGGATGGCGGCCCAGTTTCGTCATTCGCAGACCTTTGAAAGCACGCACGAAGCGATTGCCGCATGGCTTCGAATAGCGGAAATGGGAGCGGAAAAGATATCCTGCGATCCTTACAATGCATCCGGATTCAAGGAGGCGTTGAAAGAGATTCGTGATTTGAATTGCACGGCTCCCAAAGAATTCGGACCGGTTATGCGGGAACTGTGCCGAAAATCGGGTGTTGCGCTCGTTTTTGTTTCCGAATTCAAGGATACCCATCTCAGCGGCGCGACGCAATGGCTATCATCGGACAAAGCGATGATAGCGCTCAGCTTACGTCACAAGACGGACGATCATTTCTGGTTCAGTTTCTTCCATGAGGCCGGGCATATCATTCTCCACGGGAAAAAAGAATCGTTCATCGATGGCCAGAAGAGCGAAAATCCCAAGGAGAATGAGGCGGATGAATTCGCGTCGAACATGCTGATACCGAAGGATGAATTCAGACGATTCATCGAGAGAACGGGACATATCACGGAGGAAACGGTGAAGGAGTTTGCACGAAGGGTGAACGCCGCTCCCGGAATTGTCGTGGGAAGGTTGCAGCATGAAGGTCTGGTGGTATACGGAAGCCGGTTGAACGGTTTGAAAAGAAAATTTGTACTTTTGGAAAAATGACGATATGCAAGCACCGTTACGGAGCCGCCAATCTTGTCTGGCAAGCTACCGGTTCCGGCCTTGAAAAGCCCCCTGAGATGTCCCACACGCGGAACGTCTCAGGGGGCTTTGTTTGGATATGGGAGGAACCGAACTCAAATAAAAAAATGATCCGCCGTTCGTATAGGCCAAGGAATCCTCTTCCATTTCCCCTGAACACAACGAAGCGCCTTCCCCCCCCGCTTGATCACGACTTCCTTTCCCTGTCTCCTGAATTTTGTCCCCTCAAATCATCCCTCTCCGCTTCCGTATGAACCATTCCACGGAAAGCAGGAGAATGATGAGCGCGGGCAGGAAGGGGCTGAGCACGGGATGGTGTTCCCGTTCCTCCCGCTCGGTGACCGTGCGGGGCTTGAGTTTGGAGAGCACGGAGTCCACCCCGGCGGCGGTGACCGCCAGTCCGCCGGAGCGTCGGGCGATGGCCCCGAGCGTCTCCGGGTCGGGTGAGGAATCGAGCATTTCGAGGGAGAAATTCTCGACCGTGAATTTGCCCGAGGCGTCAGCGTACTGTTTCCCGCCGACGAACGCGGATGCGGACCAGGAGTGTCCTCCGGGGGCCGCGGCATGGGCGGTTCCGGTATAGACCCCCGGCTGGTTTTCGGTGAGGATCACCTTGCGGGCGGTGTCGTTGTCGAGGATGAGACTGACATCGGCGCCGGGCGCGGGCATGAACACGGTATCGTACACCCGGGCCTCGAACCGTATTTCCTGGCCGCCCAGATAGGATTCGGCGTCGGTGGAAACGGTCAGCGGCGACATCTCCGTCTCCGAGGCGAGCCAGCGCACCGCTCCCCGTACGAAGGTGTCGAAGAGCGCTCCACCCTTTCCTGCTCCCTCCATCATGAGTCTCCAGCGCCAGATGCCCGAGACGGGCATTTCCAGCACTTTCCCGCGGCCGTGGGAACCCGCGGCGATGGCGGGCGGCGGGTCGCCCTTTTTTCCGGCCTGCGCGGCCACCGCGAGCACATGGCCTCCGGAGGCCGGGCGCGTCGGCGCGAGAGAGGAAACCGGCGGCAGGATGGGCCAGTCGTCACGCCCGATGCCGCCGGTGGTCAGAAAATGGCTTCCCCCGGCCTCGGTGAGCGCGAGGGTCATGGAGGCGGTTACCGGGCCGGTCCTCCGGTCGAATGCCAATGGCAGGACAGCCTCCAGCGGCGAACCCGACGGTAACGGGGTCGAGCCGACCACCCACAGCCCCTTGCCGCCCGCGAGCCAGGACGCCAGTTGACGCGCCCGGTCGGTGGTCAGGGCGAATCCGCCGCTGTCCACGATGATGACCGCATCGAAACGGGCAAGGTCGCCGGGGAAAGCGCCGGAACCGGTGACAGCCTGCACCGTGAACGCGCTGTCCGATTCCGCCGCGCGGCGGATGAACGCGAAATCGGGCGAGGGCGTTGGCGCCAGCATGAGCGCCGCGAAGGAGCTTTTGAGCACCCGCACTCCGAAAGACCGCGCATTGTTCCCGGTCCGCTCGGCGAAAGCGGGGGAGACCCGTACCGTGTAATGATGATTCCCGGGGCCTTTCAAAGGAAGCTGAAGGGTGATTCCGGCGGCGGAACCCTCGTGCAGAGAGACCTTTCCGGAAGCCAGCACGCGCCCTTTTTCCAGAATTTCCACCGGAATGGTGCCCGGGACTTTGCCGCTCGCGGACACGGTAACTTCCACCGGGAGGGATTTGCGGTCATGGCCCACTGTCGCCACGGAGACCCGCTTGAGCACGATATCCGGCGCGGAGGGAACGGAGCCGCTCAGAACGGTGTAGACCGGCAGCCCTTCCGGGAGTTCGCGTCCGCCGGGGTCTTCCCCACGGTTCCACCGGCCATCGGTGATGAGGACGCAGGCGGCGATATCACGCTCCTTTGCCATGCCCTCCAGCGCCGCCGAAATGTCCGTCGCGGGGCTGTCGAACCCGGGAGTCCCGTTCACCAGGGGACTCAGACGGTCGCCGAACGCCCGGTACAAACCACGATTCCCGAGCGCGGCCCGAGAGGATTCCAATGCGGCGAGCGCATCCCGTTTCCGCGCGGGGTCCACGGCCTGATCCATGGAGGCGCTGGTATCGAGGAGCACCGCCACTTTCCAGGTGCGGGTGGAGGTCAGGACAACTTTGAGAACCGGCTCGGCCAGCGCGATGAGCAGGAGGGAGATCGCTCCCGCGCGGAGAGCGGTGAGCGTCCACCGCAGGCGGGACGAAACGGGCGGCGCCGGGTTACGGTAATACCACAGGGCCAGGGCGACGCCCGCCGCGAGGAGCAGCGTGAGCGTGAGCGCGGAAAGTCCGGTGAGTTGTACCGCAATGGAGTCGATCTGGTTGTCCATGGGATTTTCCTGAGTTGCGAAATACCGGAGCGCCAAAGGTATATAATGCAGGGAGAGGAAAAGACAAGGCAAAAGAACGCCGGGGATCAAGATGCCGGACGAAAAACCCGCAGAAGCGGCGGAAGGCCGGATGCGGGAAGAGATCAGCCCGTCCGCGCTTCCCCTTTTTTCTTTTTCCTTACACCTTCGGCTCTATCTCGATCCGCGCTTTCTTCTCATAACGGCAGCCGTGGTTCGGGACTGAGGGTCAGGGGCGAGGACATGCCCTGGATGAGGCGCTCGTGTCCCGCCCGGGCGATCATGGCCGCATTGTCCGTGCAGTACCGTAACGGCGGCGCGAACAGGCCGAAACCGTGACGGCGGGCCTCGCGGGCGAGACGGTCCCGGAGCGCCCGGTTGGCGGACACTCCCCCGGCCAGGAGAAGGGTGCGGATACGGTGTTCCTTCAGCGCCCGGAGCGTTTTGCTCACCAGGGCGTCCACCACGGCCCGCTGGAAGGAGGCGAGGATATGCGGGAGATGCGCGCGGACGAATTCGGGGCCCTGTTCGTTGGCGTAGACCAGCACCGCGGTTTTGAGACCGGAAAAGGAAAACTCGTAGTCGGGAACCCGGCTCACCGGGAAATCCACGAACGTCTCATCTCCGCCTTCCGCGGCTTTCTGGACCGCGGGTCCGCCGGGATACCCCAGGCCGAGCAGCTTGGCCACCTTGTCGAACGCTTCCCCGGCGGCGTCGTCACGGGTCCCGCCGAGGACCGTGTACTCCAGCGGGCGTTCCATGAGTACCAGTTCGGTGTGTCCGCCGGAGACGACCAGCACGATGGATGGATGGGACGGAAAGGGCGGTACGAGAAAATTGGACTGGATGTGCCCCTCGATATGGTGCACTCCGATGAGCGGAATGCCACGGGCGAGCGCGAGCGCTTTTCCCACGCTCACTCCCACCAGAAGCGATCCCACCAGGCCCGGACCGGCTGTCACCGCGATGCCTTCCACCTCTCCGAGTGTCATTCCCGCCTGTGTCAGGGCGTCGTGAACCACCGGAAGAATGAGGGAGAGATGGGCCCGGCTGGCCAGTTCCGGAACTACGCCGCCATATTCCACATGCTCGAGCTGCGAGGAAATGGTGGAGGAGAGGAGGCCGCGCTCCGTGGTGTACACCGCGGCGGAGGTGTCGTCACACGATGTTTCAATTCCCAGGACGTTCAAATGAAGCCTTTATAAAAAAAAGAGGCAGATGTCAGGACAGGAGTCGGAATAAATGAAAAACAGGACACGCGGTTATCGCTCGTGTCCTTCCCGCGGAGCCACCTGCACCGTTTCCGGTGAAGGCGAAACTCCGGTGACTCCCTTCGGATATACGATTTCGGGCCGTACCGATTTCCCCCCGTCCGCTGTCTGCTTCAGGAAGGAATCATACGGCACGGATACAGAGAGATCTTCCCGTTCCACCCGGGCCATGACCGATGCCGGGCCCTGGATCCGGACATCCAGGCTTTCGGGGCTGGCGATGTATTTCCGTTTGCCCGGAAACCCTTTCAGACGGACCGGAAGCGCCGCCATAACCTTCTCGGCGAGCGGCTCGACGGTGAACCGGAGTTCCACCTTCCGCGGCTGGACATCGACAAACGGATTCATCCTGGTGTCCAGTTCCGCTTTGAGTACGGTGTCGCTCAGGGATACTTCGGTGCGGGGCAGGGATGCGACCCGTACCGAGGCGATGGTGCGCAGAATGCTTGCCGGCCCTTCGATGAGCGCATACTTCGGCTCGGTGGCCGGACGGCCCACCACGGTTATTCCCTTTTCCACCCTCAGGCCGGGCAGACTGTCCACATCCACGGTCACCGTGCGCTGCGTCTTGTGGTCCAGGACCACGGTGAAGTCGGCGTTTTCGAGGATACTCTCCACGTCGAGGCCATCCACCCCGAGAAACACCTTGCTCCGGTCGATGGATATACGGTTCTTTCCCTCGGGAAGTCCCGCCAGATTCACCAGGGCGTACTGCTTGTCCTGGTCGGAAAGCCGTTTTATGTTATGGATGAAAAGCGCTCTTCCGGATCCCCGGACCAGCACCAGCACCCGTTCCGGCGTGACACTGGCGACCATGAGCCCCCGCACCGGTTTGATATACCGTATGGGCAGGGAAACGGTCGTAGTGAACGTTCCCCCCGCGGTCACATGGAACCAGAGGACCAGCGCGGCCAGCACACTCATCACCTTGGCGGCGTTGTTCGTTCCGGATTTGAACATTCTCACCCGTCGTTACCGATCTGAAAGGATTGTGAAAGAAACAGGGGCGCACAAAGGAGTACGACTCCGCGGAAACCCGTCCCTGATCCCGGAGTAAGGAGAGAAGGGAAGCGAGGTGCGGAGCGCCCGATTTTTTCCAATCCCTCAAAAATCAGGATGCGATCACTTTCCGGACATGCCGATGGTCCGGCCCATGCTGATTTCGCCGTTGTCGATCCGGAGATTGTAGCCGCACTCCGGGTTGGTGCACACCCACGCCTTGTACCGTATGGAAGCTCCATCTCGGCCATAGTCCGACAACGGAACCAGAACGCCTTTCTCACATCTCAAGCACTTCGGAAAGTCGCCCTCCATCTTACACCATCCTCTCGTTCTGGATACTCTTCATGATTCCCCACGGACCATCCGCCTCTTCTGTTCGGTCACCAACTGGTGCGCCATACGGGTGGGTTCCGGCAGACGGTACTTCCCGGTCAGCTCCAGGGCAAACCGGCAGGCTCCGTCCACGCTGAACCCGCTGCCGGGAGAAATATACATCGGCTTGACTCCGCGGCGGGTTCTGAGGCATGTTCCGACGACACGCTTGCGATAATATATATATGACCAATCGCCTTTTTCCATCCCGGGATCGTCGCAGGAACCGACGAGCGGGGATTTGGCGCAACCGATGGACGGGATTCCGGTGAGCACCGCCATGTGTGTCGCGATTCCCATACCCCGGGGGTGCGCGATGCCCGTTCCATCATAGAGCATGACTCCCGGAAGCCCGGATAGTTCCCCGAGAGCGGCAAGAACCGCCGGTCCCTCACGAAACGTGAGGAGGCCGGGGATATAGGGAAACAACACCGGAGCGGTCGCGAACACCGTTTCGACCACCTCCCGTCGCTTCCTGTCCAGAACAACAACACACGCGAGAGCGGACACCCCGGGTATTCCCGAAGGAGTGTCTTCCCTCTCCTCCCCGTGAGGAAAAGACGCCGGATCGGAGCGGTCCGCATCGGGTGATTCGGGAGAAAGCGTAATGAACGCCACGTCCGCGCCGCCGACAAGTTCCACCGATTCAGGCGACTCGATGGCATCGGAAATATCCGCCAGAGCGCTCAGTTCCTTCTGAATCCGTATCGCATCCGGCAGGGTAACCGCGAACGAGTGAACCGGGGTCGCCGTTATCACCTGTCCCCACCTCCCTCTCGCCGTGTCCGTGGCAACCGTTCTCCGGAATGTATTCCGGGAATGGGCCGTTCAACATACCGGATTCCATTCCGCGCGCTTTCGCGAGTCACATACTGACTCAATGATAAAAATACGCGCCCCTTTGGGTCAAGTCAAGCCGAAAAAGGACGCCTTCCCGCCGGATAGAATGGTATGCCCGGCAAAAGGATAACGCGCGGCACGGGTTATTCTTCGTGGCCGGCGGACAAACCGGCTCCGTCCGGACTGAACCGAGGTGCACGGGACAGGGGATGCCGGTGATGAAAACAGGCGGTGCGGACATGGACCGTGGGGGGCGCGGCGGCCCGAACCCACGGTCTTTTTCATCCCCGTAATCCCATGTCCCGCGAATCCCGGTCCGGATCATTTCCCTTCGCCTTTGCCCTCTTTCCCCTGCTCACTCCCGGTCCCAGTTCCATGTTTTCTTTGCCGGTTTCCAGGTGCGCCGGGGTTCGAAGTAGTCCCAGAGAAGCCCGGAAATATCCCGCAGGAGGACGAACCCCTCGTTGTCGTTCCCCCAGCTCTGATCCTCCTGGTTTTTCGTGATGACGCAGAAGGTGTAATCGCCGTGCGGGGCGTTCACGAGGACCGCCTCGGAGCGCGAGCGGTCCAGCGCGCCCTGTTTCGAAGCCGCCTGCACCGAGGGCGGGATGCGGGAAAGCGCCTCGCCGTCCCAGTAGATACGGGTAAGCACGCGGTACATCTCCTCGCTCGCCGCGGGGCTGACCGCGCGGTTTTCACGGATGAGCGCCAGAAGTCCGCACATCTCGCGCGGGGTGGTCTGCCCCCAGCCAAAGGCCGCGTACTCATTCTCCCTTCCGGGAGTGCGGGCGTTGATGCGGAGCGACCGGAAACCGTGCGCCGCGAGCGTTTCGTTGATCCGCGACCCGCCGCCCGCCAGTTCCTGGCACCACTTGGAGGCGGTGTTGTCGCTGATGGTGATCATGAGCATGATGAGCTTGCTCAACCGTATGGTTTCCCCGATCTTGAACCGCGAGAGAATATCGTCGTTCATGCCCTGGTAGGTCCAGGACCCGTCATAGGCGAGCGGTTGGTGATAGGACAGTTCCCCCCGTTCGATACGGTCGAAGAGGGCCAGCATGATGGAGACCTTGATGAGGCTGGCGGTGGGGAAGAGTTCGTCCGCGCGGATCGCGGCGGTGCGCCCGGTGGGCAGGTGACGGACATACACCCCGGTCTCGCCGCGCAGGGAGCGTACGCGGTCCTCCAGGAGCTTTTGCAGTTTCGGGTCGGGTTTTTCCGGGGATTGCCAGGAGCGCGGGGAAGAGGCTTCGGAATGCCCCGGTTCGAGACCGGCGATTCCGAGCAGCCCGGCGGACGCCCCGGTGAGGAACCTCCGCCGGGAATGCGGAATGGTCATGGGTATCATTCTCCAGAATCGCGGAATGGGGGGAATCTTGGAGCCTATTCGCAAATAAGGATATAGCCTTCTATGGGAACGCAGCCCCCTACAACGCACCCCGTTCG
>CAYRTQ010000032.1:0-21004 GCA_964426865.1 uncultured bacterium
GCGGCTCGCCGTGAACCTCGGAGGGAGCATGGTGCTCGATGACATGGAGCAGGGTCACATCTGACTTGAAACGCTCCGCGATGAACGCGGCGGCGACGAGCGCCGATTCCGCCATGTGCGACCCGTCCAGCGGAACCAGAAGATGTTGGAACATGGTGTCATTCTCCCATGAGAAGACGGAAGAGGAGGTAAAGGTTCAGCGCAACCACCAGCGCGGTGACCATGACAATGAGCACGGTTGTGGCCCGGCGGTTGACCAGCGTTCCCATGATATCCCCTCGCCGGGTGAACAGTACCAGGGGGACCAGAGCGAACGGAAGCCCGAAGGAAAGGAACACCTGGCTGATTACCAGGGTGCGGGTGGGATCGAGCCCGATTCCGATCACCGCAAGAGAGGGACCCATGGTCACCAGCCGCCGTATCCAGGGTGAAATCCTTTTCCGTATGAAACCCTGCATGATGACCTGTCCCGCCATGGTCCCCACGGATGCGGATGAGAGACCAGAGGCGAGGAGGGCGAGCGCGAACACGACGCCCGCCGCCGGTCCGAGGAGCGGTTCGAGCGTACGGTGCGCTTCTTCCAGGGTGCCAATCCCGGTCAATCCGCTCCGGTGGAAGGTGGACGCGGCCATGATGAGCATGCCGATATTCACCAACCCCGCCACGGACATGGCAATGATCACATCCGCCATTTCGAACCGCACCAGCCGTCGCATCTTCTCTTCCCCACGCACCACGATGCGTCCCTGGGTGAGAGCGGAATGGAGGAATATGGCGTGCGGCATGACCGTGGCGCCGAGAATTCCGGTGGCGAGCACCACACTCTCCGCGCCGGCGAACCGGGGTGTGAACAGATGACCGGCCACCGCTCCCCAATCGGGCCGCGCCATAATCGTCTCGGCCACATAGCAGGCCGCCACCACTCCCACCAGAACAGTGATCACCGCCTCGATGGACCGGAACCCGTACCGTTCCAGTCCAAGGATGAGAAAGGTGGCGATTCCGGTGAGGATGCCCGCGGCGAACAGGGGAATGCCGAAGAGGAGATTGAACCCAACCGCCGCGCCGATGAATTCCGCGAGATCGGTGGCCATGGCCACCAGTTCCATCAGTCCCCACATGAAGAGCGTCATGGGACGCGGGAAACGGTCGCGGCACTGTTCCGCGAGGTTCCGTCCGGTGGCGATACCCAGCTTGGCGGAAAGGTACTGGATGAGCATGGCCATGAGATTGGATGCCACGATAACCCAGAGGAGAATATATCCGAACCGGGCTCCGCCCTGGATATTGGTGGCGAAGTTTCCCGGATCGATATAGGCCACGCTGGCGATGAACGCGGGACCGAGAAACGGCAACAGACGGGAATACAGCCCCCCGCGTCTCTCGCCATCCAGAACCGCTTCGGCGGCCTGTCGCGTCTTTCCTGTTTCCTGATTTTCCACGGCGGCTCTCCCCGAGGGTGGGAAACGGCTCGATTTATTCACTCTGTATCGTAATAGTATCATGTGCGAAAAATAAATCCACAACACATTTTTGGTGCTTCGCAGCTTTTCATGGATAGATGTCATGACCGAGTGCCGACTGCATTTACCGGCTACACAGGCGCTTTGGTGGGGAAAGGTAGCCTGCTCCCCTTTCACTTCCTCTGTACTTTTCTGGTGCGCCCAGAAAAGCGCCAAAAGAGGGCGGTCCGGGAAAAGCCAAAGATTCCCCGGATACGGCATGGCTTCCGGGGACCGCTGAACTCGCTGTCGCTCAAACAGCAGCGGTCCACTGCCCCGGAATCCATTCCATACCCGGGGGGCTTTTCCAAGACAGGTTCCTACCGCACCACCCATACCCTGCATCATCGCCGGCTTTGGCGAATGCCGCATCAGTACCGGTTACCCACGGAAAACCACGGAGAACTCATTCTCATTGGACACGGAAAACACGGGAAATGAAATTGCCTTTTCCCCCGCTCCCGCCTATCTTTCCCCCATCGAGACGACGCGCGGCCAATCGCGCCTCACCGTTTGCACAAACCGACAATTACGGGCGGGGAAATGGGTATGAAAATGATGGTTCGGGGTTCGCTCGTCGCGCTTGTCGCGCTCGCCATCCTGTTCATGACAGCGGGATGCGCGCCGAAGGGCGAGAAAAAAATCCGCATCGGATACCTGGTCAAAATGCCGGAAGAACGCTGGTTTCAGGATGAACACCGTTTCGCCCGGATGTGCGGCGAAAAGTACGGTTTCGAGGTCATTACCATCGGAGCGAACGACGGCGAAAAGGTGCTCGCCGCCATCGACAACCTGGCCGCCCAAGGGGCGCGGGGATTCGTGATCTGCACCCCGGACGTGCGGCTCGGCCCGGCGATCATGGCCCGGGCGAATTCCCACGGCATGAAAGTATTCACGGTGGATGATCAATTCACGGGGCCCGATGGCAAACCCCTGGACGTCCCCTACATGGGGATCGCCGCGCGGGCTATCGGGGAGACGGTGGGAAAGGCGCTCTATGCGGAGTTTCAGAAGCGCGGCTGGAATGCCGGGGAAACCGCCGCGGCCGCCATCACTTTCGATGAGCTGAATACAGTGCGGGAGCGTACGGAAGGCGCCGCATCCGCGCTCGCTGCCGCCGGATTCCCCGCGGACAAAATCTACCGCGCCCCGGAGAAGACCACAGACGTTCCGGGGGCGTTCGATGCCGCGAACACCCTCCTGACCCGTCATCCCGAAGTGAAACACTGGCTGGTTTTCTCGGTGAACGACGAGGGCGTGCTCGGGGCGGTGCGCGCGCTGGAGAATCACGGGTTCGGCGCGGACCGGGTCATCGGGATCGGCATCGGCGGCTCTTCGGCGATCCCGGAATTCGAGAAGGAATCACCCACCGGATTCTTTGCCACCTGCCTGCTCAGCCCCTACCGTCACGGATTCGAGGCCACGGAACTCCTCTATACCTGGATCAGGGATGGTGTCGAGCCTCCGAAAGACACCCGTACGACCGGCATCCTCATCGACCGGAGCAACTATGTCCGGATCATGGCCGAGCAGGGCATCCCCGTCGAGGGTGTGACGGACTCCACGAAAACCGCTCCCCGGGATACCACCCGCAACCGATAGGAAATCCATCATGACCAACCTCGAACGCTTCAAGAAAACACTGAACCGCGAACCGGTCGACCGCATTCTCACCTACGATGTCATGGACAACCGTGAAGTCCTCGTCCGTTACGGCGGACTGGATCTTTCCCGGCGCTATTCCTTCGAGGAACTGGTGGAGGTGAACGCCCGGGCGCTCCACGGCATCGGTCTGGATATCACCCGCAATGTCTACGACCCCTTCCGTCACTGGATGGGAGCGAAAATCCAAAACTGGATTCGTTTCTTCGGAGTCGATCCCGCGGACTGGGAAGTGAGCGAGGCCGGGGAAACCGCATGGATCTCCCGCCGCCCTTTCCATGATCTGCGCGGGCTGGAGAAAAATCTCCCCCACCCTCCGGTCTTTGAGGAAATCGAAGCGTGGTACCGCCCGAGGCTCCGGTACATCCAGGACGTGTACGACCGATACGACCTCGTGTTCATCGGCGGGCTGGAAGGCCCCATCTGCGACGCCTATACCTATACCGACACAGAATTGTTCTGCACCGCCATTTATGACGCCCCGGAGCTGATCTCCCACATCATGGACTGCACCGCCCGGTTTTCGGCCCATATCGCCCGGGTCTTCGCGGAAAACACCCGCGCACCCCTCCTGTTCATGGGCGAAGACATCGCGGGGAAAACCGGCCCTATTTTCAGCCCCGAGTTCATTCGTCAACAGGGCCTCCCCCGCTGGAGGCAAATCACCGCGCCCCTCCGTGAGCGGGATGTCAAGTTCCTGTTCCACACCGACGGGCGCTACGGGGAACTGCTCCCCATCATCCTGGGGGAACTCGGGGCCGACGGCCTCAATCCCATCGAACGCAACGGCTGCAACGACATTTTCGAAATCCACCGTGACTGGCCGGATACCCTGCTGTTCGGCAATGTCTGCTGCGCTACCACTCTCCCCTACGGCTCCCGCGTGCAGGTGGAGGACGAAACACTGGAGATCATCGAGCGCATCGGTCCGGATCGGGGTATTCTCATCGGCTCATCCAGCGAGGTCCACGATCTCGTGCCCCCCGAAAACGCGTCGGCCATGTACCGCGCGGTGAAAGAATACGGCAGCTACCCCATCGATATCGAACGCATCCGGGCGAGAAGGGCCGAACTGAAAAGAGTGAGCCGAGGGGAAAGGAAAGATGAAGTCTGAAGCATGAAGGCTATCGATACAGTGGGAAAACGGTTTCCCGCTGGTCCGTATCATTCCATTATATTCCGCGAATCCGGACCGGGAATTCTCCCCGCTCCACATCCCCCACCCTCACCACCTCACGAGTATTTTTTCAACTGGATGCACTCCTTATGCCGGCTTCGACAGGCTCGGCCAGCGCGGACGCTGAGCTTGTCGAAGCGCCCCCATGCAAAGTGAACCGTATGGGGATAAATATGGGTGCTTCGTGTCCGGTGAACTCCTTGTCCATTGGCTGAGCCGGTCCAAGCCAGCGGGTTGAGAAAGCGCAGCCCAAAGGTATCCATTGGAAAACTCCCGGGCGTATCCGCCGAAAACCATCCCTCATCCTGTATTGTCCCCCACGGAATCCACATGCGCATTCTTCTCATCTGTATTATATTGTAATAATAATGCCACGAAAAAAAACGCCTTATTCCCGGCGGATTACCAGAGGGTGCATCATGGACAGGACTCAGGAAACGCAGGAATTTCCTTGTGAAACCGACGACACGGAACTCCGCGAATCGGAAAACCGGCTGAATGCATTCTTTGTCGATTCGCCGGTACGGATGGCCATTGTGGACGCCCGGTTCCGGTATGTGAAAGTCAATGAAACCACCGCGCGGTATTTCGGGAAACGGGTTGACGAGATCATCGGGAAGACCGCCAGCGAGATCAATCCGGTATTCGGTCCCGTGTTGGAGAAAATCATACAGAAGGTGCTGCAAACCGGCAATCCCGAGGTCAATATCGAGATCAGCGGCGAAATGCCCAGCCGCCCGGGCGAAATCATCAACTGGACCGCATCCTATTTTCCCCTGACCCTTCCCGATGGGGAGAAGGGAGTGGGGGTCATCGCGGTGGATATCACCGACCGGGTCCGGGCCGAGGAAACCCTGCGTCTCATCGTGGAGAATTCCCATGATGTCATCTTCTTCCAGGACCAGAATCTGCGATACACCTGGATCGCCAATCCGAACACGCCTTCCGCGGAAGAACGGGTGCCGGGAAAGACCGACGCCGAACTCCCGCATTTTCTTGATTCCGAACGGATTATGGAGATCAAGCGGGATGTTCTCGAAACAGGGGAAACCCGGAGAAGCGAACAGCGAATCCTGGTGAACGGAGAAGTGCGCTGGTTCGATGACGCCTATTCGCCCCGTCATGATGCAGATGGCAAAATCATCGGCCTTTTTGGATACGCACGGGACATCACCGAGCGGAAACAGGCGGAAAACGCCCTGCGCGAATCGGAGGAGCGATATCGCAATCTCGTGGAAACCGCGGAGGAAGGGGTCTGGGTGCTCGATACCGAGGGCAAAACCACGTTTGTCAATCCCAAGCTCGCCTCCCTTTTCGGATATGCTCCGGAGGAGATAATCGGGAAAAACGTACTGGAATTCGTTCCCGAAGACGAGCGGGAAACGGTATTGCAGCGTCTGGAACGCCGTAATGCCGGGGAGCGGGACCGGTACGACTACCGGTATGTGCGGAAGGACGGCAGCACGCTCTGGACCATCGTGAGCGGCACTCCGTTGCGGGACCGGGATGGACAGGTGATCGGCGTCCTCGCCATGCTCACCGACATCACCGAACGTAAAAACGCCGAGGAGCACGTCCGTCAACTGAATGATCTGCTCGTCCGGCGCACCGCCCAGTTGCAGGCCGCGAACAAGGAAATGGAGGCGTTCAGCTACTCGGTATCCCATGACCTGCGCGCCCCGTTGCGGAGCATCGACGGGTTCAGCCTGGCGCTCCAGGAAGATTTCTCCGGGAAGCTGGGCGAAGAGGGCGAGGATTACCTTCGGAGGATAAGGGCGGCGGCCCAGCGCATGGGCCAGCTCATCGAGGACCTCCTCAACCTTTCCCGTGTGACCCGGGTGGAACTGCACCAAACGGAAGTCAATCTGAGCGGAATCGCCCGGTCCATTCTCGAAGACCTGCGCCGTACCGATCCCCAGCGCCAGGTGGAAACCGTGATTCAGGAAGGTGTGACCGCGCTGGGAGGCGAGGACCTCCTGCGCCAGGTGCTCGCGAATCTCCTCGGCAACGCCTGGAAATTCACCTCGAAAACGCCCCAGGCGCGTATCGAATTCGGGGAAACGCAGCAGGATGGCCGGAGAGCGTTCTACGTTCGCGACAACGGCGCCGGATTCGACATGCAGTATGTCGATCGCCTCTTTCTTCCCTTTCGCCGCCTGCACTCGGAAACGGAGTTCCCGGGGACCGGCATCGGCCTCTCCATCGTCCGCCGCATCATCCAGAAACACGGTGGCTCCGTGTGGGCGGAGGGTGAAACCGGAAAGGGAGCGACTTTCTATTTCACGCTGGAGTGAGGGAAAGAAGGGGCAAAGGAGCAAAGGCACAAAGGGGCAAAGGGAAGTGATGGATTCGCGGGTTTTTCGGATTACCGGGATGAAAAGGCCGGAAGGGGAAGACCGTCGTGTTCATCCCAGCTCCGTGTTTTTCTGTGGGTAAACGCTACTGATGCGGTTTTCTCCGAAGCCGGGTATGGATGGTGTGGTTTTCACCTGTCCTGGAAAAGCCCCCCGTGTACGGCTTGGATTCCGGGGCAGTGGACCGCTGCTGTTCGAGCGACAGCGAGTTCAGCGGTCCCCGGAAGCCATGCCATACACGGGGAGTCCTTGGCTTTTCCCGGACCGCCCTCTTTTGGCGCTTTTCTGGGCGTACAGAAAAGTACAGAGGAGGTGAACGGGGTGAAGGATTTTTTACCCCAAGAAAGCGCCTGTGCAACCGGCACATGCAGCCCATGTCCGGTCATGGCATCTACCCATGAAAAACTGCGAAGCACCATTCCCCTCTTGGCTTTTGCCCCCCTTCACTCGTATCTCAGCGCGTCCGCCGGATTGGCGGTGGCCGCCTTCCAGGTCTGCACGCTGATGGTGAGGAACGCGATGATCACGGCCAGCGCCCCCCCGAGCAGGAATACCCGTACATCCATCTGCGCATGGTAGGCGAAACTCCCGAGCCAGGCTCTCATGGCCAGCCATGCGGCGGGCCAGGCGAGAACCTGGGCGATGAGGACGAGACGGATGAGGTCCTTCGAGAGGAGGTAGAGGATATCCCGCAGGGAAGCGCCGAGCACCCGCCGTATGCCGATCTCGCGGGTGCGCTGTTCCACGGTGAAGGAAGCGAGGCCGAAGAGGCCGAAGCAGGCGATGGCGATGGAGAGCAGGGAGAAAGCCCCGAATATCCGTCCGGTGCGCACATCGGTGTGATAGAGGCGCTGAAGGGAATCGCCGAGGAAAAACTGCTCGAACGGAGAATCCGGATCGGCGTTTTTCCAGGTACGGCGCAGAAATCCCAAGGCGGCGGCCTCATCCCCCGGACGGAGCCGTATGGAGAGATACTGGAACCGGCTCTGTGAAACCGCCAGGAAGAGGGGTTCGATCCGTTCGTGAAGGGAACGGAAATGGAAATCCCGCGCCACGCCGATCACCACGCCATTGAGGATGCCGCGCGACAGTCGTTTCCCGAGGGGATTCTCCCACCCCAGGGCGCGCGCCGCCGCTTCGTTGATAATGAATTCCTGCTCACGGTCCGGAGAATAATCCGCGCTGAAATTCCTCCCCCGCGCCAGCCCGATGCCGTACGTTTCAAGGAAATCACGATCCACCATGAGGCCGTACATGGCCAGCAGCCTTCCCGGAGCCGCGCCTTCCGGCTTGAATTCGTACTGCGGCATGCCGGCGTCCCCGGGGAAAGAGGAGGATGCGGCCGCGCCCAGGACACGGGGATCGCTCCGCAGTTCCGCCTTGAGACGCTCGTAATTCCGCTGCACGGCGCGTCCGCGCAGGGGAACGACCACGACATTCTCCTTCGCGAAACCGGGGGAAGCGTCCCGCAGGTAATCCAGTTGGGAGGCGACCACCCCGGTGCAGATGATGAGCGCGATGGAAATCGAGAACTGGACCACCACGAGCGCCTCCCGGAGCAGCGGGGAGGCTGAACCGGCGGTGTACCCTTTCAGAGCCTGCACCGTGGTGAACCGCGACTGGAAGAGCGCGGGATATATTCCGGATACCGCGCCCGTCAGCAACGCGGCGACAACAACTCCCGCCAGCGCGGGGAGGTTTCGATAGTAAAAAATATCCAGTGATTTCCCGGTCAGGCTGTTGAACGCCGGGAGCGCCATTTCCACCAGGGAACAGGCGAACAGGAGCGCGAGAAGGGCGGTGAAGACCGATTCCCCCATGAACTGGAGAATCAGGCCGCCGCGTCGCGCCCCCAGAATCTTGCGCACCGCGACTTCCCGCGCCCTCGACGAGGAGCGGGCGGTGGCGAGATTCATGAAGTTGATGCAGGCGATGAGCAGTACGAAGAAGGAGATGGCGGAGAACGCGGTGACCGTTGCGATGTCGCCGTTGGGTTCCGCCTCGCTTTCCAGATGGGAGCGAAGGTGGATGGATGTGAGCGGCTGAAGGAAGAATCCCACCCGATTGTACGATTCCGGGCCCATGTATTTGCCGATCAAATCCCCCAGCTTCCCGGACAGCGCATCGGGGGAATATTCCCGCGAAAGCAGGATATAGGTATAAAAATCCGCCCGCTGCCAGTCGATGAAAAGATGCCCCTGCGTCTCCTCCAGGCTGGAGAGCGAGGCCAGGAAATCGGCCCGCAGGTGAGAGTTGCGGGGTATATCCCGCATCACCCCGGTGACCCGGTATTCGCGGGGTTCGCCCAGATTCACCGAAAGACGCCGTCCCACCGGATCAAGCGTTCCGAAATACCGCCGCGACGTCGATTCGGAGAGCACCACGGTGAACGGCTCGCGCAGACAACGGTCCGGCTCCCCCCGTACAAGCGGGAAAGTGAACACACGGAACACCGAGGGATCGCAGAAGTAGAACCGCTTCTCGCTGCCGCTCCACAGGCCCGAGCCCACCACCACGCTTTCCCTGCCCGGATCTTTCCAGAATCGCACCGCGGCGAGCGCTTCCGGAAACTCACCGGCCACCGCCGAGGCGAGCGGCCCCGGGGTCAGAGCGTCCCCCACCCGTCGGTCCGATACCCGGTGCTCTGTGACGATGCGGCTGATGCTTTCGGCATTGCTGTGGTACCGGTCGTAGCTCAGTTCATCGGCGACATAGAGGGAGATGAGGAGGCAGCAGGCCAGGCCCGCCGCCAGACCGGACAGGGTGATGAGAGAGTGGACCGGAAACCGGAAGAGGGTGCGGATGGCGACTTTCAGGGCGTCTCTACCCATGACTGCTTCCCCGGATGCTTTCGGAAACGATGCGCCCGTCGAAAAGATGGATGCAGCGATGGCAGTACAGGGCGTATGATGGGGAATGGGTGACCATGACAATGGTGGTCCCTTCCTCGTTCAGTTCGCCGAGCAGCCGCATGACCTCGTCACCGTGGAGGGAGTCCAGGTTCCCGGTGGGTTCGTCGGCGAGAATCAGCCGTGGACGCGAGGCCACCGCTCGCGCCACCGCGGCGTGCTGCTGCTGTCCGCCGGAAAGATACCGGGGAAACATGCCGGCGAGGTGGGCGATCTGCAAGCGTTCCAGAACCGTATCGATGCGTTTCTTCCGCTCGGCGGCGGAAATCCCGAGATACTGAAGCGGCAGTTCCAGATTTTCGGCGACGGTCATTTCTTCTATGAGATTGTAGTTCTGGAACACGAAGCCGATATTCGCCTTGCGCAGAACCGCCCGGCGCCGTTCCGGGAAACGGGAGACTTCGGTCCCCAGAAAATGGTACTCCCCCCCGGTCGGAATGTCGATCAGCCCCAGAACGTTCAGCAGGGTGGACTTTCCGCACCCGGAAGGCCCCATGACCGCCACGAATTCGCTCTCGCGCACCGCCAGATTCACCCCGCGGAGAGCGGCTGTCCGCACTTCCCCGGCGGTATAGATCTTGGAGAGATTGACCGTCCTGATCATGATTTCCGCTTTCTCCCGTGCACCGTTCTCAGCCATCGCCACGATTTGTTTCCTCCCCCGCGGTCACCGTTCCCCGGGGTTCTTTCCCCCGGACCGGAAGACGGCCCGAGCGCCGCCCGCGGCCTCGACAAACGCCCGGATGTTTTCGAGCGGCACCTCCGGCTCCAGCACATGGGTCGGAGAAAGCATCAGTGCGCCGTCGCCGCCCAGCAGCTCCATCCTCTCCCCCACCACCCGCCGTACGTGCTCCGGCGTCCCGAAAGGCAGCGTGGTCTGCGTCCCGATCGTGCCGTCGAACACCAGGTCCCGTCCATACTCCTTCTTCAGGAAGGGAAGATCAAGACATTCCGGCTGCACCGGATTCAGGATATCCACCCCGATCTCGATGAGATCGGGAATGATGGCCCCGATGTTGCCGTCGCTGTGATACCATACCTTTATATCCGGGTTGATGCTCCGCGCCAGGGAAAACACTTTCGCCCAGCGGGGCTTCATGAACCGTCGCCACATCTCCTTCGAGAACATCAGCGTATTCTGGTTGGCGACATCGTCCCCGGTCTTGATCCAGTCCACCCCCGCTTCCGCCGCGGCGCGCGCGATGGCGAGGTTGCGCTCCATGAACCGGTCCAGAATATACTCGCACCATTCCGGGCGCTCGATGAGATCCATGAGAAAGCGCTCGTATCCCCGCACCTGCCAGGAATCCTCGTACATGTGCCCGATCCAGCACCCGGTCGCCCGTCCCCGCTCATGCGCCGCGCGGACTTCCGCCGCCATGTGGGCGGTTCCGAATCCCCGGATGTCCGGATAGGGGAACCGTTCGATGTCCTCCAGACGGGCCGCGTTCCGCAGGGGGCTGACATAGCGGGTGAAATGGTACATGCTCCCGGGAATTTCCAGCACGCCGAGATGATTGATGAACGCCCCTTCCGGCAGGTCCATGTCCCCGAACCAGAAGGAATAATCGGGCGCGGAATACCCAAAGGGCGGCTTCGGCTCGGGCATAACGGGGTTGTACATCCCGAAAAATTCGCGGATATCGCTCTCGCCGATGCCGAATCCATCCCGCACCCTCCGTTCCAGATCCGGGGTGAACCCGGCATAGAAGAGAAATTCCCCGTGCGGCTCATGATGCATGGTGGCCCGGAAGCAGTCCAGTTGGCTCATCATTCCGAATTAATTCCCCCCATAGAAAAAACAGCGCCAAAGCGTCCGGGATTCAATGAAAAGGCGACTTTCCCGTTTTGTGCGCCTTCGTCCTTTTTTTATCCGTGCGCCCGTTTTCAATCCTTTTCCCTTCCCCTTCCAATCCTCCCCCATGTATAGTCAAAGATCGGGACGCTGTCAACGGATTTCCGCTCCAATCCGGAGCGGCGGCGCTTTTCCCGGGTTTCGCCGCGGAGGGGAGCGTATGCGGTAAACCATGAATTTTCCTTGCCCACGTTTGACGAAATGTGCATACTATCAGATCGATTGCCTTTTTTCTTGTATCATTCAACAAAGGAGCATCTGCTTCACCATGCCGCAAAGACCTTCGTTTCGCAGATGGAACCCCATTCTGGGGGAATGGGTCATCATCGCACCCGCCACTGCGGGAAGACCCTGGAACGGGGCGGTGGTATCCTCCGCCCGTAGCGAACTTCCGGAATACGACCCCGGATGCTATCTCTGCCCCGGAGTCACCCGCGCCGGAGGGAAAGTGAACCCGGTGTATGATGGGGTGCATGTCTTCGACAACGATTTCGCCACCCTCTCGATGGGTTACTCTCTCGATGGAGGGGAGGGAGCCGCGGAGACCGATGTTCCCGCCCGGGGAGTGTGCCGCGTTGTCTGTTTCAGCCCGAAGCACAACATCACCATCCCGGAGATGAGCCCGGACGAGGTGCACCGGATCATCTGCACCTTCCGCGACCAGTTCGCCGAGCTTTCCGCCATCCCGGAAATCGGGAACGTCATGCTCTTCGAGAACCGGGGCAAAATTATCGGCGTTTCCAATCCCCATCCGCACGGCCAGATATACTCCACCGACTTCGTTCCCCGTATCCCCGCCGCGCGGTACGAAAACGCCCGGAGATACCGTCTCGACACCGGGAAATGCCTTTTCTGCACGGTGCTGGAGGATGAATTGCGGAGCGGGGCGCGGGTCGTGGCCCAGAACGATCATTTCGCGGCGTTCGTGCCTTCGTTCGCCCGGCTCGCCTACGAGGTCCTGCTCGTTCCCCGCCGTCACACGCCGTTCATCACGGAACTGACCGGAGAGGAACTCCGCGCGCTCGCCGATATCCATCGCGAAATGATGATACGGTACGACAACCTGTTCGGGATGCCGTTCCCCAATATCACCGTGTTCCAGAATTGCCCCTGCGGCAAAGGAACCGATCCCGGACCCTATCATTTCCATGTCGAATATCTCCCGCCCATGCGGAGCGCGGACAAGCTCAAATACATGGCCGGCTTTGAATCCGGCGGCGGCACCATTGTCAACCCCGCGCTGCCCGACGAGTCCGCGGAAGCGCTCCGCGCCGCCCCGACCGTCCATTATTCACGGAGGAATGCCTGATGCCGGACCAACCGTCTCTCAATATCCTGGTCGCCGGGGGCGCCGGTTTCATCGGGAGCGTCACCACCGCCTCCCTCCTGCGCGCCGGACACCGGGTGACCGTGCTGGACAACCTTTCCCACGGCTTCCGGGCGGCGGTTCCGCCGGAAGCGCGGTTCGTCATGGGCGACATCTCCGATGCGCGGGCGGTGCGGGAAGCGTGTTCCGGGGGCGTCGACGCGGCCCTGCATTTCGCGGCGTTCATCGAGGTCGGGGAATCGGTGGCCAACCCCGCGAAATACTATACCAACAATCTGGCCTGTTCCATCCGCTTCTTCGACAACCTGCGGGAATCGGGGGTGAACCGTCTGGTGTTCTCCTCCACCGCCGCGGTCTATGGAGACCCCTGCACCGTGCCGCTCTCCGAGGATGCCGCGCTCCAGCCGGTGAATCCCTATGGCTGGACGAAGCGGACAGTCGAGCAGGCGCTTACGGACTACAGCCGCGCCTATGGTTTCCGGTCGGTGGCGCTCCGGTATTTCAATGCGGGCGGGGCGTTCGAGTCCTATGGCGAGGACCACCGTCCGGAATCCCACCTGATCCCGCTCATTCTCCGCGCCGCGCTCGACGGAACGCCCATCCGGGTATTCGGTGACGACTATCCCACGGACGATGGAAGCTGCGTCCGGGATTACATCCATGTCCGCGATCTGGCGGACGCGCATATCCTCGCCGCGCAGTACCTGCACCGGGGAGGAGATACCGATGCGTTCAACCTGGGAACCGGACGCGGATTCTCCGTTCTGGAGGTCATCCGCGCCGCCGAGCGGGTCACCGGCCGCGCGGTCGCCCACGAGGTGACCGAACGCAGACCCGGCGATCCGCCCGCGCTGGTCGCCTCGCCGGAGAAAGCGCAACGCGTGCTCGGGTGGAGAAAGGATTTGGCCGGTCTGGAGGAAATCATCGCCTCGGCTCACGAATGGAAGCGGAATCATCCCGCAGGATACGGAGGAGAGCATGACTGAACTGGAACAGCAGGTCGTCCGCGATTATCGCAACCGTTACGGGTCAGCGCCGGAAATCATTGCCGTGGCTCCCGGACGGGTGAATCTCATCGGCGAGCATACCGATTACACCGGCGGATTCGTCCTCCCGGTGGCCATCGACCGTGAGATCGTCCTCGCCGCCGGGAAGACCCGGGACGGCATCATCGGAGGTTATTCGCTCGATTATGACAGCGAGGCCTCGTGCGGAGCCGGGCATTACGACCCGGAACACCCCATGGGCTGGTTCCGGTATGTCCTGGGGGTCCTCCGTGAGGTCGAGGAGACCGGGCAGGCGTTCGAGGGTTTCCAGTTCTCGATGGGCGGAAACGTTCCCATCGGCTCGGGACTTTCCTCCTCCGCGGCTTTGGAGACGGCGACTCTCACCCTGATGGAAGGCCTCTTCCGGTTCCACATGGAGGACATTCCCGCGGCGCTCCTCTGCCAGCGGGCGGAAAACAATTTTGTCGGTGTGAACTGCGGCATTATGGACCAGCTCATCTCGCGCGCCGGACGCCGTGGGTCCGCCCTGTTCGTGGACTGCCGCGATCTGACCGTGGAACCGGTTCCCGCGGTGATTCCCGGTACGGTCTGGGTGGTGGTGAACTCCCGCAAACGGCGCGGCCTGGTGGATTCGGAATACAACCGCCGCCGCACGGAATGCGAAGAGGCGGTGGAATGCGCCCGGAAAGCGTTCCCGAACCGAACGATACGGGGGCTTCGCGATGTGGGTCCGGGAGACCTGGACACGCTGCGGACCGCCTGCCCGAACGCGGTTTTCCGTCGGCTCCGCCACGTTGTCACCGAAAACGCCCGGGTGCTCGACATGGTGAAAGCGCTCGACGCCGGAAGAAAGGACGAGGCCGGAAAGCTGCTTCTCGGTTCGCATGCCAGCCTGCGTGACGATTTCGAGGTATCCTGCGAGGAACTCGACACCCTGGTGGATATCCTGACCTCAGCGCCGGGAGTCTATGGCGCACGTCTCACCGGAGCCGGATTCGGGGGATGCGTCATCGCCCTGGCCGACCGCGAAGCGCTGCCCCGTCTGGAAGAAGCGGTCGGCAGGAACTATCACCCGGCGCATATTCCCCAGGGCGCGGAGATATGGCCTGTCGAGGTTTCGGAGGGCGCGAGGGTCCTTCCATGAACGATCTCGCCATCCGCACCGACCGTCTCACCCGCGATTTCAAGACGGTGCGCGCGGTGGACGGCCTGACACTGGAGGTTCCCGCGGGAATCGTATTCGGGTTTCTCGGTCCGAACGGCGCGGGAAAGACCACGACCATTCACCTCCTCCTGGGGTTGCTCGAACCCACCGCCGGTTCCGCGGAAGTACTCGGCTGCGATACCCGCGCCGAAAGCGTCAACGTGCGGGAAAGGACCGGGGCGCTTCTGGAATTCAATGGTCTCTACGAGCGGCTCAGCGCCGAGGAAAACCTGGACTTCTACGGACGTGTCTACAAGATTCCCGGCCCGGAGCGGCGCGCCCGCACCCGTGAACTGCTCACCCGGTTCGGATTGTGGGACCGTCGCGGGGAACGCACCGCGACCTGGAGCCGCGGGATGAAGCAGAAACTGGCGGTGGCCCGCGCCATCTATCACCGTCCATCCCTGCTCTTTCTCGACGAGCCCACCGCCGGGCTGGACCCGGTGGCCGCCGCCACGCTCCGCGAGGACCTGGCCCATCTGGCCTCCGGAGAAGGAATCACCGTATTCCTCACCACCCACAACCTTCCCGAGGCGGAAAAGCTCTGCTCGCTGGTGGGGGTGATCAGCCGCGGGAAACTGGCGGCGGTGGGACATCCGGACGAGCTTCGCGCCCGGAGCGGCGGACAGCGGGTGGAGGTGCACGGCCAGGGGTTCACCCCGGAGCTGCTGACCCACCTGCGGCATCGCGAGGATGTGACATCCGCCGAGACCGAGAGCGGGCGTCTCCTGTTCACCCTGGCCCCGAATTGCCAGGCCGCCCCGGTGGTGCGATTCCTCGTGCAGTCCGGAGTGGATATCGAGGAAATACGCAAGGGAACGGCCAGCCTGGAGGAGGCATTCCTCACCATCATGGAGGAAGAAAAATGATATCCGATCTTCTGACGGTGATGCGGAAAGAGGGCATCGAACTGCTGCACCTGCGCGGTTCCGCCCGGGGTACATTCATGATTACAGTGGTTCCCATCCTCATTCTCGGCATCGTCTTCCCCTTGCAGTTCGGGCGGGCGTGGGCGGAATCCCCGGTGACCCTCATCGCCTGGGCCTGGATCCCGCTCCTCTTCACCACCACCATCATCGCCGATTCCATCGCCGGGGAACGCGAACGTCACACTCTGGAAACCCTCCTTGCCAGCCGTCTGCCCGACCGCGCCATTCTTTTCGGGAAGCTGCTCACATCCATGCTCTACGGCCTCTCCATCACCGCGCTCATCATTTTCACCGGGCTGATCACCGTGAATATCGCCCATTCCGGAGAAGGCCTCATCCTTCCCGACCCGCGCTATCTCCTGGCCGGGCTGGCCGCGGGCATTCTCGGGACGGGGTTCGCGTCGAGCGCCGGCATCCTTATCTCCCTCCGCGCCACCACCGTGCGTCAGGCCCAGCAAACGCTCAGTTTCGGCATCATCATCGCGGCGGTCCTTCCGGGACTGCTGATCAATGTGCTCCCGCCGGAAATAAAAGCGGGCCTGCTCGGCTCTCTCGACTCCATTGACCCGGTGCGGGCAGGGATAGAAGCGGCCGCGTTCTTTCTGGCGCTGGACGGGGCGCTGATAGCGCTGGCGGTGAAACGGTTCCGGAGAACCAGGCTGATGGAAGGATGATCGGAAAACGGGAAGCGAAGACCGGAACACGGAGACGGGGAAACCGGAGATAAAAGCCGAGGCATGAAAGAGTATACGAACACGGTATTACGCCACATTTCGTTCCATACCAGTAAAAAAGCCCGTTCCTTTATGCCGGTTTCAACTACGCCCAAACGCCAGCGTCCAGGGTTTTTTTTCCGGCAGGGGAAAACCCTCCATTTTCAGGATCGAGCAGATGTCGGTATTAACCGGAGACGGAATACGCGGGAGATTGCACGCGGCTATCGGGATATCAATGAAAAATGCATATGCGGATGAAAATATACATATCGCACAGAAATAAAACACCTCGGTTCAAACCTATACCCGATAACAATTCTGAACGCAATCCGGAAGAACCGGAATACCACGCCAGTCGCCTATCTTTCGAAAGTGAAAAGCGGGATTACATCGACACTTCATTCTTTCAATTTCTTTCACATTCGCTCCGCAGGAAACAGCGCCGGGAATATATCATCAAGCGTTCTTCAAAGAACCGCAACCAGATACATGGCATCCGGATTGACTTGAGGATAACCCGGGAAGAAGTATCGACTTGGAACGCACGGTAATCTGTTCCGCATCCCGGTCATAGTTGTTAAAAATTTTGTTAAGACAATTGCAGGGGAACCACGCTTCACATTCCGTTTTTTACCGTTACAGCGGGAAGAGTTCCCGAAAACACGCGGGGGAAATTGCTTTTCCCCGCGTGCGTGGCTCGTTACCGCGACCGTTTGCACCCCCCGCACATTCCGTCGGAGATTTTGACGGGAATCATGGTATTCTCCGGAATGAAACTCCATCCGGACAGCGCAATTCAATGATTTTTTTCGATCCTTTCCACTCCCCCGTTTGACGGAAAAATCAATATTTCATGCAATTTCGTCAAAATCGGCGGGAAGTATAAAAAACATATGGCATTTCCGAAGAATAGTATTTAATTTTAATCGTAATACACAATAACGGAATAACCATATCGTTAACCAACGGAGGAAACCATGAATCAAGAAAAAGATCGCATGGAAATGTACAAGGCGCACTATGCGGAACTGGAGCAGCAGGAAAAGGAACTGAGCGCAAAACTGGACGAAATCCAGAAACAGAAGAAACCCCTGAAAGCATATCTCCAGAGCATCGGCGCTCTCGAAATCCGGAGACGGGGCCCGCGCCGCAAGAAACAGGCCGTGGAAAGCGAAGGATAAACGCGCTCCAAAAGTCGCGGTGTTCAAACCGACGAATCTTCCCGCAGTTTCCTTTCGATCCCGGTGGTCGATATTCCGCCCTTCATATTTCCGGGCGGCAGGCGGCGGCAGGTAATCAACCTGCCGCCGTTTTCTGTTGCCAGCTCCCGCTTTTCCGTCAGCATCGAATCGGTGGACGGCACGACATAGAAGTCCGGACGAAGAATCTCCACCAGCCGGGAGTGATCCAGCTTCCCGCTCTCCTCACTGATCACCACGTAATCGACACACTCCAGCGCCGCGATCATACGGGCCCGGAACCGTTCGTCGTTGATAGGGCGGGACGGCCCCTTGAGGCCGCGCACCGTCTCGTCGTTCCCCACGCTGACCACGAGAATGTCGCCCCGGGATTTGCAGTAATGAAAGTGCATGACATGCCCCAAGTGGAGAATATCGTAGCAGCCGGTGGTGAGAACGACGGTTTTTCCCGCCCGGCGCGCGTTACGGCGGAGAGCGGCGGCCTGACGGTACGAGATGATTTTTTTATCGGTCCGCATGGATTCCTTATTCCTCCCGGTATCCAAGGCCCTGCAACCGGCGGTCCGGTCCGATTCTCACGGGCGGTTCGTCCGAATCCGGGTGGTCGAGGGTGAGTCCGGACGCCCCGAACAACGGCTCATATACCAAGGAGTCCGGATATTCCTCCCGGATACGCCGGTGGTAGTATTCCCTCGCATCAGGATCGGAGAAGATGACGAGAATGAATCCACCGCCCCCCGCGCCGCCGATCTTGATACCGTGCAGATCGCTCCCGCAGATACGGCGAATCCGCTCAACCGGCTCGACGGAACCGGACTCAATGGCGTTGACCCGCTCCCAGGATTCGGAAAGGAGCGCGGCGAAATCCCGGATATTCCCCTCCTCCAGAAGGCGGAAGCCCGTCCGGGCGTTCCGGGCGATGGATTCCAGCGTGTCAAGAGTCCGAGGGTCGCGGTCCAGGTATTTCTGGCGGATGGAGAAGAGAATCCGCGCCGCTCTCCGCTGGATACGGGTATCGATGATAAGGGAGCGTCGGCTCAGGTTCTCCGCGCTTCTTTCCAGGTAGTCGATGGAATAACGGCAGGGAGCCGCGGGCGAGACGCCGATGAGTTTGACCCCGGGGAACAGCCCGCCGATCTGGTCCTGCCACCCTCCGCCGCTTTCCATCATCTGCTCGATGAGGAGGACATTGTTGACAAGATCGCCCAGATGGTCCCGAACATACCGGATGCCCCGGCAAGCCCCGAGGAGCGCGGAAAGAATGCAGGCGGAGAGAAGGCTGCTGCCGCCCAGGCCGCTCCCTTTCGGAATGGAATTGGAAATGGATATCCGCAGGGGGGAATGAGACAGGGAAAGGAGCGCCAGGGTGTTCCGTATCACGACATGTTGATCCGCATCATCCACCGGAGCGCCGTTTTCATAAATCTCCAGCCTTTCCGCGGGACGGACCTCGACCGTGATGGCAGGTTCGGGAGCATGATCCCGGCATCCCGTTTCCGGGAGATACAGGGTGGTATTCAGCACCCGTGCTTCGTGATCGAAATAGTAGGGCGGAGTGTCGGTCCAGCCGCCGATGAAGTCGAAACGGGCGGGAACCGCTGCCCGGCATGAGGCCACCGGTGCGCCGCCCTCGATCTTCGGAGTTGTCTTCCAGCGGTCGAGTATGAACATGTCACTCCGCGACAGGTGCTGAAGGGAAATCCCCCCGGTGCGAACATCGTATCGAAACGGGGAGGGCGCCGGACAAAGGGAAGGGGGAAACTTTTCCCCAAAAACCTTGGTGCATATCTATCATTCTGAATAATCCCGGAGATGAAAGGTAACCACGGACGGGAGATTCTGTCAAGTCAGAAGAACGGATTTTCGGCTCTCCGCTGTAATGCAGGGAAAAAACACGGCATTGAAACCGTCATATATGGGTGGGAACCGGGCAATAGCGACCTGAGCCGGAAAGTCGGACAAGGGATTTCATGGTACGGCTTCTCTTCACGCGCATCGCGGGTTCAGGCAAGGACAGCAGGATCATCCACGGAATCACCGGGTTTCCCCGTGCATACTGACGAAGTATTATTACTGAATCTTAAAAAAATACTTTCCCCGGAAGACAGAGTCGATTATTTTTTAGCGTAAATTCAATATGTATATGTGATGATACCAAATTAACCCTTAACCATCCAACGGGTATCCTTCCCTTTGCGGGGAAAAAAAGGAGAACATCGTGGAATCGAGTCGGTTTCTGAGGCCGGAGGAAGTTGAGACACTGCTGAACCTTTCCCTTTCCTCGGATTCCCGGTGGCGTATTCTCATTGCCACACGGGACAACGATTTTTGCACCTCGGTCGCCGATCTTTTTTCCGACGACGAACAGGTGTGGATCGACCGGGTGACCACGGGCTGCGATGCATTGATCTCCTGTACGCGGCACACCCCCGATCTGCTCGTACTCGACTCCGAATTGACGGACATGCACAGCCGTTTCCTGATAGAGGCTATCCGTCGCGACAAGGAACTGGCGTCCCTGAGAATCCTCTGCCGCCTCAACAGCGATATATTCCCGAATCAAACCGAGGGACTGGCGAACGATTTCATCCAGGGAGAAGAAGATCTCGAAAAGGTATACCTCTCCCGTAAACTGCACACGCTCCTGTATGCGACGCATTCCCAGCCCGAGACGACGTACCGGGGACCCTGCGAGCGACGGTGGCCCCGCGCCCGTCTTCGCATGTCCGCCCGTATCGGAATGTGCCGCCCGGATGGTTTGGGTCCCGAAGCAACGGGCGAGGCGATGCTGGAGAACATCAGTTTCGGCGGGGCGTATCTCTCCGGCATCAAATTGGAGCGGGCCTCGGTGATTCCCGGGGCTTCACGGTTGATGTTGAATATCAATCAGCCCGATCTTCCGGACTTTTCCGCTGATTCGGTCATGCTCCGGTATCGTCCCAACGGCTCGGCGGGAGTGCAATTCCTGAACGTGTCCAAAGACAACCGTCTCAAACTCCTGGAATTGTTCGACAAATGACGCCGGAGCGAACCGCTTCCCGCACAGTCCGCATCATTTATACGGACCGCTCTTTCTTCCACCGAACAAACACCTCATCCTCAAGCCGTACCGATCTTCAGACCCCGGGCGCATGTTTTCCGTGAAGGGCGCGATTTGTGGTCT